>JBDTYI010000204.1:0-3833 GCA_040005775.1 Solirubrobacteraceae bacterium
AAGCCGGCGCTGGTCAACGTGCTCACCGACCCCGATGTCGTCTACCCGCGCAAGTCGAACCTGGCGTAGGCTCGATCTCGGCGACCGCGCCGCGATCGAGGCGATGCTGCCGGTCCACCGGGCGTCCTACGAGGTCGAGGCGCAGCTCATCGGCTATCCGGACCTGCCGCCGCTGAAGCAGGCCGCGGAGGACATCGCCGCGTGCGGGGAGGAGATCTGGCTGTGCGACGAGGCCGGCGAGCTCGTCGGCGGCGTCGGGCTCGAGGACGACGGCGACGTCCTGGTGATCGCGCGGCTGTTCGTCGCGCCGCGCGCGTTCCGGCGCGGCGTCGGGACGGATGCGGTGCGCCTGGCGGTGCGCAGGGCCGGCGGCCGCGCGTTGCGGGTCGGGACGGGCTCGCGCAACGCGCCCGCGCTGGCGCTGTACGAGCGCGAGGGCTTCGTGCGCCAGGACCCTGGCGCGACGGGCTACGTGCTGCTGGATCGCGCCGCGAGCTGAAGCGCGGCGCCGCGGAGGATGTCGTGCTCGGAGGCCTCGAAGGCGTCCAGGCCGAACGCCTCCATCGCCTCCAGCAGCATGGCGACGCCGGCCACGATGGTCGGGGCGCGATCGGGGTGCAGGCCCGCGATCTCACGGCGCTCGCCCTCGGTGATCGCGGCCAGAGCGCCGAGGATCTGCTCGGTGCGCGCGACCGAGACGACGTGCCCGTGGACGCGCGCGGGGTCGTAGGGCTCCAGGGCCAAGTCGATCGCGGCGACCGAGGTGGCCGTGCCCGCGACGGCGATCGCCGCCTCGACCGAGGAGCGCACGTCGGGCTCGACCCCCGCGGTGATCAGGGCGCGCACGTCCTCGCGCAGCGCGTGCAGCTCGTCGGGCGCCGGGGGGTCGTGGTGGAGGTGGCGCTCAGTCATGCGCACGACGCCGGCCTGGGTGGAGACGTGGAAGCGGGCCTCGTGGCCGGTGCCGACGACGAACTCGGTCGAGCCGCCGCCGATGTCGATCACGACGATCGGGGTCTCGTCGCCGGCCGGGCGCTCGCTGGTCGCGCCCAGGAACGTCAGGCGCGCCTCCTCGTCGCCCACGATGGTGCGGGCGTCGAGCCCGTGGCGCTCGCGGACGGCGGTGGTGAACGCAGCGCCGTTGGCCGCGTCGCGCACGGCGCTCGTGAGGACCGCGACGTTCGTGACGACGCCGAGCTCGTCCATGGCGGCGCGGTACTCGCGCAGCGCCGCGTGCACGCGGTCCATCGCCTCGTGCGCCAGCTCGCCGGACGCGTCGACGCCCTGGCCCAGGCGTGTGACCGTGGTGCGGCGGTCGAGCTCCTCGACGCGGTCGCCGTCGACCTCGGCGACGAGCAGGCGGGTGGAGTTCGTGCCGATGTCCACGACCGCGACGCGCATCGCGCGCACGCTACTGCGCCGCGTGGGGCATCGGCTGCCCGGCGAGCGCGGCGAGGAGGTTGTCGACGGCCATGTCGGCCATGCGCGCGCGCGTCTGCGTCGTGGCCGAGCCGATGTGCGGGACGACGAGGACGTTCGGCGCCGCCAGTAGCGGGTCGTCGGGCGCCAGAGGCTCGGGGTCGGTGACGTCGAGCGCAGCGGCGGCGATCGCGCCCGCGCGCAGCGCGTCGGCGAGCGCGGCCTGGTCGACCAGGCCGCCGCGCGCGGTGTTGACGAGGACCGCGGTGGGCTTCATCGACGCGAGCGCGGCGGCGTCGATGAGGTGGTGCGTCTCGGGGGTGAGCGGTGCGTGAAGGGAGACGACGTCGGCGCGGCGCAGCGCAGCGACGTGGTCGTCTCCGCGCCCCACGAGGACGACGTCCATCCCGAAGCCCTCGGCGCGCCGCGCGACGGCCCGCCCGATGCGCCCGGCGCCGACGATCGCCAGCGTCGCGCCGGCCAGCTCGAGCCCGAGCCAGCCCTGGGGCTCCCAGGTGCGCCAGTTGCCGGCGGTGACGTCGGCGTGCGCCTCGGCGAGGCGCCGGGCCGCCGCGAGGATCAGCCCGAAGGCCAGGTCGGCGGTCGCGTCGGTGAGGGCCCCGGGCGTGGTGCCGACGGCGATGCCGCGCTCGCGGGCGGCGTCGAGGTCGATGTTGTCCGACCCGACCGCATAGTTGGCGATCGCCTCGAGGCCGGGCGCGGCGTCGAGCAGCTCGGCGTCGATCCGGTCGGTCAGCAGCGAGAGGAGGCCGGTGGCCGACGCGACGTGCCCGCGCAGCTCGTCGGGCGTCGGCGGAAGCTCACCCGGCCAGACCTCCACCTCGTGCACGGCCGCGAGGCGGTCGAGCCCGTCGCCGGGGAGCCGTCGTGTGACGAAGCAGCGGGCCATGGCGGGATCATGCCCAGACCGGCGTCCGCCGTCACGCGCTTCCGAGACCGCCGCGCCCGGCCAGTGCGTCCGCCGCGCGGCCCGCAACCGAAGCGCGGCGCGTGCGCGCCTCGCGCCGGTCGGCCGCCCCGTAGAGCAAGTACACAGCGTTGACGCCGAGCCAGCGCAGCGGCTCGGGCTCCCACGCGCGGGCGAACGGGCCCACCCACGGCAGCGTTGTCAGCTCGGTGTCGCGCTCGAGGATCAGGTCGCGCAGCGTGCGGCCGGCCAGGTTGGCGGCGCCCACGCCCTCACCGACGTAGCCGCCGGCCCACGCCTCGCCGCGGGCGCGGTCGAGGCCGACCGCGGGCATCCAGTCCCGCGCGACGCCCAGCACGCCGTGCCAGCCAGCCGCGATTCCGACGCCGCGGAGCACCGGGAACAGCTCGACGAGCCGGTCGCGCAGCTCGCGCGCGGTGCGGGCGGGCAGGGGGCCCTCGCGCTCGGTGCCCGAGCCGAAGGCGTAGGGGACGCCGCGGCCGCCGATCGCGACGCGACAGTCGGCCGTGCGCTGCAGGTAGGCGTAACGGTTGCGCCCGTCGAGCATGGTCTCGGCGTTCTGCCAGTTGAGGGCGGCGAGCGTGCCGGCGTCGAGTTGGTCGGTGACGATCATCGAGCTGGTCAGGGGAAGCAGTGTGCGCCGCAGGCCCGGGAGGTCGGCGCTGTAGCCCTCGGTCGCGCGGACGACGATCGGCGTGTGGACGCGGCCCGCGGCGGTGCGGACGACGCCGTCGCCCCAGCCGGTCACCCGGCTGCGCTCGAAGATCGCCGCCCCGGCCCGCTCGGCGGCCGCGGCGAGCCCGAGCACCAGGCGCGCGGGGTGTACGCGCGCGCAGTGCGGGGTGAACGAGGCGCCGACCACGCCCTCGACGGCGATCCGCTGCGCGGCCTGCGGTGCGTCGAGCAACGCCAGGTCGTCGTCGGCCCAGCCCCACGAGCGCATGGCCTCGACGTGCGCGCGGACGCGCTTGAGCTCGAGCGGTGTCTGGGCGACGTGGAGGGTGCCGCCGTGGGCCCAGTCGCACTCGATCCTCTCGCGCTCCAGCACGCGGGCGACCTCGGCGATCGTCCCGCGCATGACGCGGTCCTGCGCGATCACCGCCTCGCGCCCGTGCCGCGCGGCCCACGTCGCGCGCGCACCCGCCAGCTCGCCCATCAGCCAGCCGCCGTTGCGCCCGGAGGCGCCGAAGCCGGCGTAGCGCGCCTCGAGCACGACGACGCCCAGCGAGGGGTCGGCGCGGCGCAACTCGTAGGCCGTCCAGAGGCCGGTCAGGCCGCCGCCGACGATGCAGACGTCCGCCCGCGCGTCGCCCTCCAGCGCGGGCCGGACGGGGCCCGCGGGCTCCTGCGCCAGCCAGAACGATGGGGGATCGGCCGCCATGGGTCGGGGACGCTAGCTTGAGGTCGACGGCGCCGAGTTGATAAAGTCTTCAGTCCGCCGCGGGGTGGAGCAGTCTGGTAGCTC
>JBDTYI010000205.1:0-16200 GCA_040005775.1 Solirubrobacteraceae bacterium
TCCTCAGGAAGGGGTGGACGGCTCGGCGCTACCCAGCCGCCCGGCCGCGGCAACGACGAGGTTCTCGCCCGGTCAGAGCGGCGGCCGCCGAAGTCGCGGATCAGTCGACGTGCTCGGGGCGCTGCGCCTGGAGCAGGACGTCGATGCGCGTCCGGAACGCGTCGGGCTTCTCGGCGTACAGACGCCGTCCGAGGGCCGCCGCGTCCGTCTGCAGCTCTGCGCGCCGGGCGGCCACGAGGTCGAGCAGCTCAGCGTCGGAGACGTGCTCTGCGAGCAGCGCGAGGTCGTGATCGTCGCCCAGCAGATCGGACAGCAGGCTGCACTCGCCGGCCAGGGCCTTCAAGGGTCCCGGCCAGGCGTTGCGCAGGAGGCGGTAGTGGTACCAGAGGTCCTTGACACGCTTGCGCCACTCGTGCAGTGCCTCCACCGAGGGCTCCGCTTCGATTGCGCGCAGGGCGGTGCGGCCGCGCCTGTAGGCGCGGGTGATGCCGGCTCCCAGCGTGTCGCGGTCGCAGCCATCGAGGGGCCATGTCGTCGTCCGGTCCAGGGCCGATCGCAGATCGGCGATCGCCGCCTCGATCACCGCGTCGGCGCCCCCCTCGGTCGAGCTCGAAGCGGACCCGACGAGCTGCTCGCGCAGCGCGGCGAAGACGGCCTCGGGCAGGCGCCCGACGTAGCGGCCCGCGATGTCGTCGACCACCTCGATCAGGGCATCGGCGTCGCGCGCCGAGGACAGTGACCGGGCGATGTCGCGCAGCGCCCAGTTCTCCTCGCGGTAGGCGCCCGCCGGCATGCCGGGCCGCGCGAGACGCAGTAGCGACCGCGTCTTCTTCAGGCTCTTGCGGGCATCGTGCACCGCCGTGACGGGGTCCTCCCGGAGCCCGTCGGTCAGGCTGCGCAGCGCGGCCTCGAGCTGCTGGGCGGCCACGGCACGCAGCGCGTCGGGGACGGGCTCCTCGAGGCGCAGGCGGTAGCTCATCGCGGGCAATAGTCACGAATCGGTCACGATTGCGCGAGCCCCAGGTGCTGAGATCCCGACTGCGGATGGCGCTGACCCTGCCTCCGCCCGCCGTCCTCAGGGGATGTTCGCACGACCTCATCGCGAGCGCGCGAGGACGGCCCGGGACTGGGCCCCGGGGACGCCTCGAGACATGGCGCCCCGGGCCGTCCCGAAACCCGCGAGCCGCGCGTTGCCAAGGCGAGGTGCAGGAGACATCGGCGCCGACCGCGCGCATGAACCAGCGGCGAGACCGGGTAGCGGCGGCCTCATGAAGGCAGTCACCTGCCCGCGCGGCGCTCGGCGTCCACCGAAGGCGGCGTCGACGGCGGGGGCGCGTGGTGCGCGCGGCCCGCCGCCGACGGTCGCCCTAGGACGTCGGGCTGAACTGCTCACTGGCCTGCTGCCCCTGCTGCGAGAGGTCGGACTTGGCCTCCTGGGCGTGCTGCTGGCCGGCGTCCTTGGCGGCTGCGCCCGCGGCGCTCGCGGCATCGCTGACGGCCTCCTTGCCGTGCTCGGCAGCGGTCTGGGCGGCGTCCTTGACCTGGTCCTTGACCTGGTCGGCCGCGGGGCCGAGCTTCTCGTCCTCGACGCGCGTGGACGGGATCAGCATGCCGCCGAGGAAGCCCAGGGCGACCGCGCCGAGCGCGAGGCCCAGCGGGTTCTCCTGGGCGACGCCCACGGCGCGCTTGGCCTGTCCGGCGACCTGGTCGCCGTCCGGCGTGGCGCCGGTCACCTTTGCCTTGAGGCTGTCCACGCGTCCACTGACGCTGTCCTTGGCGCGACTAGGGACGTCGGCCTTGTAGGCCAGCGCCTCCACGGTCTCGCCCATGCGCTCGCGGGTGCCTTCTACCTGCTGCCGGATCGTGCTCGGGTCTTGGCCCATGCCACGTCCTCCTTCGTCGAATCGATGGTCTGCTCGGGAACGGGCGGTGTGGCCCGCTTGACACGGTCGCGGCCCTGGAGGGCCAACACGCCGGCGATGGCGCCGTAGACGACGGCGACGATGAGCGCGGCAAGCCACAGCGCCATCGCCGTGTCCAGCGCGGCGATGATGCAGGTGGTCAGCGCGCCGGCGGCGAGGAGGGCCATGACGCCCGCTCCGCCGAACATGCCGGCGCCCTTGCCCGCCTCCTTGCCCTTCTCGGTCAGCTCGGCTCGGGCGAGCTCGAGCTCCTGGCGGACGAGCGTCGTCGTCTCCTGTGAGAGCTGCTGAAGCAGCTCACCGATGCTGCGCTCCTTCAGCGCAGGGCCATCCGTGTTGTCGACCGAGCTCACGAGTAGCCGCCGCGATCGCTGCCGGGAACGACCTCGTCGGTCACGACGACCGGCGGGGTCGGGCGGTCGGCTCCGGGCACGACCTGGTCGGTCGGGACCAGGCGGTCGAACGTCGGCTGCGGCGCGGGGACCGGTGCCTGCGCGGCGGGAGCCTGCGGGAACGTGCTGACTCCGTTGGCGCTCGGCCCGGGGGTCGTGGCAATGCCCGTCGCACCCTGCTCGTAACGCTCGCGGCTCGAAGCCTTCAGAAAGCGCGACGCGGCAAAGCCGACCAGGGCGCCGCCGACGGCGACGGCCCACGGCTGCCGGCGGGCGTAGCCCTCGACGTCGTTGAGGATCCGGTCCGCGTTCGACTGCGACAGGTAGCCACCGAGCCGCTCGGCGCGCTCAGCGGCCTGGTCGGCCAGCTTCGCCGGCTGGTCGTTGCCCTGCTCGCGCAGCTTCTCGGCGATGGTGCGGATGTCCGACGCCGTGCCCGTGACCTTCTCGCCCGCCTGCGACGAGCGCTGGTCGACCTGGGTGCGCAGCTGACCCTTTGCCTGCTGGGCGGTCTCCTGCGCCTTCTCCTGGACTTTGTCCTGCGCCTGGCCAGCGGCGTCCTTGGCCTTGTCCTGCATCTGCTCCCCGGTGCTCTGCCCGGTCGGCGGCGCGGTGGTCTGATCCATGCCGCTCCTCCTTCGAATTGATGATGAGCCGCAGTGCTGCTCGCCACTCACCGGCAATCAACGGTTTTTTTTTCGAACCGTGCGGGAAGCGAGCCGCTCCAGCGGCTGACGGCGGTCCAGATCTGTCCGGAAGTGGTCCGATCGCGGACAGCTCCCGTCCGCCCGCTTCGGGATCAACTCCGTCGGCGGCTCGCGCCCCTGGGTACAGACGACGCATGGAGCTGCAGCCACGTCTGATCGAGGTCGCCCTTCCGGATCGCCCGGCCGGCGCCGTGCTCGTCCTCCACGGCGGGGCCAGACGCGGTCAGAGAATGATGGTCAGCCCGACCCAGCTCTCGGTGCTGCGCATGATCCCCGTCGCCCGGCGGGTCGCCCGCCTCGGCGGCAGGGAGCTGGCGGTGTTCCGCCTTCTGAACTCCTACCGCGGGTGGGACACCCGCCACACCCCGGTCGACGATGCAAGGTGGGCGCTCCAGGAGATCGCCACGCGCCTCGGCGACCGCGTTCCGACGTGCCTGATCGGCCACTCCCTCGGCGGGCGCGCCGCGCTGTTTGCTGCCGGCCGCCCGGAGGTCCGCAGCGTCGTCGCCCTGGCGCCATGGGTCTACCCCAGCGACGCGCCGACCGGATCGTCGGACCGCCAGATCCTGATCGTGCACGGCACACGGGACCGGATCGCCAGTCCTCAGCGATCGCTCGCACTCGCCCGGCGCCTGCAGGCGACCGCGACGGTTCGATACGTCGCCGTCGACGGCGGCCGGCACGCGATGCTCAAGCACCACCGGCGCTTCGACAGCCTCGCCGCTGAGTTTGCGGCGTCCACGCTGGGGTCCGGCTCAGGTCAGTGAGGCGGAGCCCCGCAGCACGCGCAGACGCGGCGTGGCGCCAGAGATGCGCAGCCGATCGGCGGCGCACCCGGGCTCGACGAGCGCGACCACCGACGCACCAGCCCGCGCCGCCCACTCCTCGGCGCGCACCAACCAGCGCCCCAGGCCCGGATCCAGGTTCTCGACGTCGCAGAGATCGACGACGAGCACCTCGAGCCCGGGAAGGTCAATTGCGAGCGCCGCCGCTCGGTCGAGTCCCGCGACGTCGTCGACGTCGAACTCGCCGCCCAGCGCAATCGTCGTCAGCGGGCCGCGACGCGTCACGGTGCAGCCCACCGGCCAGCTCATCGGATCCGGAGAGCGGACCAGGAGCGCGCTGTCACGCTCAGTTGATTCGATGGTGAGACTCGTCACGTCGCCGGCCTTCTCGTAGTGCTCTGTTAACGGCCGGGGTGTCGGGCCTGAGATGCGCGACGCGGGGAGTGAGCGGCGCACTGACGTTCTCTCCCGTCGTGGCGCATGGCAATCGCCGAATACGGCGTGACGCAGAAGGCCGGTCCTGCGCGAGCTGCAGGCGCGCGTCGGGGCTACCTGGCCCACTCGGGCATCATCGCCTCCGGGTAACGGCTGCCGTAGGCGCCGCGGGGCACGATCTCCAGCACGCGCTCGAAATCGGCGTCGGTGAGCGTCAGGTCCGCGGCGCCGACGTTCTCCTCCAAGCGCTTCTCGCTGCGCGTCCCGGGGATCGGCACGACGTCGTCGCCCTGCGCCAGCAGCCAGGCGAGGGCGAGCTGCGCGGGGCTTGCGTCCTTCTCCGCTGCGAGGGCTCCGAGCTGCTCGACCGCGGTGACGTTCTTCTCGTAGTTGCCTGGCTGCCACTGCTCGGACCAGCTGCGCATGTCGTCGGCCGGGTACTCGCCGGCGGGCTTGAAGTCGCCGGTGAGAAAGCCACGGCCAAGTGGCGAGTAGGGAACGAAGCCGATGCCGAGCTCGCGCAGGACGGGGAGGATCTCGACCTCGACGGCGCGCTCGAAGATCGAGTACTCGGTCTGGAGCACGGAGACGGGCTGCACGGCGTGCGCGCGACGGATGACGTCGGCCCCCGCCTCGCTGAGCCCGAAGTACCGGACCTTGCCGGCGTCGATGAGCTCCTTGACCGCGCCCGCGACGTCCTCGATCGGGACGTCGGGGTCGATGCGGTGCTGGTAGAGCACGTCGATGTGGTCGGTCTGCAGGTAGCGCAGGCTGTTCTCGGTCACCTCGCGGATGTGGTCCGGGCGGCTGTCGAAGGCGGTGCCGATCTTCTCGGGGTCGCTGAGGTCGAAGCCGAACTTCGTGGCGATGACGACCTCGTCGCGGATGTCCTTCAGCGCACGGCCGACGAGCTGCTCGCTCGCACCCGTGCCCATCCCGTAGAGCTCGGCGGTGTCGAAGAAGGTGACGCCGAGCTCGTGAGCGCGGCGGAGCGTCGCGACGCTCGTGTCCTCGTCGCTGCCGGGCCCGTAGGCCATGGTCATGCCCATCGTGCCGAGGCCGAGGGCCGAGACGCTGAGGCCCTGCTGTCCGAGCGTGCGCTGGTCCATGCGGGTCACCGTACGCGGTCGCCGCAGAGCCCGGCCTCCGTCGACGAGCTCGTCGCCCTCGTCGACCGCGTGCTCGAGTTCGCGTGCGCCGGGCTGCGCCGGGACGCGAAGCGGGTTGCCCGACGCATCCCCAGCCTGTTCTACTCACGCCACAAGGCCGAGGCCGAGCGCATGCTCGACCGCCTGGAGGGCGAGCACCCGGCGCTGCGCGTGGTCCGCCTGCGACCCGGGCTGATCTTCAAGCGCGCGGCCGCGACGGGCATCCGGCGCCTGTTCGCAGGCCCGCTGCTCCCGGGCGCGCTCGTCCGGCCGGGGCTGATCCCGTTCGTTCCCGACACGCCGCGGCTGCGCTTCCAGGCCGTGCACTCGCTCGACGTCGGCGAGGCCTACCGCCGGGCGCTCATGTCAAGCGCGCGCGGCGCGTTCAACGTCGCCGCCGACCCCGTGCTCGACCCGCCCGAGCTGGCCCGCCTGCTCGGCGCGCGGCGGGTGCCCATGCAGGCCCGGGTCCTCCGTGGCCTCGCCGACGCGACCTGGCGGGCGCGGCTTCAGCCGGCGCCGGCGGGCTGGATCGACCTCGCGCTCGGCGTGCCGCTGATGGACGTCTCGGCGGCGCGGCAGGAGCTCGGCTGGGAGCCGCGGTACTCGGCCGCCGAGGCGTTCATGGAGCTGCTCGACGGGCTGCGGGAGGGCGCCGAGGATCCGACGCCGCCGCTGGCGCGATCGACCAGCGGGCCCCTGCGGTCCGCCGAGCTGCTCGGCGGCGTCGGGGGCCGCGAGCCGGGGCTGCCCTAGGCGGGGTCGATCGCGAAGGCCCCGATCTCCTCGGCCTCGCTCACGACCGGCCCCCACTCGCAGCGCTCGTCGATCGCGCCCTGGAACGCGCGGAAGGCCGTCAGGCCGGGAAGCGGGTTCGCGCCCTCGCTCACGGCGACGTGCACGAATGTGCGTCCCGCGTCGAGCCGGTAGGTGGCGTAGCGAAAGCCGGCAGGAGCGAGCTCCGCGAGCTCGCGGTAGACGGCGCGCACGAGCTCGATGTTGCGCACCTCGGCCCCCGGCCTGACGGTGTAGCGGACGACGGTGTGACGGGTCATCGCCCGGCCTCGACCTCGTAGGCCGGGGTGAACGGGACCGCGTCGGGGTCACGCACGCGGTGCGGGAGCGCCGCCCCGGCGACGGCCGCGAGCAGCGACAGCCCGGCCGACACCCACATCGCCGCCGCGAAACCGTCGCTGAACGCGCCGGGCGACCCGTAGCTCCCGGCGCCCGCAAAGGCCGCGACGCCGAGCGCGATCCCGAGCACGCCGCCCAGCTCGCGCATCGTGCTGTTCGTGCCCGCGGCCTGGCCGATGGCCTCCGGCGGCACCGAGCCGACGACCGAGTTCTGCGCGGCCGGGAACGACATCGAGATGCCGACGCCGGCGACCATCAGCGGCGCGATCAGCTGGGCGTAGCTCATGCCGGCGTCGGCGATCAGCGCGATCCAGCCCATTCCCACCGCCTGCAGCGCCGGCCCCGCGACGAGGAACGGGCGTTCGCCGAAGCGGTCGACGAGCATCCCCGCCACCGGCGCCACGAAGAACAGCGTCGCCGTCCATGGCAGCAGGCGCAGGCCGGCTCCGAGCGGCCCGTAGCCCAGGCCCGCTTGCAGGAACTGGGCGATGAAGAACACGGCGCAGAACAGGGCCCCGACCGCACAGAAGATCGCGGCGTTGCCGGCCGAGAACGCCCGGACCGCGAAGAAGCGCATGGGCAGCATCGGCGCCGGCGCGCGCAGCTGCCACCAGACGAAGGCCGCGAGCAGGGCCGCGCCTCCGAGGAGCGCTGCGAGCACCTCGGGGCTCCCCCATCCGGCCGCGTTCCCGCGGACGAGCGCCCAGACGACGCCGAGGACGCCCGCGCTGACCAGCGCCAGGCCGCGGGGGTCGAGCGCGGAGTCAGCCCCGCGGCTCTCGGGGATGCGCGCGAGGACGAGCGGCGCGAGCGCGAGGCCGAGCGGGACGTTCAGCCAGAAGATCCACTGCCAGGCCAGCCCCTCGGTGACCGCGCCCCCGACGAGCGGGCCGCTGGCGACCGCGAGGCCGTTGACGGCGAAGAAGATGCCGAGCGCCGCCCCGCGCCGCTCGGGCCCGAATGCCGTTCCGACGAGCGTCAGCGCCAACGTCGTGACCGCCGCCGCGCCCGCCCCCTGCACGGCGCGGGCGCCGATCAGTGCGCCCGCGGAGGGCGCAAGCGCGCACGCCGCCGAGGCCACCGTGAACAGCACGATGCCGCCCGCGAACAGCCGCCGGCGCCCGAAGCGGTCGCCCAGCGCCGCCGCGGTCATCAGCAGCACCGCGAAGCTCAGGTTGTAGGCGTTCACGGTCCATTCGAGTTGCTCGACCGACGCGCCGAGGTCCACGCGGATCGTGCTCAGCGCGGTGCTCACGACGAGCGTGTCGAGGGCGGTCATGAAGGCGGCCAGCGCCGCGAGGGCGAGGATCCATCTCTGCGAAGTGGTCATGACGAACCAGACCCGCCCGCGCGCCGCGATTGAGCGATGAGTTTCGCCCCCGGCCGGTGTCCCTACCTCTCCATGGACGAGGAGGACCAGCGCGATGAGAGGATCAGCCGGTGAGCGACGCCACGCTGCAGCGGGCCCGGTCAGGCGACGAGGAGGCGTTCAGCGCGCTCACGGATCCGCACCGGCGGGAGTTGCAGGTGCACTGCTACCGCATCCTCGGCTCGGTTCAGGACGCCGAGGACCTCGTGCAGGAGACGCTGCTGGCCGCCTGGCACGGGCTCGGCGGCTTCGAGGGCCGGGCGTCGCTGCGCAGCTGGCTCTACACGATCGCCACGAACCGCTGCCTCAACGCCCTGCGCGACAGCGCCCGCCGGCCCGCCGCCGTGCTCGGCGCTGAGGTGCCCGACCCGACGCGGATGGGCGAGCCGATCTGGCTGCAGCCCTACCCCGACGCCCTCCTCGAGGGGCTGCCCGACCGCGCCCCGGGTCCCGGCGCCCGCTACGAGACGCGCGAGGCGGTGGGCCTCGCCTTCGTGTCCGGCCTCCAGCGCATGGCGCCCCACCAGCGGGCGGTCCTGGTGCTGCGCGACGTGCTCGGCTACCGGGCCGCCGAGGTGGCCGTGATGCTCGACAGCAGCGAGGCGTCGGTGAACAGTGCGCTCCAGCGAGCGCGTGCCGCGCTCGACGCCGTCCCCGCCCGGCCCGAGGGACCGGCCGTGCCCGACTCCCCCGCCCAGCGCGCGCTGCTGGTGCGCTTCAGCGATGCCTTCGAGGCCGGCGACATCGACGCGCTCGTCGCGCTGCTGACCGACGACGCATGGTTGCGGATGCCGCCCGAGCCGCACGAGTACCAGGGCCGGCCGGCGATCGCCGCGTTCCTACGCACTCGCGCGCTGTGGACCAGCGCCCGCGGCCTGCGCCTCGTCGCCACGCGGGCCAACGGCCAGCCCGCATTCGGGTACTACGTCGGCGACCCGAACTGCGGCGTCGCGCGCGCCGCCGGCCTGCTCGTGCTCGGCGTCGAGGGCGCGGCGATCACCGAGCTCACGCGCTTCGGCGACACCGGGGTGCTGCCCTGGTTCGGGCTGCCGCGGACGCTGCCGGGATAGCGACCCGGCATGATCCGCCGGTGCCCGCCATCCTCCTCGCCCGCCACGGCCAGGCGTCCTTCGGCGCCGACGACTACGACGTGCTCTCCGAGAAGGGCCACGAGCAGGCCGCCGCGCTGACCGCGCACCTCGGCGCCCGCGGCATCCGCATCGACCGGCTGCTGAGCGGCGCGCTCGTGCGCCAGCGCGACACCGCGGCGCCGTTCGCGCGGGCGACCGGCCTCGACGTCGAGATCGACCCGCGCTTCGACGAGTACGACAGCGACGCGATCGTCGCCGCCCACGCATCGGTCACCGAGGCGCCGGCGTCCAACAAGGACTTCCAGCGCATCCTCGAGGCGGCCTTGGCGGCGTGGATCGACGCGGGCGACGCCGTCGCCGCGGGCGAGCCGTGGCCGGTGTTCGCCGCCCGCACGCGCGACGCCGTGACCGACCTCGCCGCGTCGCTTGCGTCGGGGCAGACCGCGCTCGTGGTGACCTCGGGCGGCGTGCTCGGGTCGATCTGCGCCGCGCTGCTGGGCGCTCCCGACCCGGCGTTCATCGCCATCAACCGGGTGATGATCAACGGCGGCCTGACGAAGCTCATCGTCGGCGCCGGCGGCGTGAACCTGCTGTCGGTCAACGAGCACGCCCACCTGGAGGGGCCCGGCGGGTCGCTCGTGACCTACCGCTAGCGCCGGCCGCGCGCGGTGCCGCCGACCGCGCCGATGTCGGCCAGGAACGCCCCGGCCACGACCAGCCACTCCAGGCCGGTCACCGTGTGGGCGCCGATGTCCCACATGACCCCGTAGGCCAGCGTGGTCCACGGCAGCACGAAGAAGCCGATCAGCGGCAGCAGCCAGCTGTCGAAGGCGCGGCTGAGGATGTTGCTGAACAGCCACAGCGTGACGAGCGCCAGGCGCGGGGAGACCAACGCGAGGATCACGGCCAGGCACGGCACCCGGTGAACGCTACGCCATCATCCACCTGTGGCCGATCCAAGCTTCCGCGGCGCCCGTTGGTATGCGATCCGCCCCTCGGGCAGCGGCCGCCCGCGCACGTACCGCTGCCCGCTGTGCGGCAACCGCTTTCCCGCGCTGCAGCCCCACATGCTCGTCACGCCCGAGGGCGACCCGGAGCGCCGCCGCCACGTGCACGCCGAATGCGTGCAGCGCGCGCGCAGGGCGGGGCGCCTGCCGCTGCGCGAGGAGGTCGAGCCGCGCCCGCCGTCGCTGCTCGCGCGGCTCAGGGCGCGTCTGAGTCGCGACGCCTAGATGGACTGAATGGTCCAATCACGCGGCGCGAAAGGGCCGAACCCCCCGTGCACGCTACCCCGGGGTCGCCGCGCACGGTCAAGTCGCCTCGGGCCGCTCCACCGCGACGTTCACCGTCGCGCACACGCCGCACTTCACCCTGACCTTCTTGGTCATCTGCACCGCGTGCATGCCCTGCGCCAGCACGTTCCCGCACCGCACGCACGTGTAGTCGTCGGGGCCGTTGCCCCGGAACGCCGGCCGGGCCGGGTCGTCCTGCAGGGCCGTGCCGCCGTCGAAGGGCACCTCGCCCGGTCCGATCTCGCGCATCGTGACCTGCGCCATCGGCGTCAGATCTGGCCCAGGCGGCCGGCGAAGTCCTTGATGAGCCCGTCGAGGACCGCGGACACGACGCCCTCGCCCATCGACGCGGCCTTGCCGGTGATCTGGGCGTTGGTCTCGATGCTGCCGCCGCCGTCGGCGACGGTTAAGACGATGGTGGCGTTCGCGTGGCCCTGACCCCCGGCCTCCTTGGACTTCACCGCCATCACTGCCCGCCGCGCGCCGTCGTCGTGCTCGGTGACCTCCACCGTGCCGGTGAACGTCATCGACATCGCGCCCATCTTCACGACGATCTCGGCCTTGACCGCCTCAGGGCCGGTCTTCTCGATCACCTTGCCGCCCTGCACGGCGGGCACCACGCGCTCGAGGTCGAGGATCGCGGCCCACATGTCGTCGCTCGCCTTGTCGGTCGAGAAGGGATGTTCGAGCACCACGGCCATATGTGTCTCTCCTGTTCGCGGTTATAGGGTCTCGGGCATGCCGATCGTCCCAGGTGTCCACCGGCTCGGACCCGGCGACGCGACGCTGCTGGTGAGGACGGGCCGCGCCGGCGCCGCGGCCCGGGCGGGGCACGATCTCGTGCTCGAGGTCACGGCCTGGACGGCGACGCTCGAGATCTCCGACTCGCCCTCGCTCACGCTCGACGCCGACGCCACGTCGCTGCGCGTGCGCAGCGGCACGGGCGGGATCCAGGCGCTGGGCGACGACGACAAGGCGAACATCGAGACGACGATCGACGACGACGTGCTGAAGCGCACCGGCATCGCCTTCCGCTCGACCACCGCTCGCGCCGACGGCGCCACCATCGACGTGCAGGGCGAGCTCGAGCTGGCCGGCCGGACGCACCCGCTCGCCTTCCCGCTGACGGTCGGCGCTGACGGCGCGCTCTCCGGCAGCGCCACCGTCAGCCAGAGCGACTGGGGCATGAAGCCGTACTCGGCGCTGTTCGGGACGCTGAAGGTCGCCGACGAGGTGCAGGTGGTGTTCGAGGGCACGCTGCCGGCCGGGTGATCAGTCGCGGTAGACCGTCTGCGCGTCGAGGCCGCCCTCGACGCCGGGCGGCAGCGCACCGGTGCCGTGGGCGTACAGCGCCACGGCCTCGAGCGTCTTGACCGTCGCGGCATCGCCGGCGCTCCAGGCGCCGTCGGCCCACCGCAGCGTGTCGGGGGCGACGTCGAGCGCCATGCCGGCCAGCAGCTGGCCCTTGGCGCGGATCTTGGCCGCCGCGCTGGCGATCGCCGCCGGCGTCCCCTCGGAGGGGCTGGTGTTGTAGCCGTGGCCGTTGCCGAAGCGGTCGGTGTCGGCCGGGACCACCTTCACGTCGGGCGCGGGCACGCCGAGCTCGTCGGCCACGAGCCGCGCGTACCGGGTCTCGTTGCCGTCGGACTCGATGGTCAGGCTGAGCACCATCTTGCCCGTCGGGTGCACGCGCAGGAACACCGCGCGATAGGCCTCGTCAGCCACGCTTCGCCTCCTCCTGTGTCGATTCTTCGATGCGCCGGCGCTCCTGATGGGCGGTCAGCGCGTTGTGCTGCTCCAGCTCGCAGAACGCCGACGGCGGCCCGCCGTGGGGGTCGGGCGGCATGGCGGGACGCTCGCACCCGGGGTAGATGCAGGGCTTCGCGTCGGCCATCAGCCGTCGCCACCGATCGACCACCCGGGCGTCGTGTTGCCGCGGCTCGGCCCGTACCCGCTGGGCATCGCGACCGAGCTGCCGGCGACCGGCGTCGCGCTGGCCCACGGCTCCTCCGCGGCCTCGCGCGCGACGGGCGCGTCGGGCTTCGGGCTCACGAGGCCACCAATCGCGTCGGCGACCTCACCGAGCGCGTCGAGGCTGTGCCCGCTGACCAGCGCGTCGCAGTGCGCCAGCGCCGCGACCATGCCGCCGGCCTGCACCTCGAAGCCACCGGCGCTCACGCGCGGGTTGACCCAGACGACGCGGTGCGCCAGGCGCGCCAGGCGGGCCATCTCGCGACCGACGAGCGCCGGGTCGCCGCGCTCCCAGCCGTCGGAGAGGATCACGACGACCGCGCCGCGGGCCATCCCGCGCCGGCCGTGACGGTCGTTGAACGTCTTCAGCGCGTCGCCGATGCGCGTGCCGCTGGACCAGTCGGGCGCGGTCGCGGCCGCGCGCTGGATCGCGCGCTCGGGGTTGCGCGAGGACAGCGCCCGGGTCAACCGCGTCAGGCGCGTCGCGAAGACGAAGGCCTCGGTGTTCGGGCCGCTGTCGGCCGCGCAGGTCAGGAACTGCAGATAGGCCCGCGCGTAGGGCTCCATCGAGCCCGAGATGTCGCAGAGCAGCACCAGGCGCCGGGGCACGACCCGCCGCCGGCGGCGCAGCAACCGGATCGGGTCGCCGCCGGTGCGCAGGCTCGCGCGCAGCGTGCCGCGCAGGTCGACGCGCTCGCCGTGATGGCCGCGGCGGCGCCGGCGCGTCTGGCGCAGCGGGGTCGCGAGGGCCAGGCGCGACATCAGCCGGTAGAGCTGGGCCAGCTCGCCGGGCTCGAGCGCGTCGAAGCGCCTGGACCCCAGGCGCTCCCGCGCGCTGGCCATCGCCAGCGGCACCTCGAGGGCATCGTCGTCCTCGCCCGCGTCGCTGCCGGACGCCGGGGCCGACGTGCCCGCGCCGGGGTCGCGCCGCGACGCGTCGGCCGCGGTGCGCTTGGGGTCGGTCGCCGGGCGCCCGTCGCTCGCGGCCGGTGCCGTCTCCATGTGGTCGAGGTCGTGGTCGCCGGCCGGCGGGTCGGTGCCGAAAACCGCGAAGAAGACGGCGTCGAAGGCCGGGAGCTGGGCGGGGTCGGAGACGAACACGGCGCGTGAGGTCCAGTACAGGCGCCGGCGCGAGATCGGGCGCACGAGCGCGAGCGCCTGCGCGTAGCGCGCGGCGCGCTCGGGCGTGACCGGCACTCCCGCATCGTGCAGGCGGCGGCTCAGCGCACCCGCCAGCGGCGGCAGGTCGAGGTGGATCGTCTCCAGGCCGAAGGCGCTCACCGCTCCAGCACGAGCCGGTCGAGGCCGGCCGCGCGGATCACCTCCTGGTCCTCCTCGTACTTGAGCACCGACCCGAGCGTGCGCTCGACGGCCGCGGCGTCCAGCGTCTCGACGCCGAGCAGGCTGAGCGCCGCCAGCCAGTCGATCGCCTCGGCGATGCCCGGCGGCTTCTGCACGTCGGAGTCGCGCATGCGCGAGATCGCGTCGGCCACCTGGACGGCCAGCGTCTCGGAGGCGCCGCTGACGCGGCGGCGGATGATCTCGACCTCGCGGCGCGCGTCGGGGTAGTCGATCCACTGGTACAGGCAGCGGCGCTTGACCGCGTCGTGCAGGTCGCGCGTGCGATTGGAGGTCAGCACGATCACCGGCGGGTGAGTGGCGCGGATGGTGCCGATCTCGGGAATCGTCACCGCCGCGTCGGCGAGCAGCTCGAGCAGGAAGGCCTCGAACTCGTCGTCGGCGCGGTCGATCTCGTCGATGAGCAGGACCGCCGGCCGCGGCCCGGGATGCTCCAGCGCGCGCAGCAACGGGCGGCGGATCAGGTAGTCGGGCCCGAACAGCTCCTCCTCGCCGAGCTCGCTGCGGTTCACGTCGGCGAGGCGGATGCTCAGCAGCTGACGCGGATAGTTCCATTCGTAGAGCGCCTCGGCGGAGTCGATGCCCTCGTAGCACTGCAGGCGGATCAGCGGCGTGTCGAGCACGAGCGCGAGCGCCTTGGCCGCCTCGGTCTTCCCCACCCCGGCCTCGCCCTCCAGCAGCAGCGGCTGGGGCAGGCGCAGGGCGAGGAACATCGACGTCGCCAGGCCCTCGTCGACGAGGTAGTCCACACCGGCCAGGCGCTGCGCGAGCGTCTCGACGTCGGGCGCGAGCGCCTCCAGCTCGTTCATGCCGGGGCCCGCGCGGCGAGGACCGCCTCGTAGTCCTCGGGCGTGTCGACGTCGAGCGGGACCGGCCCCGCGATCGGCACCTCCACGGGGTCGCCCGCGTCGAGCAGTCGCCAGACGCCCTTGTCGCCGTGCAGGTTCGCGAGCGCAGAGAACGTCTCGCGCCCGAAGGCGATCGGGTGCCCGCGGCCGTCGTCGTAGCGGCACACCGCCAGCGGGGCGTCACCGCGGCCGGCGAGCAGCGCCGCGACGGTCGCGGCGGTCACCCCGGGCTGGTCGCCGAGCAGCAGCACGAGCACGTCGCAGCGCTCGTCGATCACGCCCAGCGCCGCCGCGATCGAGGACGAGCAGCCCGCGCCATAGGCGTCGTTGACGACGACGTCGGTGCCGCTGAGGTCGACGGTCGCGCGGACGTCGTCGGCGGCGCCGCCGATCGCCACGACCGTCTGGTCGAAGGAGCACGCGCGCGCGGTGTCGACGACGTGGCCGAGCAGCGTCCGGTCGCCGTAGGCCAGCAGCTGCTTGGGTCGCCCGAGGCGCCGCGACCCGCCGGCGCCGAGCACGAGGCCGCTAGTCCGCGACGGCATGCTGCTGCTCGAACGCGGTCCTGCAGCCTTCGCGGCAGAAGTAGAACGTCTCGCCGTCGTGGACCGCCGAGGGCGTGTCGGCCGTCACGACGACCTCCATGCCGCACACCGGGTCGACCGCCTTGATCGGCTGCACGGGCGCCGTGGCCTCCCGCCGGCGCACCTCGACGATGCGCGCGAGGATCGACAGCGCGATCTCGGGCGCGGTGCGCGAGCCGATGTCCAGCCCCGCGGGCGTGTCGATGCGGTCCAGCAGCGCTTGGGCAACGCCATCGCCGCGCAGCTCGCCGAGCACGCCGTGGCCGCGCTTGCGGCTGGCGACGAGGCCGACGTAGGGCAGGCCGGCCTCGAGCCCGAGGCGCAGCGCAGGCAGCTCATCGCGGCCGTGGCCGGCGACGACGAGCGCGAGGTCGCCGGGGCGCGGCGCGAAGACACCGCCCGCGACGGCGAGCATGTCCAGGCCGAGCTCCGCGCCCATGCGCACGAGCGCGTGGGAGATCGGCAGGTCGCCCTCGACGAACACGCGCGGCGCGGGCACGACGGGCTCCAGGAAGACCTCGATCGCGCCGCCCGACAGGCACGGGTTCTCGACGGTCACGGCGCCGGGCTCGCGCGCGACTTCGGGGTGGGCGGGATCAGGCTCACCTTCGCCGAAGGGCAGGATGCGCAGCAGCAGCGGCTCGCCGCTCTCGATCGCCTTGAGCGCGTAGACGCGCACGCTGTGCTCCGCGCACCCGCCGCCGACGAAGCCCTCGATGGTGCCGTCGGCGAGCACGATCGCGGCGTTGCCCGCCTCGGCGCTGGTGGGCCGCTGCGCGCGGACGACCGTCGCGCTGACGAACGTCTCGCCGCGCCGCGCGAGCTCCTCGGCCCGCCGGGACAGGGCCGCGCTCATCATTGCGGCGGCGTGGGCCGGCCCTGCATCGCCGCCCACACGCGCGCGGGGGTGCAGGGCATGTCGATGTGGTCGACGCCGTGGGTCTCGTGCAGCGCGTCGATCACCGCGTTGACGATCGCCGGCGGCGAGCCGACGTTCGGGGACTCGCCGATGCCCTTGGCGCCGAGCGGGTGGTGCGGACACGGGGTGACCGTCTCGCCCAGCTCGAAGTCCGGGCACTCCAGCGCGGTCGGGATGAGGTAGTCCATCAACGACGAGTTCAGGCAGTTGCCCTCCTCGTCGAAGGTGATGACCTCCATCAGCG
>JBDTYI010000206.1:0-8576 GCA_040005775.1 Solirubrobacteraceae bacterium
GGATGAGCTCGGTCGACTTCGCCCCGATGATGTGGCCGCCGAGCAGCTCGCCGTAGTTCTTGTCGCCGACGATCTTGACCAGGCCGGTGCGATCGCCGTAGACGGTGCCGGCGCCGACGGCGCCGTACTGCACCTTCCCGATCGCGACGTCGTGCCCGGCCTCGCGCGCCTGCTCCTCCGTGAGCCCGAAGGAGGCCACGTTCGGCGAGCAGAAGGTGGCGCGCGGGACGTCGATGTACTCGATCGCGTGCGTCTCGAGGCCGGCGGCGTCCTCGACGGCGATGACGCCCTCGTCGGAGGCCTTGTGCGCCAACGCGGGACCGTGCACGAGGTCGCCGATCGCCCACACGCCGTTGAGGCTCGTGCGCTGCGCGCCGTCGACCGAGACCAGTCCGCGGTCGTCGAGCTTGATGCCCGCGTCCTCGAGTCCGAGCGCCTCCACGTCGGGCCCGCGGCCGGCGGCGATGACGAGCCACTCGGCCTCGCCCTGCTCGTCGCCGTAGGAGTACGTCACCGAGCTGTCGCCGGTCTGCACGTTCTCCACGAGCGTCTTGGTGTGGACCTCGATGCCCTGCTTCTTGAACCCGCGCTCGGCGAGCTTGGAGATGTCGGCGTCCTCGGTGGGCAGCACGCGATCGAGGGCCTCGAAGAGCTTGACCTCGACGCCGAGGCGGGCGTAGCCGGAGGCGATCTCGGCGCCCGACGCACCGGCGCCGACGACGACCATCGTCCCCGGCAGCTCGGAGAGCGCCCAGGCCTCCTCGGTGCCGATCACGCGGCCGCCGAACTGCGTGCCCGGGATCGGCTTCTTCACCGAGCCGGTCGCGAGGATGACGGCCTTGGCGACCTCGATCTCGTCGCCGTCGAAGTTGCTGCCGACCTTCACGTTGGCGTCGGAGGTGACCGAGCCGTGGCCGTCGATGACGTCGATGGAGTTCTTCTTCATCAGACCGCTGACTCCGCCGGTCAGCGTCTTGACGACCTTCTGACGGCGCTCGGAGACGGCGTCGAAGTCGACCGTGGTCTCGCCCGACACGCGGAGTCCGTAGGCGTCGGCGTCGCGGATCTCGTCGAGCACGTCGGCGACGCGCAGGACGGCCTTCGCGGGGATGCACGCGTAGTTCAGGCAGCGCCCGCCGATGACGTCCTTCTCGACGACCGCGGTCTTCATGCCGAGCTGTGCGGCGCGGATCGCGGCGACGTAGCCACCGGGGCCGGAGCCGATGACGACGCAGTCATACGAGGAAGAAGCCATGACCTTCGAATCTACTAGGGGGCTTACGCCTTGCGCCGTGGCGTCTGGAGGCGCGCCATGACGCGGACGAGGCGGTAGAAGAGATAGCCGCCGCCGAACATGATCGCCAGGCAGAGAGCGAGCGCCGCGAGGTTGGACGCGACGAGCAGCGACAGCGCCGCGAAGGCGACCGTGATGCCCAGCAGCGCCTCGAAGCCGAGCACCGCCCAGTAGCGCTTGTTCCACATGCCCCAGGCAGCGGCCAGCATCAGGATCGCCAGCAGCACCACGCCGATGAGGTCGGCCTTCTGGCCCTGCACCTCCACACCCGCCAGGAAGGCGGCGACGTTGCCGACCCCCAGCAGCGCGGCGATGGCGGCCGAGATCACGAGCACCGCCGGGCGCTCGCCCTCCTCGAACGGCGCGAGCGCGCGGCGCACCTCCTCGTTGCGGGCAGCGCTGCGCGCGTAGCCGCGGCGCATGCCCGCGTTCGCGTCGGGCGGACGTTCGTCCCGCCCGCCCTCGGCGGGGCGCTGCTTGCGGCTGCGCCTACCCATGGGTGACCGCCTCGCGCAGGGCGCGCGCCGCGTCCTCGGGATCGTCGGCGGCGGCGATCGCGCGCACGACGACGACCCGCTGGGCGCCGGCGGCGGCGACCTCGGCGACCGTGTCGCGGTCGATGCCGCCGATCGCGAACCACGGCAGCGAGACGTGCTCGGCGGCGTAGCGGACGGGCTCGAGGCCGATCGCCGGGCGGCCCTGCTTGGTCGGGGTCGCGTGCACCGGGCCGACCGCGATGTAGTCCGCCCCGCTCGCCGCTCCGGCGCGGGCCTGGTCGATCGAGTGCGTCGAGAGCCCGACGATCGCGTCGTCGCCGACCGCGGCGCGGGCGCCGGCGACGCTCGCGTCATCCTGGCCGACATGGACGCCGTCAGCGCCGCAGGCGACCGCAAGGTCGGGGCGGTCGTTCAGCACGAACAGCGCGCCGGCAGCGTGGCAGTGCTCACGCGCGCTGGTGGCCGCGGCGAGCAGCTCGTCGTCGGAGGCGGTCTTATCGCGCAGCTGCACGACGTCGGTGCCCCCCGCCAGTGCGCCGTCGAGCGCGTGCAGCAGCCCGTCGCGGTCGGCAACGAGATAGAGGCGGGCTTCGCGCAGGCGCGCACGGCGGTCCACGGCGGGAAGTGAAGCAGGCAGCGCGCTACGATCGCCGCACGGGAGCCTGGTAGGTCAGGGCTGAGAGGGCGCCACCAAGGGCGCCGACCGTCAGGAGCTGATCCGGGTCATGCCGGCGAAGCGAATCGCAATGAGCATTTCGAAGCACCAGGACGTCGCCATCGTGGGCGGCGGGATCGTCGGCCTCGCCGTCGCGTGGCGTGCGGCGCGGGCAGGGCTGAGCGTGGTGCTCCACGAGCGCGGGGAGCGCTTCGGCGCCGAGACCTCGCACGTCGCCGCGGGCATGCTCGCGCCGGTCACCGAGGCCGACGCGGGTGAGCGCGAGCTGCTGGCGCTCGGCCGCGACAGCGCCGCCCGCTGGCCCGCCTTCGCCGCCGAGCTAGAGGCCGCCGCCGAGATGAGCGTCGGCTACCGGGCGTGCGGCACGCTCGTCGTCGCGCGCGACCGCGACGAGGCCGAGTCCCTGGAGCGCGAGCGCGCGCTGCGCGAGACGCTCGGACTCGCCGTCGCACCGCTGCTGCCCAGCGCCGCGCGCCGCCTGGAGCCCGCGCTGTCCCCGACCCTGCGCGCCGCGCTCGACGTGCCCGGCGACCACGCCGTCGACCCGCGGCTCGTGTGCACCGCGCTCGTGCGCGCGGGCAGGCGAGCCGGCGTCGACCTGCGCCACAGCTCGGAGGTGACCGACCCCGGCGCGCTGGGCGCCGAGCGCGTCGTGCTCGCCGCCGGCCCGTGGTCGGGCATGTTCGGCGACGAGGCGCGCGTCCGGCCCGTCAAGGGCCAGTCACTGCGCCTCCGCGACCCCGAGGGCCCCGGGCTGCTCGAGCGCGTCGTGCGCTACGACGGCGGCTACCTCGTGCCGCGCGGCGACGGCCGCTACGTGCTCGGCGCGACGGTCGAGGAGCGCGGCTTCGACACGGCCATGACTGCCGGTGCGATCTACGAGCTGCTGCGCCACGCGGGCGAGCTCGTCCCCGGCATCCTGGAGCTCGAGGTCGAGGAGGCGATCGCAGGGCTGCGCCCCGGCACGCCCGACAACGCGCCCGTCATCGGGCCGTCACGCGCCGATCCGCACATCGTGTGGGCCACCGGGCACTACCGCAACGGCGTGCTGTTGACGCCGGTCACCGCCGAGCTCGTGCTCGACGCGCTCGCGGGGAAGGCCCACGCGGAGGTGCCCGCATGATCAGCGTCAACGGCGAGGCCCGCGAGGGCGCAGGAAAGACCGTCGCGGAACTGCTCGCCGGGCTCGGCGTCCGGGCCGAGCGCGGCGTCGCGGTCGCCGTCGACGCCGAAGTCGTGCCGCGCGGCGAATGGCCCGCGCGTGTCGTGCCCGAGGGCGCCCGGGTCGAGGTCCTGTCCGCCATGCAGGGAGGCTGAGCGTGTCCACCGAAGCGCGGATCCCGATCACCGACACGCCGCTCACGATCGCCGGGCGCGAGCTGCGCTCGCGGCTGATCCTGGGGACCGGCGGCTTCCCGCGCCTCCAGACGCTGGCCGACGCGATCCGCGCGACGGGCGCCGAGCTGGTCACCGTCGCGCTGCGGCGCAGCGGGGTCGGTGGGGCAAAATCCCGCGGGTCGCTCGTCGACGTGCTCGACGGCTGCGGCGTCGAGCTGCTGCCGAACACCGCCGGGTGCTTCACCGCGCGCGACGCGGTGCTCACGGCCAAGCTCGCCCGCGAGGCGTTCGACACCGACTGGGTCAAGCTCGAGGTCATCGGCGACGAGCGCACGCTGCTGCCCGACGCGCCCGAGCTGCTGCTCGCCGCCGAGGAGCTCGTCGCCGACGGCTTCACGGTGCTGCCCTACACGAACGACGACCCGATCCTCGCGCGGCGCCTGGAGGACATCGGCTGCGCCGCCGTCATGCCGCTGGGCTCCCCGATCGGCTCGGGGATGGGCATCCGCAACCCGTACAACATCGCGCTGATCGTCGAGCGGGCCGGCGTGCCGGTGATCCTCGACGCCGGCGTCGGAACGGCCAGCGACGCGGCGCTGGCGATGGAGCTCGGCTGCGACGGCGTGCTCTGCGCGAGCGCGATCGCGCGGGCGCAGGACCCCGTCGCCATGGCGCACGCGATCCGGGCGGGCGTCGAGGCGGGACGCCTCGCGCGCGGGGCCGGGCGCATCCCGCGGCGCCTGCACGCCGCGGCCTCGACGCCCGACGTGGGCATGGCCGACCTCACGCCGCCGGCGGAATGAGTCCCATTCGGTGACCGACCCGCTGATCGACCGCTTCCAGGCCGCGCTCGTCGGCCGCGACCGGGCCGCGCTGTCGGCGGTCTGCGCGCCCGACCTGCACTACGAGGACCCGCTGTGCGGCGACCCGCTGGACGGCCCCGAGGCGCTCGGCGACCACCTCGCCCGCCTGTGGGCCGCGTTCCCCGACGTGCGCATCGAGCGCACGGGCGAGCGCCTGGGCGACGGGCGCTTCGTCGCCGCGCCGATGAAGTTGCTGGGCACGCACCGCGGGGAGCTCGAGGGGCTCGTCCCGAGCGGGCGCTTCGTTGTCGTGCACGCCATCGCCTACTGCGAGCTCGATGCCGACCGGACGCGCCTATGGCGCGTGCGCGCGTTCTTTGACGCCTACGGCACGGCGGTTCAGCTCGGCGTGCTTCCGGCGCGCGGCACGATGGGCGAGCGTGCGTTGCTCATGCTCCGCGGCTTCGGCCTGCGCTCGCGCACCTGAGGGCTACTGGACGATGAGCGTCGCCGTCATCTGCGGATGGATCGTGCAGACGTAGTCGAACGTGCCGGCCTTCGTCGCGGTGTACGTGAACGACTGGCCCTTGGTGAAGTCCTTGGACTTGATGGTCCCGTCGCTCGAGGTGACGTTGTGGGGCGCCGAGTCGCTGTTGGTCCACGTCACCTTCTGGCCCTTCTTCACGGTCACCGACTTGGGGTCGAAGGCGAAGCCGGCCGCCTTGATCGTCACGCCGCCGGAGCTGGAACTGGAGCTCGAGCTCGCCGCGGGTGCACTGGTGCTCGTGCTCTTCGAGGAGTCGCTGCTCGAGCCGCAGCCGGCGATGGCCACGCAGGCCACGAGGGAGACGATCAGACGGGTGCGCATGTCCTGTCAGACGCGTGTCGCGGCGGATCCTTCCCCGACGGCGATGCGCAGCGGCTGGTGGTCGGAGAGGTCGCCGGGCTCGGGCCGCTCGGGGCGCGACGCCGGATGCAGGCCGCGCAGCAGAACGTGGTCGACCCAGTGCCCGGCGACGTGGTTGAACCCGGGCACCTCGACGTGGCGCAGGTTGAAGTCGCCACCGAGCACGACGGGCGCGTCGCCCGCCCATTCGCCGATCGCGCGCGCCGCGACGTCGACGTCGGCCTGCGCGCGCGCCTCCACGTGGGCCATCGCGTGGAGGTTCGCCACCCACGTGCCCGAGGTAAGGCGCACCGCATGCATGACGCGCCGCTCGGGCCACAGGCGCAGCGTCACGCGCCGATGCTCGACGATCGCCGCGCGGCGCACGAGGATCGCGTTGGATCCGCCGCCGCCGGACTTGATCAGGTCGGGGCGGCGCTCGGCGATCCAACGGCGTACGAACAAGAGCTGGTTGCGCGAGGTCAGGGCCATGCGCGCGCTGGCCCCGGTCGCGCGGCCGAGCGGCGGCGGCCACCACGGCGGCACCTCCTGCAGCAGCGCGACATCCCATTCCCAGGACGCGAGCAGCGTGGCGAACTCGCGCAGCAGCGGGCGGCGACGCTCGGGAACCGCGCGGCCGTGGAAGAGGTTCCAGGTGAGGAGGATCATCGTCGGCCTATCCTGTCGCCCTTGCCGCGACATTTCCTCACGGGCGCCGAGCTCTCGCCGGCCGACCTCCATGGGCTGCTGGCCCGCGCCACGGAGCTCAAGGCCGATCCGCGCGGGTCGCGCGCGCTGCAGGACAAGGTCGTCGCGCTCGTGTTCCAGAAGCCCTCGACGCGCACCCGCGTGAGCTTCGAGGCCGGCGTCGTCGAGCTCGGCGGCCACCCGATGATCCTGCGCAACGACGAGATGCAGCTGTCGCGCGGCGAGTCGCCCCGCGACACCGCGCTGGTGCTGTCGCGCCACGTCGACGCCGTCGGCATCCGCACCGGCCCCGACACGCTCGTCGAGGAGCTGGCCGAGCACGCCACGATCCCCGTCTTCAACATGCTCACCGACGGCCACCACCCGTGCCAGGTGCTCGCCGACCTGCTCACCCTCCAGGAGGCGTTCGGCCCGCTCGACGGCCTCAAGCTCGCCTACGTCGGCGACGGCAACAACGTCGCGCGCTCGCTGGCGCTGCTCGGGGCGATCGCAGGCGTGGAGGTCGTCGTGTCCTCGCCCTCGGGCTACGAGCTCGACGGCGTCGTGAACGTCGAGGACCCGGCTGCCGCCGTGGCGGGCGCGAACGCCGTGTACGCCGACGTGTGGGTGTCGATGGGCGACGAGGCGACGGCCGACGCGCGCCGCGCCGCCCTCGCGCCCTACCGCATCGACGACGCATTGCTCGACCGGGCCGCGCCGGGCGCGATCGCGCTGCACTGCCTGCCCGCGCACCCGGGCGAGGAGATCAGCGCGGAGGTCCTCTACGGCGACCGCCAGCGGATCTGGGATGAGGCCGAGAACCGCCGCCACGCGCAGAAGGCGCTGCTCGAATGGCTGCTCGCTACGACGCCATAGGCCGCACGTACGCGACGACGCGGGCCACCGATCCTCGGATCGCCGCGCGCATCTGGGCTGCGCTCGGCGACGCGGGGACGGTGCTGAACGTGGGGGCGGGCACGGGCAGCTACGAGCCGCCCGACCGCGACGTGACGGCGCTCGAGCCGTCGGCCGTGATGCGCGCCCAGCGCCCGCCGGGCGCGGCGCCCTGCGTCGAGGGCACCGCCGAGGCGCTGCCGTTCGCCGACGACAGCTTCGAGGCCGTCATGGGCTCGCTGACCCTGCACCACTGGACCGACTGGCGCGCGGGCCTCGCGGAGATGCTGCGCGTCGCGCGCGACCGCGTCGTGCTCTTCACCTGGGACCCGGCGTTCGCGGGGTCCCACTGGCTCGGCCCCGAGTACATGCCGGTGACCCGCGAGACGACGATCGGCTTCGCGTCGATCGACGACCAGGCCGCGGCGCTCGGCGCGAGCGTGGAGGTCGTCCCCATCCCGTGGGACTGCGAGGACGGGTTCTTCAGCGCGTTCTGGCGGCGCCCCGAGGCGTACCTCGACGCGAACGTGCGCGAGGGCATCTCGGTCTTTCACCGCAGCGACCCGGCCGGGGTCGCCGCCGGGCTCGAGAACCTCCGCGCGGACCTCGAGAGCGGGGCATGGTCGCGGCGCCACGCCAACCTCCTCGTGCTCCACGAACTCGACCTCGGATATCGCCTGCTCGTGGCGAAGAACTGAGCTTGCGCTAATTGCCGCGAGCGGTGGGTATATCGTCGGCAGACCAACCCCTGTTCCTGCCGTCAGGAGAGCACATGCCGCAACCGAAGTCGTCCCGTTCGTCGTCGTCGCGCTCGAGCAGCACGAGCAGCTCGCGCAGCACGAGCGCAGCGTCTCGCTCGACCGCGGCGAAGAAGGCCGCGGACACGCGGAAGGCCGCGGCCAACAAGCGTTCGGCCACGGCCAAGAAAGCCGCCGAGACGCGCAAGGCGAACGCGAAGCCCGCGCCGCAGAAGGCCGCCGTCGAGACCTCCGAGTCCGCACGCGTGCAGCTCACGCAGCTTCGCGACCACCTTCGTCGCGGCGTCATCGTGACGACCGGCAGCCTCAAGGAGGTCATGGACGACGCGGTCAAGCGTGGGCAGATCACGCGCAAGGACGCGACCGCGCTCACGCAGACCATCGTGTCCACCGGGCGCGCTCAGGCCGACGGCTTCCGGGCCGGCGTCGAGCAGCTGCTGGGCAAAGGAACGTCGCGCGCCGCGCAGTCCGGCGACGTCGCGCTACGCGAGGTCGACCGCGCCCGTCGCGCGGTGGGCGTCGGGCCGACGTTCCCGATCACCCTGTACGACAACCTGAGCGCGGCGCAGATCCAGAAGCGCCTCAACGACCTCACGCCCGCGGAGCTGCGCAAGGTGCGCGACTACGAGAAGCGCAGCCAGAACCGCAAGTCGGTCCAGGGCGCCATCGAGCGCAAGCTGAGGAAGTAGGGCCGACTTCGTCGGCCTTGGGAGTTGACTTCGTCAACATCCCGGGCTGTGGCG
>JBDTYI010000207.1:0-6485 GCA_040005775.1 Solirubrobacteraceae bacterium
GGCTCGTGGCGCGTGATCTCGGGAGCGAGCGGTGCGCCGTCCTCGACGTAGGGCGGGTTGGAGACGATCGCGTCGGCCTCGGGCGCACCGTCGAGCAGATCTGCGCGCGCGAAGGCGACGTCGAGCGCCAGGCGCTGCGCGTTGGCGCGTGCGACGGCGAGCGCGTCGTCGCTGAGGTCGGTCCCGGTGACGCGGAGGTCGGGGCGCTCGTCCTTGAGCGCGAGGGCGACGGCGCCGCTGCCGGTGCCGACGTCGACCACGCGGGCGCCGCGGGGCAGGTCGAGCGCGGCCTCCACGAGCGTCTCGGTCTCGGGACGCGGCACGAGCACGCGGGCGTCGACGTGCAGGTCGAGGTGGCGGAAGCCGCGCACCCCGGTGATGTAGGCGACCGGCTCGCGCTCAACCGCGCGGCGGCGCACGGCCGTCTGGAAGGTGCGGATCGCCGGGCCTTCCACGGGGGCGTCGCGGTCGATGACCAGGCGCGCGCGGTCGACCCCCAGCGCGTGGGCGAGCAGCACCTCGGCGTCGAGGCGCGGCGTGTCGACGCCGGCCGCCGTGAGGGCGATCACGGCGGAGTCGAGGGCCTCGCGGACGGGTGTGGCGGGCACGGCGCCGCGGCTCAGGCGGGGGCGGTGGCCTGCGCCTCGAGGCGCATGCGCTTCTCGTCGGCGGTGAGGCCGGCCGTGAGCTCGTCGAGCTCACCCTCGAGGACGGCGTCGAGGTTGTGGACGGTGAGCTTGATGCGGTGGTCGGTGACCCGCCGCTCGCCGTAGTTGTAGGTCCGGATCTTCTCGGCGCGGTCGCCGGTCCCGACCTGGCTGCGACGGTCGGCGGCCAGCGACGCCTGTTGCTCGGCGAGCGCCGCCTCGTACAGGCGCGCGCGGAGCACGCGCATCGCCTTCTCGCGGTTCTGCAGCTGGCTCTTCTCGTCCTGCATCGAGACGACGACGCCGCTGGGCCTGTGGGTGATGCGCACCGCCGAGTCGGTCGTGTTCACCGACTGCCCGCCCGGGCCGGAGGAGCGGTAGACGTCGATCTGCAGGTCGGAGGGGTCGATGTGGATGTCGACCTCCTCGGCCTCGGGCAGCACGGCGACGGTGGCGGTCGACGTGTGGATGCGCCCCTGCGACTCGGTGGCCGGCACGCGCTGCACGCGGTGGGTGCCGCCCTCGTACTTGAAGATCGAATACGCCGCGTCGCCGTTGATGGCGAACGTGTACTTGCCGTCGCCGACCTCCAGCGGTTGGACCTTGAAGCCCATGCGCTCGGCGTACTTGGAGAGCATCCGGTAGATGTCTCCCGCCCACAGCCCGGCCTCCTCCCCGCCGGCGCCCCCCTGGATCTCGATGATGACGTCCTTGTCGTCGGCTGGATCGCGCTCGACCATGGCCAGGCGCAGCTCCTCGTCGAGCTCCTCGGCGCGCGCCCGCGCGACGCTCAGCATCTCGCGCACCTCGGGGTCCTCGCCCTCGGCCAGCAGCTCCTGGGCGCCCGCGACGTCGTCGGCCGTGCGGCGCCATTCCTCGGCCAGCTTGGCCGGACCCTCCAGCCGCGCGTACTCCCGTCCGACCTCCGCGTAGCGATGGCGGTCGTTGATCACCTCGGGGTCGGTCATCTGCCGCCCGAGCTCGGCGAAACGCGCTTCGATCTGGGCGACGAGTGAGTCGATCATTCGCTACCGAGCGTACTTGGCCGCGCGACCAGAGGCCCGGGAGAACGAGCCGCTAGGCGAGTTCTCCCAATGGCATAGCGAGCCGCTAGGCGAGCTATGCCACGACTTCCATCCCAATCCGGTCCTCGTCCGACGCGGCACGGAGGTCCTCGACGCTCAGGACGGCCTCCATCGCGGCGATCGCGACGGCGAGCTGGCTGAAGTCGGGCTCGCGGGTGGTGAGCTTCTGCAGTTGCAGGCCCGGCCACATGACCGTGCGCACCCAGGGGCGGCGGCGGTTCTTGCCCGCGAACTTGATGATCTCGAAGGAGATGCCAGCGATGAGCGGCACGCCGATGATGCGCGTGGCGACGAGGAGGTACCAGGCGGGCAGGCCGATCGGGGCGAAGACGAAGATGGCCACGATCATCACGATGAGCAGGAAGCTCGTGCCGCAGCGGGGGTGAAGGCGGCTGAACTTCTGTGCGTTCTCGGGCGTGAGGTCCAGGCCGGCCTCGTAGCAGGAGATCGTCTTGTGCTCGGCGCCGTGGTACTCGAACACGCGGCGCAGGTCGCGTAGGCGCGAGAGCAGCGAGAGGTAGCCGAGGAAGATCGCGGTGCGCAGGACCCCCTCGACGAGCCAGAAGACCAGCGACGACCCGAGCTGATCCTTGATCAGGCTCGTGAGCCCGACGGGCACGACGAAGAACAGGCCGACGGCCAGCGCGACCGCGACGAGCACGGTCCCCGCCCACATGCCGCCCGAGATCGGCTCCTCGTCCTCGGGGAGCTGCGCGTTGGCGGAGATGTTCAGGGCCTTGAAGCCGATGCCCAGCGACTCGCCGAGGGCGACGACGCCGCGCACGATCGGCAGGCGCAGAAGGCGGTGCTTCTTCAGCACGCTGGTGAGCGGATGCGAGACGACCTCGATCTCGCCGTGGGATCCCTTGAGGGGATCGACGCCCTCCTCGGAGATCTCCTCGGGGAGCGGCTTGCGGACGGCGACGGCCCACGAGGAGACGCCGCGCATCATGACGCCCTCGAGGACCGCCTGCCCGCCTACCGGTGCATCGCGCTGCGCCCAGAGCTGCCCGTCCTGGGGCGCAGGCGCGGTGTCGGCCATGGTTGTGGGTTAGCGCGCGGTGCGCTTGGCAGCGCGACGCTTGAACCGATCGACGCGCCCACCGGTGTCCATCAGCTTCTGGCGACCCGTGTAGAACGGGTGGCACTGGGAGCAGATCTCCACGTTGATCTCGGGCTTGGTCGAGCGTGTGATGAAGTCGTTCCCGCAGGTGCAATGCACGTGGGACTCGACGTATTCAGGATGGATCGCGGTCTTCATAGCTCGATCCAGTCTAGCTGAGGGGACACAGGCGCTGGACGCTGTCGTCGGACTCGTCGGCCTCGTCGACCTGACCGCCCGGATCGAGGACGATCGCGACCGTCTCCCCCGGCGCGCAGCGCGGCGCGTCGACCGTCACCGTGGTCTCGGCTCCGCCCGTCAATGCGGCCACCGTGACGCGCACGCCGGCGATCTGCACCGCGAACGGCCCGGCGTCCGACCGACCCGGATTGCTCACGTTGAGCGCGTAGCGCGCCGTGGTGGCACCGGCCAGCAGCGTCCCGGCGAGCACGCCGGCGCGCAGGTCGGGGCGCGGGTCGGGCTGGACGCACGTGCCCGTGGCGCGCTTGACGGTCTTGATGACCCGCCCGCCGGGCGCATACCAGCGGAAGCGAACGGTGGCGCGGTAGAGGCCCGGGTCGAGCGCTCGGACGCGCTGGGTGAACACGAAGCCGGTCTGCCCGGTGCTCGAGCGCTTGTAGACCCCGAGACCCGGCACCTTGAGCACCGCGAATTCCGCCTCGCCGTCCAGGCGCGCCTCCAGGTCGAAGCGCATCGCCATCGCCCTGGTCCCGCGGACCGTCGGCATCGAGCCGGAGAACACGGCCGTCCGCGCCGCAGCCGAGCACGACGTCAGCGACGCGCGCAGGGGCGTCGCGGCCGCCGACGCGCCCGCGGGGGCGGCGACAGCGAGCACGGCGAGAAGCAGTCCAACGACACGGCGCATGGGCTCCCCCAAACAGCGCGCGAGCCCAATGGTTGCGCTAGGTCGTCTGGTAGAGCGGCCCGTCGCCGCCCTCGGGCGTAGTCAGGCGGCCGCCCTTGGCCGTGATCGCGCCGCACTGCACGCAGTTCGTGTAGTTCACGGTCACGTCGACGTTGCCGGTCTCGGGCTCGTCGTCGGGGATCTCGTAGACCCCGGCCGGGCACATCCAGACCCACGTCTCGGCCACCTCGCGCGAGACGTTCTTCTGCACGCGGATGTGGTTCGGCGCGTCGTCGCGGGTCGCGTTGCCGGTGATGAACACGCTCGAGAGCTTGTCGAACGTGTACTTGCCGTCGGGCTTCGGATAGTTGTCCTTGGTGTCGCCGACGAACATGGCCTTGTCCGTCTGACGGTGCCAGGGCCAGCGGCCGCCGGGGATCTTCCCCTTGGTCGCGATCATCGCGTTCACCAGCGGGCCGCCGATGAGGAAGCCCTTCTGGAACGGCTGGCGCGTGTTGCGGACCTCGTAGAGCTCCTTGCCGATCGAGGACTCCTCGACCGCGGACTCGTAGCTCTCCAGCGACTGCTGACCGCGCTTGAGCGACTCGTAGATCGCCTCGGCCGCCAGCTTGCCCGACTGGATCGAGTGGTGGACGCCCTTGAGCGCCACGGTGTCGACCATCCCCGCCGAGTCGCCGACGAGCAGCGCGCCCGGCATCGTGAGCTTGGGCATCGACCAGTAGCCGCCGCCCGGCAGCGCCTTGGCGCCCCAGCCGACGCGCTCGCCGCCCTCGAGGATCTTGCGGACCAGCGGGTGCAGCTTGAACTGCTGCAGCAGGTCGTGGGCCGACGTCGTCGCATCGGCGTAGTCGAGGTCGACGACGAAGCCGATCGACACATAGTCCTCGCCGGTCTTCGCGTCCTTCATCGGATACAGCCAGGTGCCGCCGATCTGCCCGTACTTGGCGCCGAGCTTCAGCGGCCACGGGCCGATCGTGTGGATGATGCGATCCAGGGGCTTGTCGACCTTCCAGATCTCCTTGACGCCGAGCTCCCACACCTGCGGCTCGCGGCCGTCGGCGAGGTCGAACTCCTTGATCGCGGCGCCGGTGAGGTGGCCCCAGCAGCCCTCGGCGAGCACCGTGGCCTGCGCCTTGATGTCGGTGCCCGGCTCGAAGTTGCCCAGCGGGCTGCCGTCCTTGCCGCGACCCTTGTCGCCGGAGCGGACGCCGACGACGCGGCCGTCGTCGACGATGAGCTGGGACGCGGCGGTCTCGGTGAGGATGTACGCGCCGCCCTCCTCGGCCTGGCGCTGCTGGAAGCGCGCGAGCGCGGAGACCGAGATGACCTCGTTGCCATGGTTCTTGAACGGCGGCGGGGTCGGGATCTTCAGCGCACGCTTGCCGTTGGGCAGCATGTAGACGGCTTCCTTGGTGACCTCGCCGAAGGCGAAGCCCTCGTTGCGCCATTCCTCCCGGCTCATGTCGGGGAAGAGCTCCTGCAGCGGGCCGGGGCGCATCACGGCGCCCGAGAGGTTGTGGCCGCCGCACGTCTTGGCCTTCTCGATCACCGCGACCGGAACCTCGCCGAGGCGCTCCATCGTCTCCGGATCATCGTCCAGCAGCTGCAGCAGCCGGTTGGCGCACGCCAGGCCGGCGGTCCCGCCGCCGACGATCGCCACGCCGACCTCGATCAGCTCGTCCTCGGCGTCGAGGCCGTGCTTGACGAACTCCTTCTGCGGGTCGACCGGCGGCGGAAAGGCGGCCGGAGCCGCGTTTCCGTTCCCGTTGCCGTTGCCGTGCGCCATGCGGGCTAGGAGCCCTTCTTGGCCTTCACGGCCTCGGTCAGCTTGGGCAGGATCTTGTTGAGATCGCCCACGATGCCGAGGTCGGAGAACTCGAAGATCGGGGCGTTCGCGTCCTTGTTGATCGCCACGATGTTCTCCGAGGACTGCATGCCGACCTTGTGCTGGATCGCCCCGGAGATGCCCGCCGCGAGGTACAGCTTCGGCGCGACGGTCTTGCCCGTCTGGCCGATCTGCGCCGCGTAGGGGTACCAGCCGGCGTCGACCACCGCGCGGGTCGCCGCGACGGCGCCGCCCAGGGCCTTGGCCAGGTCCTCGGCGAGCTCGAAGCCCTCCGCCTTGCCCAGACCGCGACCGCCGGCGACGAGGACGTCGGCGCCCTCGATGTCGACGTCGGCGCCGCGCTGCTCGCCGCGCTCCTTCATGGTCAGCTGCTGGGCGTGCGAGGAGAGCTCGAAGTCGACGTCCTCGACGGACGCGGGGTCCGAGCTCGCGGCCTGCGTCTCGAACGCGTTCAGACGCCCGATGATGATCCCGACGTCGGAGCGGAACGAGATCTCCGAGATGGCCGAGTCGCCCAGGATCGGGCGCTCCGCGGTGAGCTTGTCGCCCTCCGCGTTGACTGCCGTGACCTCCATGGCAACGCCGGCGCCGAGGCGCGCGGCGAGGCCGGCGCCGACCTCGAAGCCGAGCAGCCCGCCGCCGAACAGCGCGTAGCCGTGGCCCTTGTCGGCGATGACCTTGGCCATCGCGTCGACGACCGGCTGGGCGAGGCCCTCCGGCGCCTGGGCGCGGAAGACCTTCGTCGCGCCGTAGTTGCCCAGCGTGGCGCAGAGCTCGTCGGTGAGGTCGTCGCCACCGACGACGACCGCGTGGCACTCGCCGCCGATCGCGGAGGCGAGCTTGGTGCCCTCCGAGACGGCGCCGAGCGAGTTCTTGTTGAAGGCGCCCTCGTAGTGCAGCGCGTAGACCAGGATGTCGG
>JBDTYI010000208.1:0-3751 GCA_040005775.1 Solirubrobacteraceae bacterium
GGGCCGCACCCGTCGCCGGGGGAGCCCGGACGGCTTCGCTCACCACTCGCAGCGGGCCTGGAACTGCTCGTCTCCCCGCTCGCCGCAACGAGCTCCGCGGGCGCTAGCGGGTCGCGGCCTTCGCGTAGGCCGCGGTCTGGCGGCCGACGAGGTCGGTCAGGTCGCCCAGCGCGAGGTTGAGGTCGCCCAGGTGCAGACCCCACTGCGGCGTCGGGCTGGCCTTGAAGGCGCGCGCGCCGCCGTGGGCGCCGATGTGCAGGACGCTCGCGCCCCCCGCCGTCGAGCAGTGCGCGGTGTAGTAGCCGGGCGGGCGCAGCCACGGGGTGGACACGTGCGGCAGCGGGCCGATGAAGGCGTTGATCGCGGTCCCCAGCGCGCCGGGGAAGGCGAGCACCGGCGTGTAGGTCTTCAGCCGCGCGGTCCCCCCGCCGAGGGCGGCCGGGTTCGTGCACAGGACCTGGAACTTCTTGGGATCGCCGGCCGCGAGCCCACCGCGCCCGTAGCCGCTGACGCGGCCGAAGAGCGCGTCGGCGGGGGGCACGGCGTTGAACGCCGAGTAGGCGACGACGCACCCGACCCGGGTCGACGCGCGGCACGCGCGGACGTGGCGGAAGTCGCCGCCGACGTCGCTGCCCGTGCGGACGGTCACGTTGCCGCCGAGCAGCAGTGCTGAGACGAGGAGCTTGCGCACCGAGGCCTTCGGGTCGATCTCCTCGCGGACCAGCTGGCGCAGCACGTAGGCGCCCTGCGAGTGGCCGATCAGCACGACGCCGCGGCCATGGTTGTCCTTGCGCAGGTAGGAGCGCCAGGCGTCGCGGACGTCGCCGTAGGCGATCGTCTGCGCCTTCGCGCTGACCTTCGACGGATCGGCGATCCCGGCCAGGGTGACCTGGCGGTACAGCGGCGCGTACACCCGGCAGCGACTCGAGAAGCGCGCCGCCTGGAAAGTGGCGATCGCCCGCTGCTCGGGATCGGCCTTCAGCGGCGCGTTGATCGTCGGCCGGCTCGACACGGTGGGGTAGACGTAGAAGCAGTCGATCGGCGCGTTCTTTGCCAGCGGCGTGCGCTCGACGCGACCGCCCGCGGCGGCGTTCGAGGCGGTCAGGCTGCCGTTGCACGGGTTCGTGGTCGCGGGCCGGCACAGCCACTTCGTCGGCGTGGCCGCGTGCGCGGCGCCCGGAGCGACGGATGCGCTGGAAATCAGCAGGACGGGGAGGAGGCGCCGCATGGGCTCGCGAAGCTACCGCCCCCGCTGTCAGACTGCGTCGCCGAGCGCCCGTAGCTCAGCTGGATAGAGCAGCGGACTTCTAATCCGCAGGTCCCTGGTTCGAATCCAGGCGGGCGCGCTTGCAACATACTCCCAGGGGGTATAGGGTACGGGCATGGCACGCTTCGACGATCTCACCCGCACCGCCATCTCCGCCACGCTGCACTGCCTGACCGGGTGTGCCATCGGCGAGGTGCTCGGCCTGGCGCTGGCCACCGCGTTCGGCTGGGGCGACGGCGCCTCGATCGCGCTCTCCATCGCCCTCGCGTTCTTCTTCGGCTACCTGCTCACGTCGGTGCCGCTGCTGCGCTCCGGGCTGGCGCCGCGCCGCGTCGCGGGCCTGGCCTTCGCCTCGGACACGTTCTCGATCACGACGATGGAGATCATCGACAGCCTGATCATCCTGGCCGTGCCGGGAGCGATGGCCGCCGGTCTCGGCGACCCGCTGTTCTGGGGCTCGCTGGCCTTCGCGCTGTTCATCGCCTTCTGGGCCGCCGTGCCGGTCAACCGCTGGCTGATCGCTCGCGGCAAGGGGCATGCCGTCGTTCACGCCCACCACGCGTAGTCGGCATGCATACGTCGGTTTTCGGGCGAAGGCCGGGTTTCGGGGTAGATTGCCTCGGCCGTGGCCAGCCCGGTCAAGATCGCCTCCGACCTCTGGGCCGCCTACGAGACCGGCGGGGTCGATGCCGTGCTCGACCGCGTGGCCGACGACGTGGTCTGGCAGCCCGACCCGCACACCGGCGCCGTGCTGCGCGGCGCCGACGAGCTGCGGTCCTTCGCAGCCGGCGCCGACTGCGCCCTGGAGCTCGTCGAGATCGAGGACCACGGCCAGGCCGTCCTGATGGCCGTGCGCGCCGGCGGCCGCGAGATCCTGTGGGTCCTGCACTTCCGCCTCGGGCGGCTCTGGCGCCTGGCGTCGTTCGCTGAGCGCGAGGACGCCGTGGGCTCGCTGGTCGCGCTGCAGGCGATCGCGGGGCCGTTGTTCGGCGCGCGTGAGCGCGACGGCGTCGTGCGCGTGCGCGGCGAGCTCGACGTCGCCACCGCATCGTCGCTCGAGAAGCTCCTGCTGCGCGAGCGCGAGCGCGGCGAGGTCGTCGAGCTCGACCTCTCCGAGCTGGGGTTCATGGATTCGACCGGCCTGCGCGTGCTGCTGCGCGCCCGGCAAGCGGCCGAGCGCGGTGGATGGGAGGTCGTCCTGACCGCCGCCTCGCCCCCGGTGCAGCGGCTGTTCACCCTCTCCGGGGTCCGCGCGGCGCTGCCGCGGCAGGCGTACTGAACCCGGCCCTATCGCCCGATACACTTCCTCGGGCTTGGTGGGCGTAGCTCAGTTGGTAGAGCTCCTGGTTGTGGTCCAGGTGGTCGTGGGTTCGAGCCCCATCGCTCACCCCTCGCGAAGTCCCTGCTCAGGCGGGGACTTCGCTGGTTTGCAGGGGTTTAGGACTCGGCGCTGGGTACCAGTGGGGTACCAAACTCGGTGGCCTGAGCGACCTGGGGGGCCCGTCGGCATACGGGCGGGCCTTTCACGGGCATCGGCGGCGCCCCCGAGGCCGGCAAGACGCGCCCGACGCCGTGGATCACCTGCGCGCTGCTCGCGTGCCTGGCCCGCGACGGCGTCGGCATCGGATCGAGCGCGTGTCACGGGATCTCTACCGTCGCGATCGCGACCACGGTGGTGCGGTGCGCGATGTAGGAAGGCAGCAATCTCAAGGCTTCGACCTCAGACGCAGCGGTGACGTCCCACCAGATGGCGTGTCCGCCGAACCGGCACGAGCCGATGGTCGGCTGGTGGCGCAGCGGGCTGACGTGGCCGGTGAACGACGCGAACACGGCCCCGCACTCGGCGGGACCGTGCTCGTGGTGCAGGAGGTAGCGAGGCATCGCCTGGCTACTTCGCGGCGTGCTGGTTGCGTACCGCGACGACGATGTCGTGGATGGCGCGGCTGGAGGCCGTGGCGTCCTTCGGATCGTCGATGAGTGACTGGTGCGTCGACCCGGCCACCGTGCGGTGGAAGCTGTCGCTGGACAGCGTGGCGAGGTCGTCTTGGTGCGCCGCCCATCCGGGCTGGGAGCCCGTGCCCGCGGTGACGACGCCCAATGGGCGGTTGCCGAGGCTCGTCAGCTGCGCGGCGCGGTTGAGTTGGGCGGGCATCTGCTCGACGTCGCGGACGAACTGTCGTGCCTGTGCCGTGGGTTCGCCCTCCTTTGGATCGACGAGCAGGCGCGCGAGGCCGGTCCGTGCGAGTGTGGGGACGACGGCCAGCAAGGGGGCCATGTCGCTCGCTGCGGTGTGGGACTGGTGCGAGTGCATGGAGTCAAGCAGCACGACTCCAGCGGTCTGGGACGGATAGCGGTGGGCATAGTCCAAGACGAACATGCCGCCGAGCGAGTGTCCGGCCATGACGTACGGCGCGGGCACGTGCGCGCGTTCGAGAAGGACGTGCAGGTCGCGCGCGGCATCCGCGTCGGCGGCGACGTCGCTTC
>JBDTYI010000209.1:0-3262 GCA_040005775.1 Solirubrobacteraceae bacterium
CAGCTGCGCGCCTACCGCCACGAGGGCTTCTGGGACTGCATGGACACCTACAAGGACGCCGTGATGCTCAACGACCTCTGGGAATCGGGCGAGCCGCCGTGGCGGACCTGGTGATGGGATCGGTCCTCGTCACCGGCGCCTACGGGCTGCTCGGCTCGTGGCTGGCCAAGGCGCTGCTCGACCAGGGCGCGCGCGTCACCGTGCTGCGCCGCGACGACGCGCCCGCATCGGCGCTGACGCTGGAGGGCACCGAGGCGCGCTGCACCGTCGTGCGCGGCGACGTGCGCGACCTCGAGCTGCTCGACCGCGTTCTGGGCGAGGAGGAGGTCGACACGGTCTTTCACCTCGCCGCGCAGACGATCGTCGGCACCGTGCAGCGCTCGCCGCTGTCGACGTGGGAGACGAACGTGCGCGGCACATGGGTCCTGTTGGAGGCCTGCCGGCGCCACGAGATCGCCCGCGTCGTCGTCGCCTCCTCCGACAAGGCCTACGGCAGCCACGACGACCTGCCCTACCGCGAGGACCACGAGCTGCGGGCGCGCTTCCCCTACGACGCCTCGAAGGCGTGCGCGGACATCGTCGCGCGCTCCTACTTCCACAGCTACGGCCTGCCGGTCGCCGTCACGCGCTTCGCCAACCTCTACGGAGGCGGCGACCTCAACGCGTCGCGCCTGATCCCGGAGAGCGTCGCGGCGGCGCTGGCGGGGCGCGCGGCGGTCATCCGCTCCGACGGCACCCCCGAGCGCGACTTCCTCTACGTCGAGGACGCCGTGGCCGCCTATCTGGCGATCGCCGCCGCGCTCGACGGCGAGGGCGCGCGGGGCGAGGCGTTCAACGCGGGCTCGGGCCGGTCGTGGGCGGTGCGCGAGATCGTCGAGCTCGTCTGCCGCGCGGCCGGATCCGACCTGGACCCCGACGTGCGGGGCGGTGGCACCCCTGCCGGAGAGATCGACCGCCAGTGGGTCGACCCGGCGCGGCTGCGAGCGCTGACGGGCTGGGCGCCGCAGGTGGAGCTCGCCGACGGGATCGAGCGCACGGTCGCGTGGTATCGGCGCCATTCCGAGGCCCTAGCGGGCTAACCTGAGGGCATGTCGGGACATTCCAAGTGGGCGTCGATCAAGCACAAGAAGGCGATCGTCGACTCGCGCAAGGGCAAGCTCTTCACGAAGCTCGCACGGGCGATCGTCGTGGCCGCCAAGGAGGGCGGGGGAGACATCGAGGGCAACGCGGCCCTCGGCCTTGCCGTGCAGAAGGCCCGCGACGCCTCGATGCCCAAGGACAACATCCAGCGGGCGATCGACAAGGGCACCGGCGCCGGCGCGGACGCCGAGGCGTGGGAGAGCGTGCTCTACGAGGGCTACGGCCCGGGCGGCGTGGCGCTGCTCGTCGAGGCGATGACCGACAACCGCAACCGCACCGGAGCGGATGTGCGCCACATGTTCACCAAGCACGGCGGCAACCTCGGCGAGCCCGGCTCGGTCTCCTACCTGTTCGACAAGCGCGGCATGATCGTCGTCGACGCCACCCGCTACGCGGAGGACGACCTGCTCGTCGCCATCGAGGCCGGCGCCCTGGACGTCGCCGTCGACGACGACGTGTTCGAGATCCTCACCGAGCCCGGCGACCTCGTCGCGGTGCGCTCCGCCCTCCAGGACGCGGGCATCGAGATCGAGTCGGCCGAGGTCGGCCAGCACCCCAAGACACGGGTGCCGCTCCAGGAGGACGACGCGGGCAGGCTGATGCGCCTCATCGACACCCTCGAGGACAACGACGACGTCGATGCGGTCCACGCGAACTTCGATGTCGACGCGGCGGTCTTGGAACGCGTCGCTGGCTGAGTCGCCGGCGGGGACCGACATCGGTCGGCCGGCCTTTACGCGGCCGTTACCCCCAGCTACCGTGCCCGGCCGATGACTGGAGCCTCGGCCCAGCGAAGACTTCCGGCTTCGCTGCGCGAGCCGGGTCCGTTCCGCTACCTCTTCTGGGGCCAGGCGCTCTCCGTCCTGGGCGACCGCGTGGTCCCGATCGCGATCGCGTTCGGCGTGCTCGGGTTCGGCTCGACGACCGACCTCGGGCTCGTGCTCGCGGCGGGCGGCATCCCGTTCGCACTCTTCGCGATCGTGGGCGGGGTCCTCTCCGACCGCCTCGGACGGCGCAACGTGATGATCGCCGCCGACGTGCTCCGCACGGTCGTGCAGGTCCTCACCGCGACGCTGCTGATCACCGGCGCGGCCGAGGTCTGGATGCTCGCGGCACTGTCGTTTGCCTACGGACTCTCGGCCGCGTCGTTCATGCCGGCGTTCATGGGCCTGATCCCGCAGGTCGTCCCGCCGGCGCGCCTGCAGGAGGCGAACGCGCTCATCTCGCTGACCCGCAGCCTGGCGAATGTCGCCGGCCCGGCGCTCGCGGGCGCGATCATCGCCGTCAGCGGCCCGGGCGAGGCGATCGCCGTCGACGCGTTCACGTTCGTGATCAGCGCGGCATGCCTGCTGCGCGTGCGGGTCGAACCCCTACCGGCCAGGGGACCCGGCGACGGCGCGGCGGCCGGCTTCGTCGACCAGTTGCGCGAGGGGTGGCGCGAGGTGCAGACGCGCCCATGGCTGCGCTGGGGTCTGGTCGCGATGGCGAGCTACCACGTGTTCGTGCTGCCGTCCGTGCTCGTGCTCGGGCCCACGCTCGCGCAGCGCGACCTGGGCGGTGCGTCGAGCTGGGCGGCGATCGTGGCGTGCTGGGGCGTCGGCTCGATCGTCGGCAACGTGATCGCGCTGCGCCTGCCCGTCCAGCGGCCCGTGTTCGTCGCCGCGCTCGCGCTCGTCGGCGCATCGCTGCAGGCGGCGGTGATCGGCAGCGGGCGCGGAACGGTCGAGATCGCTGCGCTACAGGCGATGTCGGGCGTGTGCGTCGCGCTGTTCTTCACCCTCTGGGACACGAGCATCCAGGAGCAGGTCCCGCCGGCCGCCGTCTCGCGCGTGTCCTCCTACGACTTCACCGCCTCGATGGGCCTGATGCCCATCGGCATGGCGATCGCGGGCCCGCTGGCCGACGCCGTCGGGTTGCAGCCGACGCTGATCGGCATGAGCGTCCTCGGTGTCCTCAGCGCCCTGGCGTGGCTGGCGCAGCCGAGCGTGCGCCACCTGCGGCGCCCGGAGCACGATCCGGTCGCGGAGGCCGAACCCGCACCCGAGGTGGCCGCGGCCTGATCAAGCCTTGTGGGCGCTCTTGGCGTCGTCGGCGTCGGGATCGGGTCGGCGCGCGCGGTACA
>JBDTYI010000210.1:0-4298 GCA_040005775.1 Solirubrobacteraceae bacterium
CGAACACCTACATCAGCCCGAACATGGTCGCCCAGTCGATCGTCAACGAGTTCTGTCGCTCGGGCGCGATCGACGGCGCCATCGACACGGTCAAGACGGCGCTCGCCGAGCGCGTGAAGGCGCTGACCACCGCACTGGACCGCGACCTTCCCGACGCGCGCTTCGTCGCGCCCGAGGGGGGCTACTTCATGTGGGTCGAGCTGCCCGACGGCACCGACGTGAACGCCCTGTTCGCGGCCGCCGCCGAGCGCGGCGTCACGTTCGTGAAGGGCACCGACTTCCTGCTCGAGGGCGGGGAGAACACGCTGCGCCTGGCCTACTCCGGCGTCACACCCGCGCAGATCGACACGGGCATCTCGCGCCTCGCCGAGGCCTACCACGCGCTCGAGGCGCCCACGACTGCCTAGGCGGTGCGGCCCGCGGGGTCGCACCGGTCGGGTAGCGTGTGCCGGGCATGCACGACGACGGTCCAGATCGCGTCCGGCACGCCCTCGAGCTCGCCGCGCGTGAGACCTCCATGGACGTGGCGTTCGTGTCCGAGATCGCCCACGACCGCGAGACGGTCCTGTGGGCGTCGCAGTCCGACGCCTATCCGGACCTTCGGCCGGGGTCGACCGTGACGCTCGAGGACACCGTCTGCCGCCGGGTGCTCGAGGGCCGTGTGGCCGGCGTGATCGCCGACACGGCCCGCACGCCCGCGGTGCGCGACGTACCGCTGGTGCGCGACGGCTCGATCGGCGCCTACCTCGGCGTCCCGCTGCGCACCGCAGATGCGCACCTGTACATGCTCTGCTGCCTGGCGCGCGAGCGCCGGCCGGAGCTGGGCGACGAGGACATTCGCTTCCTCGCGGGCGTCGGCGAGACCGTGCGCGCGGTCATCGACCCAGGCTAGCGTCCGCCTTCCTGCAAGACGCTTGCAACAAGCCTCCGAGACGCATACGGTCGCCGGACCGATCGAGGAGAGGCCGCATGTCCCGATGGTCCCGGGTCCGGAGCACGCTGACACCCGCCGAGTGGCGGCGGGCGGGCCTGTTCGCGGCGGCGATCGCCGCGCTGCACATCGTCGGGTTCGGGGTGCTCGTACTTGCGGTCGTCCCGGGTCACTACGCGCTGGCGGGAAGCGGCGCCTTCGGGCTGGGCGTGGGCGTCACGGCCTACACGCTCGGCCTGCGCCACGCCTTCGACGCCGACCACATCGGGGCTATCGACAACACGACGCGCAAGCTCATGGCCGACGGACAGCGCCCGCTCGGCGTCGGCTTCTTCTTCTCGCTCGGGCACTCGTCGGTCGTGCTCGCGCTCGGCGTGCTCGTCGTCCTCGGCGTGCGTGGGCTGAGCGGCGCCGTCCGCGACGACCACTCGGCGCTGCACCAGGCCACCGGGCTCGTCGGGCCGCTGGTCTCGGGCACGTTCCTGTTCCTGATCGGCGTACTGAACCTGGTCGTGCTCGTCGGCATCTGGCGCATCTTCAGGCGCATGCGCGACGGCGCCTTCGACGAGGCCGAGCTCGAAATGCAGCTCGACCGCCGCGGCCTGATGAACCGCTTCCTCGGCCGCGCCACCCGCTCGGTGCGCAAGTCGTGGCACATGTACCCACTCGGGTGCCTGTTCGGCCTCGGCTTCGACACCGCGACCGAGGTGACATTGCTCGTGCTGGCGGGCGCCGGCGCCGCGGGCGGCCTGCCGTTCTACGCGATCCTCTGCCTGCCGGTCCTCTTCGCCGCGGGCATGTCGCTGTTCGACACGATCGACGGCGCGTTCATGAACGTCGCCTACGGATGGGCCTTCTCGCGGCCGGTGCGCAAGATCTTCTACAACCTCACCGTGACTGGACTCTCGGTCGCGGTCGCGCTCGGCGTCGGGACCGTCGAGCTCGTTTCGGTCCTCGCCGGCCGCTTCGGCCTGGAGGGCGGCGTCTGGGACCTCGCGACGGGGCTCGACCTCAACATGGTCGGCTACGCGATCGTCGTCCTGTTCGCCGCGACGTGGGCGGTAGCGCTTGCGGTGTGGCGCTTCGGGCACGTCGAGGAGCGCTGGTCGGCGGGCATCCGCCCGGAGGGGGCGGAATAACCCAGGCGCCCCGCATCCCGCCGCTCGCCGCCGACGACATGGACGACGTCGTCGCCGCCCTGCGCGCGCGGGGCGGGCGCCTGACGGCGCAGCGCCGGGCGCTGCTCGAGGCGCTGTTCGCCGCGGATGGGCCCGTGTCGGCCGAGCACCTCGCCCGCGCCTTCGGGGTCGATCCCGCAACCGCCTACCGCACGCTCGAGTACCTCCAGGACCTCGGCGTCGCCCGCCATGTGCACATCGGTCATGGGCCCGGGCTCTACGCCCTGGCGACCGAGCCCGCCCGCGAGTACCTGGCCTGCGAGCGCTGCGACGCAGTGGCGATCGTCGACGCCGCAGCCCTCGACGGCGTCCGCGCGGCGATCCGTTCAGCGTCGGGCTACGAGGCCCGCTTCGACCACTTCCCGATCGTCGGCCTGTGCGCCTCGTGCGCGGCGGGCCGCCCGCCGGCACACGGCGCCGCGCACTCCCACGGCGACCACGTGCACACGCACCCGCACGGGCACGAGCACTAGCGCCCGTACTTGTCGCGCGCGAAGACGAGCTGGTCGGGCAGCGCGACGCGCTGGGGCGGCGACGGGTCGGCGAGCACCGAGACGGTCTCGGCGACGGTGCGCTCGACGCTGACGATGCGCCCGCCGGCGTCGAAGGCGACGTCGTCGGGGTCGTCGGCGGTGACCATCGTGCCCCTCTGGCCCGGCTCGATGCCCGCGCGAGCCAGATAGTGCAGCAGGTCCTCGGCCTCGTTCTCGAAGCGCAGCACCTGCACCGAGGCGCCGAGCTCGACATCGGACAGCGGCGAGCCCTCGATGCGCCGGCCCGCCTGGATCGGATGGCCGTGCGGGCAGGTCTTGGCGTCGCCGATCGCGGCGAGCATGCGCTCCTCGAGGACGGGCGACATCGCGTGCTCCAAGCGCTCGGCCTCCTCGTGGACCTCGTCCCAGGGCACGCCGAGGACGTCGGTGAGGAAGCGCTCGATGAGGCGGTGGCGGCGGACGATGCCCTCGGCGTGCTCGGCGCCGGTCTCGGTGAAGGAGATGGACTTGTCGCCGGCGCGCGTGATGTAGCCGTCGCGCTCCAGGCGGCCGACCATCTCGTGCACTGTCGGGGGCGAGAGCTGCATCGCCCGCGCGACGTTCGCGCCCGTCATCGGCAACCGCGCCTCCTGGAGCCAGAAGAGCGTCTGGAGGTATTCCTCCTCGGCGACGGTGACCTGCTCGGAAGCCATGGCCTGGGATCGTATTGCCAATGCGAATCGAATCGGGGACGCGGGCGCTGATCACCGGCGCCGGGCGGGGGATCGGACGCGCGCTGGCGCAGGCGCTGGCCCAGCGCGGCGCGACGCTCGGGCTGATGGCGCGCTCGCGCGCGGAGCTCGACGCGCTGGCCGCGTCGCTGCCCGGCGACCACCAGGTGCTCGTGGCCGATGTCGCCGAGGCCGATGCGGTGCGCGCGGCGGTGGACGGCTTCGCGGCCGCCGCCGGGGGGCTCGACCTAGTCGTCGCCAACGCCGGGCTCACCCACTACGCGCCGTTCGCGCAACAGTCGCTGGCCGACGCGCTGCAGATGAGCCAGGTCAACTGGCACGGCACGCTGTTCACCGTCCACGCCGCCCTGCCGCACCTGCTGCGGGCCGGGCGCGGGCACGTCGTGATCGTGTCCAGCGGCGGCGGGCTGCGCGCCTTCCCGAGCGCCGCGGTCTACAACGGCACGAAGGCCGCGCAGCGGATGTTCGGCGACGCGCTGCGCCACGAGCTCGCGGACACCGGCGTGTCGGTCACCGTCGTCTATCCGGGCGAGATCCGCACGTCGCTGCACGACCACGAGAAGGCGACGATGCCCACCTGGTATCAAGGTGGCCCCAAGGCGGCCCCGCCCGAGAAGCTCGCCGCGAAGGTGATCGAGGGCGTCGAGGGCGACGCGCGCGCCGTGTACTACCCGCCGTTCGTCCGCGTGCTGGGGATGCTCAACGGCGTGAGCCCGCGCGCGAGCGACGCGCTGCTCAGGCGTCTGCGGGGGGAGTCGGTCGCCCCGCGGCGCGACTGACGAACGCCAGGGAGGCCTCGGGGCCCGGCCAGTGCTCGCGGACGACGTCGACGCCGGCCACGGCGATCACCGTGCGCAGGACGAGCGCGACGACGACCGCGTCGTCGAGCAGACCCAGGACCGGGATGAAGTCCGGGATCAGGTCGAAGGGCAGCGCCAGGTAGCCCAGCGCGCCCGCGAGCAGC
>JBDTYI010000211.1:0-5052 GCA_040005775.1 Solirubrobacteraceae bacterium
GCATGCGCTTCATCCTCGTCGGGCTCATGATCGCGGTCGTGGTCTTCGCCGTCAGCGGCGGCCACGTCTGGTTCCTGCCCCTGTTCTTCATCCTGCCGCTCGGCGGCGGGCTCTTCCACCGCCGAAGCCGCACCCGACGCTGGTGAGCGCCCGTCTGGCCACGGTCGGGGCGGCTTCCCGCTCGTCCCGTTCGCGCTGCTCTGAATCGCGTTCCTGGTGCTGCGTCGCCGCAGGCGCCCGCCCTACTAGCCTCGACGCAGCTCATGCACGGGTCAGCTGAGCGCCGCCTCGACGCCGCGCGCGTCGCCGTCCGCGTCGCGGATCACCTCGACGTCGGCGAAGCCGACGCGCTCCAGGTCGCCGCGCAGGGCGTCGGCCTCGTCGCCGCCGAGCTCGAGCAGCAGCGCGCCGCCCCGCCGCAGAAACCGGGGGCTCTCGGTCACGGCGCGGCGCAGAAACGCCAGGCCATCGACGCCGCCGTCGTAGGAGAGGGTCGACTCGAACGCGAGCGTGTCGCGGTGCAGCAGCCGCAGCTCAGCCGTCGGGACGTAGGGCACGACGCCGACCACGACGTCGACGGCGCCCCCGAGCTCGCCGGGCAGCGGATCGAACAGGTCGCCGCCGAATGCCTCGACGCCGTTGGCGCGCGCGCAGGCGACGGCGCGGTCGTCGACGTCGCAGCCGACCACTCGGGCGCCGGGATGCGCGTCCACGAGGACCCGGGCGATCGCGCCGCACCCGGTACACAGGTCGATCGCGACCCCGCCGGCCGGCAGTCGCTCGGCCGCGCGCCCGGCCAGCTGCTCGCTCTGCCAGCGCGGCACGTAGACGCCCGGGTCGACCCGCAGCTCCAGCCCGCGGAACCACGTGGTCCCGGTGATCCAGGCCAGCGGCTCGCCCATGAGCCGGCGTGCGACCATGGCGTCGAGCAGCGCGCGGTCCTCGCCCGCGCGGGCGAGGAGCTCCCGCGCCTCCTCGTCGGCCGCGACGAACCCGGCGCCCTCGAGCAGTTCGGTGAGCGCGTGCGGCGTCACGCGAGCGATTAGAGCAGGACTAGGCTCGACCCATGGCACGACTGGTGGGCATCAATCACGTCGCCCTCGAGGTCGGCGACGTCGACGCGGCGCTGGACTTCTACGGGCGCCTGTTCGCCTTCGAGCTGCGCGGGCGCGTAGGGAGCCACATGGCCTTCGTCGACGCCGGCGATCAGTTCATCGCGCTCTCGGCGCCGCGCACGCAGGCGCCCGACGACGATCGCCACGTGGGGCTCGTCGTCGATGACCGCGAGGCGGTCAGATCCGCGCTGGCGGCGGAGGGGATCGACAACCTCTCGCCGCGCGGGCTGCGCTTCCGCGACCCGTGGGGCAACCAGATCGAGGTCGTCGGGTACGCGTCGATCCAGTTCGCCAAGACGCCCGCGGTCCTGCGCGGGATGGGCATGGAAGGCCTGCAAAAGACGCCCGAGGCGGTTGCCGAGCTGCGGGAGAGGGGACTGGCCGCCGACTGAGTCGCAACGCGCCGGTTCTCGGAGTTTCCCAGTGCCATGGGGGTCCGACGGGTAGGGGGACAAGGACCTTCCTCGCCGACTCGACACGAGCGTCCGGGCTATTGGACCGTCCGATCCTGACTCAGGAGCACGCCGTAGGCCGACCGACGAGAGCCTTCTTCCGATCCGTTTCCCCGCCCAGGGAGAGGTGGATCAGGACGCTGAGCGCTTCGAGGTCGAGGTCGATGGTGCCTGGCGCGAGCTGCGCTGCCAGGACTACCCGGACATCTACGAGATCCCCGGGCTCTACGAGCAGCTGTTCCGAGATCGACTCGCGTGCACCTCGCCGCAGGTGGTCGTGGAGCTGCTGAACGACGCCCTCGGCGAGAACGACTCCGCCGCGAGCGACCTGCGCGTGCTCGACCTCGGCGCCGGCAACGGCTTGGTCGGCGAGCAGCTGCGCGCCGTCGAAGCCGATCGGCTTCGACGACCTGCCGATGGAGGCCTTCGTCACCGCCTACAACCTCGTGGCCGACGGCGGCTGGATCGCCTTCAACGTCAAGGAGGACTTCCTCGACGCCGGCGATTCGACCGGCTACGGCCGCCTCGTCGAGCGCATGCAGGCCGATGAGCTGCTCGAGACCCACGCCCAGCGCCGCTATCGCCACCGCCTCTCGGTGACCGGCGAGGAGCTGCACTACGTCGGGCTCGTCGCCTCCAAGCGCGGCGACGTGACCGAGTCGTGGCTCGACGACGTAGGCCTGAAGGCCACGAGCGCCGCGGCCGACGCCGCCAGCGCGGCCAGCGCGCCGGCGTAGAGCCCGGCGCGCGGCCCGGCCTCCTGGGCCAGCCAGCCCACCAGCGGCGCGCCGATCGGCGTGGAGCCCAGGAACACCACGCTGTAGAGCGACATCACGCGCCCACGCATCGCCGGCTCGACGGAGATCTGCAGCATCGAGTTGACCCCGGCGGCGAACGTGACCGACGCCGCGCCGAGCGGTACGAGCGCCAGCAGCTGGAGGTCGAGCGTGGGGGCGAGGGCGACGAGCAGCTCGGAGGCGCCGAAGGCCAGCGCGCTGACGACGAGCAGCCGCGGCGACACGCGTCCGCGCGCACCGGCGGCCAGCGCGCCGCAGATCGAGCCGACGCCCATCGCGGCGGTGAGCGTCGCGTAGGTCGTCGCGGTGCCGTGCCACGTGTCGTGGGCCAGCAGCGGCAGCAGCACCTGGAAGTTGAAGGAGACCGTGCCGACGAGGGCCATCATCGCGAGCGGAACGACGAGCTCGGGCGTGGCGCGCACGTAGGCCACCGCGGAGCGCAGCTGACCGGGCGCCTTCGCGGCGATCGCGGCGACCTGAAGCGCCGCCGGGTTCATGAGGCGCAGCGCGGCGATCATCGCCAAGAACGTCAGCGCGTTGATCAAAAAGCAGGGGCCGACGCCGAAGAGCGCGATCACGGCGCCCGCCGCGGCAGGGCCGAGGATGCGTGAGCTGTGCACGACGACGGAGTTCAGGGCCACAGCGTTGACCACGCGGTCGGCGCCGACGAGCTCGACGACGAAGGCCTGGCGCGCCGGGTTGTCGATCGCCAGCACGCAGCCGCGGACGAACACGAGCGCGAAGACCATCCACGCCTGCACGCTGTCGCTGATCGTCAAGGCGAACAGCGCCAGCGCGGGCACGGCCATCAGCAGCTGGGTCACGGTCAGCAGGCGGCGCTTGCCGATGCGGTCGGCGAGCAGCCCGCCGTAGGCGCCGAAGAGCAGGAGGGGGAGGAACTGCAGGCCGGCGGTGAGGCCGACGCTGACGCCGCTGCCGGTGAGCTGGACGATCAGCCACATCTCGGCGACGGTCTGCATCCAATTGCCGGTGATCGAGACGACCTGCCCGGCGAAGTAGCGGCGGTAGTTGGGGACCTGGAGCGAGGAGAAGGTCTTCTGGACGGCAGCCGTCAACGGCGCTCGCCGTCCTGGAGCGCCAGAAGCCCCTCGAGAAGCTCAGCGGCGCGCGCCAGCGTGGCGCGGTCCTCGGCGTCGAGCGCGCGCAGGCGCTGGGCCAGGAAGGCGTCCTTGTGCGCGCGGCTCTCGGCGAGCAGCGCGCTGCCCGCGACGGAGACGCTGACCAGCGACGAGCGGCGGTCCACGGGGTCGGCGTGGCGCGCGACGAGGCCGGCAGCTTCGAGCTTGGCCAGCAGCCGCGTGGCGGTGGGGCGCTGGATGCGCTCGATCGACGCGACCTCGCTGGGGGTGAGGGGACCGTGGCGCTCGATGCTCGCCAGCGCGGCGCCCTGGCTGGGCGACAGCCCGACGCCGGCCTCCTGGCGCAGGCGCCGCGAGGTGCGCGTGATCGCCAGGCGCAGCTGGGCGGCGACGAGGGTGGTCGACACAGTTGCCATCGCTAATTAGTTTAGCAAACTACGTGGGGCGAGGGTGGGAGGGTCCTCAATCCACGACGATGGTGGCGACGACCGCGCCGTGGCCGGCGCAGACCCACGTCTGCGCACCGGCGCGGCGGACGATCGCGTCGCGCTCGGCGGTCGGAGCGCGGTGCTCGATCTCGGCGGCGAAGGGCTCGCTCGGATCGGTGGGGCCGGCGAGCTGCTCCTCGACGACGGTCCAGTACACGGCGTTGTTGACGTGCCCGGCGAGGTCGAGGTCGGCGGCGCGGAAGCGCCACGGCTCCTTGGTCGCGCCGTCGGCCGGGTCGGGATCGTGGCGCAGGCGTGCGCGCACGCGGCGGCCGCCCGCGGCGGCGGCGTAGAAGTGGTCGAAGCCCTGGGGCAGCGATCGCGGCCGCGAGCCGTCGGACTCCATGTGCACCCAGATCGCCGCGGCCTCGGCGCGGGCGCCGCCCGCGCCGGCCACGCTCGTGCGCCGCTCGGCCCACAGCGCACCGGTGCCGCTGCACCAGGTCGCGACGTCGCACGCCTCACCGAAGCGCGGGAAGCGCGCCACCTCGACGCGCATCGCGCGCACGAACCACGCGCCCTCGTCGGCCAGGCCCGAGTCGGCGGCGTCGGCCCAGGCGGCTTCCTGCATCCAGCGGGCGATCGTGTCGAGCCGCACGCGGCCCGACGGGGCGACGTCGCCCAGCCCGGACGCAGCGTCCACATGGAACACGCGGCCCTCGGCGGGACGCTCGACCAGCTGGCTCACAGCGCGTCGAGCTCGGCCAGGAGCGTCGCGGCGCCCACGACCTGGGCGCCGTCGTCGCGCACGCGCTGCGCGAGGTCGCGGTCGGACGTGACGATGGTGAGCGAGCCGGGGTCGGGGTGGCCCACCACGAGCTTGGCGATGTCGTCGTCGGCGGCGTCGCGGCCGTCGCGCGAAGCGAAGCCCACCTGCACGCGCTCGCCGCCGCCCACGTCGGTCGCGCGTCCGTCGAAGATCACCGTCACGGGGACGTCATGCGCCGCCGCGAAGCGTTCCAGGCGCTCCACCAGCCGCCGCTTGGCGGCGGCGCGGTCGCGCCACCAGCCGTCGGGACGGCTGCCGACGACGTTGTTGCCGTCGACCACCCATTCGCCCATGCGGCCCAGGCTAGCCCGAAGCGGGCGGCCCGACGCGG
>JBDTYI010000212.1:0-3606 GCA_040005775.1 Solirubrobacteraceae bacterium
ATTCGCCTCCCCGCCCACGTCGCCATGAAGGCGCGCAAGGTCGCGCGCGTCCGCAACGACCTCGCGGCCAAGCTCGAGCGTGACCCCGAGCCGCAGGAGATCGCCGACGCAGCCGAGATGCCGCTGGAGGAGGTCGAGGCCATCGTGGCCGTCGACCGCACCCCGGCGTCGCTCGACCTGAAGCTCGGCGACGACGACGACTCGGCGACCCTGGGCGACCTGCAGGCCGCCCCGGCGCCCGCGCCCGAGGAGCAGGTCCACGAGACGATCGTGCACGAGCGCGTGCACGAGGCCCTCAAGCGCCTGCCCGAGCCCGAGCGCAAGGTCATCGAGTTGCGTTTCGGCACGACGGGCGAGCCCCGCACCCGCGCCCAGGTGCAGCGTGAGCTGCGCATCGGCGCTCGCGAGGCCGAGCGTCTCGAGGCGACGGCGCTCGGCAAGTTGTCCGAGATGGACGACCTGGCCGACCTCGCCGCCGAGGCCGCCTAACCCAGCAGCAGCAGCACCGCCGTCGCGCGCCCGCCCGGGGCCTTCAGAGCCCGGGCGGGTGACGCACGGTGAAGCCTGCCGTCCCGCGCCCGTCGGCCTGCCAGCGCGAGCCGCTGCGGTCCCGGCCCGACGTGTCGAAGCGCAGGCCGGCGACCGTCATCCACGCGTGCCCGCCGTTGGCGAAGATCGTCACCCATTTGCCTGGGCCCGACTTGCCGAAGCGGGCGAGGGTGCCGGAGTCGACCGGGGATTCGAGCAGTCCCGCGGCGGCCAGCGCGTAGGAGATGGACCCCGAGCAGTCATAGGCGGAGTCGCTGAAGATCTCGCCCGCGAAGCGGCCGTGGCCGCCCCCGTAGACGTAGGGCTTGCGCGCGACCGCGTTGGCCGCCTGGATGATCGCCACCAGCTTGTTCGGCGCCGTCGGCGGGGGGATGGCAAGGCCGTTGCGCGACAGCCCGGCCGTGTCGATCGAGCGCGCCGAGTCCTTCCCGAACGCGCTCTTGAGCTCGGCGCGGACCTCGGCGTCGGTCGGGGCGCCGGTGTCATCGGTCGCCGCCTCCGCAGGGGCCGCCGCCGGGGCCTTGGCCGGCGTCGCACGGCGACTCGGCGCGGCGGGGGTGCGCACCGGCGCCGCGGGTTCGGGAGGGGCGAAGTACGGCGCGTCGATCGTCCACGCGGCGACCCGGTGGGGCGCGCCGGCCGACGACCCGCAGCCCGCGACGGCGGCGCAGGCCAGGACCAGCACGAGAACGGGTGCGCCGACGCGCATCCCTCGAAGTATGCGCGCCCGAACCCCGAGGCGCGCCGCGGACGTCAACAGACCGAGAAGGTGTAGGTTGGGAACGGACAGGGCACCCACGGCCGGAATGCCCGACACCGCAGAGCGCAGCGAGATGATCCTCGCCCTCGAGCCGCGCCCGGAGTCGGCACGCATCGCTCGGCGCGCCCTGCGCGCACAGGGTCTCTCCAGCGACGTCGCCCACACGGTCGACCTCCTGGCCACCGAGGTCATCGCCAACGCCGTCCGCCACGCCGAGCTGCGCGACGGGCAGCGGATCGTCTTCTTCGCCCGGATCTCCGCCGACTTCGCGCGCGTCGAGATCGCCGACCCGGGGCCGGGCTTCGACCCCGAGGTGGTCACCACCGACGGCCACGGCCTGCGCCTGCTCAGGGCGCTGGCCACCCGCTGGGGCATCGAGTGCACGCGCGGTTGCCGCGTGTGGTTCGAGGTCGACCGCCGGCCAGGGCGCTTCAGCCGCGTCGAGGCGACCGCCACCTAGCCGCGCTCAGTCCTTCTCTGCGGTCAGCGTCGCGACGGCGGCGTCCATCGCGACGCGGTCCTCGTCCGACGGCTCGGGGAACCGCGGGTCGAGCGCCTCCAGGTGTTTGGCGAGGATCGACGCGACCACCGTGCGCGTGACCCATTTGTGGTCGGCCGGGACGACGTACCAGGGCGCGTCGGCGGGGCTCGTGTGGCGCAGCGCGTCCTGGTAGGCCGCCTGGTAGTCGGCCCAGTGCGCGCGCTCGGCGACGTCGCCCGCCGAGAACTTCCAGTTCTTGCGCTCCTCCCCGGCGCGGGCCAGGAATCGCCGGCGCTGCTCGGCCCTGGAGACGTTCAGCAAGAACTTGACCACGCGCGTCCCGTCGCGGACCAGATGGCGCTCCCACGCGTTGATGTCCGCGAAGCGCTCGCGCCACAGCCCGTCGTCGCGGCCGCGCTTCGGATCGATGGCCTGGCCGGCGAGGTAGTCCGGGTGCACGCGGACGACGAGCACCTCCTCGTAGTGCGAGCGGTTGAACACGCCGATCCGCCCGCGCGCGGGCAGCGCGAGCTGCGCGCGCCACAGGAAGTCGTGGGCCAGCTCGACTGCCGTGGGCTGCTTGAACGCGGTGACGGTGACCCCCTGGGGGTTCAGCCCGCGCATGACGTGCGCGATCGTGCCGTCCTTGCCGGCGGCGTCCATCGCCTGCAGCACGACCAGCAGCGACCGCCGCCCCTCGGCGTACAGCCGCTCCTGCAGGTCGGCCAGGCGCTCGAGGTCCCGCGCGCGGCGCTCCTCCGCCTCTGCCTTCTCCAGGCCCGCCGTGTCGGCCGGATCGCATGCGGTCAGGTCGAAGCCCTTCGCCGGAACGCGGAAGCGCTGCTCGAGATCCATGGTCACCATCCCAGTGTCCCCGGTGCACCCTTGAACGGCCCCTCGATGTCGGTCGTGATCCAGCCGCCGTAGAAGTCGCCGTCCTGCGCGGCGACCGGCTCGTCGTCGAGCAGGCACGCGTCCATCCGGCTCGGGTAGAAGGCGACGTGGTCGCGCAGCTGCGCGAACGCGGGCACCGGGTCGGGGTAGGTCCACGCCGCGGCGGCCTCGACGCGCTCGCCGCCTCGCACGTCGAGATAGGTCGCCAGGCCCTTGAACTCGCACAGCGTCCGCCGCGCGCGCGGCGTCGGCGACAGTGCCCGCGCGGCGATGTCGCGCGGCGGCACGTAGAGGACCGGAGGGTGGCTGGTCTCCAGGACGCGGAACGCCTCGGTGGAGTCGGCGATCGTCTCGCCCCCGAGCTGAACGCGGACGCGCCGGGTGGAGCGCTCCAGGCGCGGCGGTCGCGGGTACTCCCAGACGCTCTCCATGGCTCCGGGGCAGTATGCGCCATCATCAGCGCGGTGAGCACGACCCCCGAGCCCGGCAACGACGAACGCAAGGCGCAGGCCCGCGCCGCGCGCGAGAGCGCCGAGGCGGGCGCGGACGTCAAGGCGGCGCGCAGCCGCCGGATCGTGCGCCTGCTCGCCGTGCTGGCCGCCGCGGCGGTGATCGTGGTGATCGCGATCGTCGCGAGCTCGAGCGGCGGGAGCGACGACTCCGCGTCGAAGCGCACGTCGGCGGCGAAGTCCTCCGGCGGGACCGTCACGGGGCAGAAGGAGGCCATCGCGCAGTTCGCCGGCGTCCCGCAGAAGGGCATCTACCTGGGCAAGAGCGACGCGCCGCTGCGGGCTGTGTCCTTCGTCGACATGCAGTGCCCCTTCTGCCGCGAGTTCGAGCTCAAAGTCCTGCCGACGCTCGTGCGGAAGTACGTGCGCACCGGCAAGCTGCGGATGGAGCTGCGCACGCTCTCGTTCCTGGG
>JBDTYI010000213.1:0-3456 GCA_040005775.1 Solirubrobacteraceae bacterium
CGCGATTCGCGCTTCATGGTGGCTGGTGCAACGGGAGCGCTCGGATCCCGTCTCGCTCGCGCCCTCCACGCCGACGGCGCCCGTGTATCCCTCGCGGGCCGCGACGCCGACCGGCTCAGGGAGCTGGCGGATCAGCTTGGTGCGCCGGCCGCCGTGCTCGACCTAGCCCGCCCGATGGATGCCGTGGACACCGCGGTCGGCGGCCTGGGCGGGCTCGATGGCCTCGTGATAGCGACCGGCGCCGTCGCCTTCGGCGCGGTTGACGAGTTGCCCGACGGTGTCGCCCGTGAGCTGTTCGAGATCAACGCGCTTGGCCCGATGGCGCTGATCCGTGCGGCACTGGATGAGCTTGGGTCGCCGGCAGCGGTCGTCGCCTTGTCCGCCGTGGTCGCCGAGTTCCCCACCGCCGGCATGGCGGCGTACTCGGCGTCCAAGGCCGCGCTGAGCGCCTACCTCGTGGCGCTGCGCCGCGAGCGTCGGCGCCACGGGCTCACCGTCCTCGACGTCCGCCCACCCCACCTCGACACCGACTTCAGCGCGCACGCGCTGCACGGCGATCCGCCGAAGCTGCCCGAACCGGCCGACCCCGACGCGCTCGTCGCCGCCATCCTCGACGCGCTGCGCGACGACCGGCGCGAGCTGCGTTACGACCCGACCAAGCGCGAGCTGGTCGCGCAATGATGCCCCAGCAACCCCACGCCTTGGTCTCGGCGTGGCGGCGTGGCCAGGCCGGTTGGCCCACCGGCTTCGTGATCGTTCAGGTCCCGAATGCGCCTCTGCTCGTCGCGTTAGCGGGCTCGGTGGTCGCCGGCGTGACCGAGGGACGCACTGCAGGCTCCGCCGAGGCCACCGGTCGCCTGGCGCTCGGTGTCTTCGCCTATCTGAGGCTCACCCACGGCGCGAACTGGCTGCGACGGGCGCTCGGCGCGGCCGTCGCGGTCTGGCTCGTCGTCAAGCTCGGAGACGACCTGCGGTGACCGTGCCGATCGTCGGGGACACGGCCGCGCGCAGCCTCGCGCACTGGAGTGAGGCCGGTCGGCGGGAGATGGAGGCCTTCTATGCACTGGCGCGCCTGGACTATGAGCTGCTCGCGGGTGTGCTCGACTGGCGTGGGCTGCTTACCAGGGTCGCCGCCGGCGGTAAGCCGCTGAGGCTGCTCGACGTCGCCTGCGGGTCGGGGAAGTTCCCGGAGGCGCTGGTCCGCCACGCCGGCCTCGACGGGCTCGACCCGGTGACGTACGACCTGCTGGACCCGAGCCCGTTCTCGCTGCGCGAGGCCGCCGCAGCGTTGCGGCACCCGTTCGTAGCGGGCGATCGCTTCGAGTCGACGCTCGAGGGGCTCGCGGTCGAGGCCGGGCCGTGGGACGTCGTGTGGGCGACCCACGCCCTGTACGCGCTCGAGCCCGCGAACCTTGGGGCCGCGGTCGCGCGCTACCGCGCGGCGAGCGCCGCCGGTGGCGTGTCGTTTCTCGCCCAGGGCGCCGCCGACGGCTTCTACCTGAGGGTGTACGCGGCGTTCCTGGAGGGCGTCCGCGACGGAGCGGGAACGCAGTACGTCGCTTCAGACGACCTGATCGCCGAGCTCCGCGCGCAGGGAACCAGGCCCGCGGTGCGGCGCATCGGCTACGACCACGTCGTGGCGGCTCGCGACTCGGCGGTGCTCGAGGGCTATCTGCAACGGTGCGTGTTCGACGACACCGTCGCGCTGGCCGAGCTACTCGAGGCGCCCGTCCTCGGTCCGTTCATCGCCTCGTGCCTCGACGCCGCCGCCGGCGTCTACCGCTTCCACCAGGAGGTCGACTGCGTCGTCCTCTCCCCCGACGAAGGGTCAGTTCCATGGAAAGCCGCATCCTGAGCGCCGCCCACGCCAAACAGTCCGGCGTCGACGAGCCGTGGGGCGATGGCAACGAGGCGTGGTGGGACTGGTACCTGTCGCTCGCCGACCACGACGACGCGCCTTCCGAGCTCGTCGCGCTCCAGCCACCCAAGGACCCGGCCGCGGGCCTGCCGAGCCTGGCCACGCTGCGCGACGAGCTCGCGACGCCGTACCCGCTCGACGACCGCCAGGCGATGGCGTTTCGCGCCGACGGGTATCTCAAGGTGCCCGCGGTCCTGTCCTCCGGTGCGCTTGCGCTCGCGCGCGCCGAGGTCGCACGCCTAGCGGCGGCCGGCGACGGGCCGGGGGCATCGGGCTTCCTGTCGCTGGACATGATGTGGCGGGGTGACTCCGAGGTGCTGCGCGCCTTCGCGCTCTCGCCGCGCCTGGGCCGGCTGGCCGCCGATCTGCTCGGCGTCGCCGACGCGCGGATCTACCACGACAACGTGCTCACCAAGACGCCGGGCTGCGGCCGCACGCCGTGGCACTTCGACGCGCACCACTTCCCGATCGCGTCGCGCGACATCGTGACGAGCTGGATCCCGCTGCAGGCGATCCCCGCCGCGATGGGCCCGCTCGCCTTCGCGGCGGGGATGGATACCTGGAGGGTCGCCGAGGACGTGGACTTCAACGCCAGCGACACGTCGTACGACGCCGGCGTCGCGACCGCCTTCAGGGCGGCCGGCGTCCGCGTCGACGACACGCCGTTTGCGCTCGGTGAGATCAGCTTCCACCACGCATGGTGCTTTCACTGCGCGCGCGCCAACGCCACCACGCAGCCGCGCGGGGTGATGGCCACCACGTACTTCGCCGACGGTGCCCGGCTCGTCGACCGACCGACGATGGTCTCGGGCGACTTCGAGAAGTTCCTGCCCGGCGCCCGGCCGGGAGAGGTCATCCAGACGCCGTTGAACCCGATCGTCTCGCGCTGATGGCGTCCACCCTGCGGCCCGCAAGCCGCCAAGCCGTGGCGTACTGGCGCAAGCGCGCCGAAGCGCTCGGCGCGCGGGCCGTCCTGAACCTCGATCACGACGGCTCGGTCGATGACGTGACCGCGATGCACCGTGCGCTACTGCTCCCGCAGCTCGCGGCGCTGCTCCCGCTCGCCCCGGGGCCGGTGCGCACCGTGCTCGATCTAGGCTGCGGCACCGGGCGCCTGACCGGCGATCTGGCGGCCCTGGCAGGCAGGGCGATCGGCGTCGACCCGGTCGCCGGAATGATCGCGCGCGCACCGCTCGGCGCGGCCGTCGAGTACCGCCGGCTGCTGGACCCCGCCGGCCCGCTACCGCTGGCCGACGGCGAGGTCGCCGTCGCGTTCACCTGCCTGGTCCTCGGAGGCATCGACGGCCGTGTCGCGCTCGCCGCAATGGGCGCCGAGCTCGAGCGCGTGCTCGCCCCGCGCGGAATCGTTTTCCTCGCCGAGTCGGTCTCCGACCAGCCCCCGGCTGGCCACTGGACGTTTCGCTCTGTCGGCGACTACGCGGCGGCCCTGCCGTGGGCCGGCCTGCAGGAGGTTTCCCGCTTCGACGACGCGGGCGACGCCGTCAGCGTGATGGCCGGCCGCAAGCCGGCCTAGGGTG
>JBDTYI010000214.1:0-3579 GCA_040005775.1 Solirubrobacteraceae bacterium
GAACGAGCGGCCGAAGTTCACGATGCCGCCGGTCTCGGTGAGCCAGAACTTCGCGTGGCGGTCGTAGCGCCGCACGGTCTTGATGATCGTAGGTCGGCTGGGACTTGTGGTTGGCCTCGTTCCAGACGCCGAAGTCGCGCACCCTGAGGCGCTTGAGGTGGCGCACCAGCGAGCCGACGTTGCGGCGGTACTGCTTGGAGCTGATGAGCTTGGCCTTTTTCGGGCGCAGGTCGCTGGTCGACACGTGGATCAGCGGCCGGACGTGCGCGGCGCGCGCGGCGCGCACCCAGGCGTCGACGGCGGCCACGGACAGGATCAAGTTCGTTGCATCGCTCGGAGAAATGCGGATGCTCACTCGGTCGCTTCCGCGACCGGGCACAGCGCGACCCAGCTCTTGACGATGCCGCCCATGCGCTCGGCCAGCACCGGCTCGCCGAACAGCGCCGCCAGCTCGCTGCGGCGCAGGAGCGCGATGTCCTCCCAGTCGCCCTGCGCCCCGAGCCGCCAATAGGGGCGGCGCAGCGCCGGGGGCAGCCAGTGCGCGACGGGCAGAAGCGCGTGCGGCTCGACCGGGAACGAGTAGGCCGGCGTCTGCACGTAGTGGCCGCGCCCGACGCGGCGCAGCTCGGCCGCGAACGCCGGGCGATGGGCCGGCGCGACGTGCTCGATCACGCTGGAGGCGTAGGCGAGGTCGAAGGCGCCGTCGTCGAATGGCAGGCGCACCGTGGCGTCGGCCAGCACGAACGGCCCCGGGTAGGTGGGGCGCGGCACGACGTCGACCCCGGTGATGTCCAGGCCGGGCTCCTGCGCGCGTAGGCCAAGCGTCCCGCAGCCGACGTCGAGCACGCGCATGCCCGGGCGCACGCCGGCCTGGCTGAACAGCAGCGCGTGACGCCGGGCGCGGGCGCGGGCCGCCAGCGGCGAGGCGATGCGGGCGCGCAGGCGCCCGCGGGCGGTGCCGTAGACCGAGGACACGGCCGGGAGCCTACGGTCAGGTGATCTGCAGCGGCGTGCCCACCGGGAGCAGGCGCACGAGGCGCAGGATGTCGACGTTGCGCAGCCGGATGCAGCCGTGCGAGACGCGCCCCGGGATCAGCTCGGGCTGGTCGGTCCCGTGGATGCCCACGAAGCCGCCGGCCGGCCAGTCGGTGAGCGTCGCCGACTGCGCGCTGGTGCCGAAGGCGATGGGCCCGTAGGCGCGGCCGGCGAAGCGCGTGAGCCGGTCGCGCACGTAGAAGGAGCCCGCGGGGGTTGGCGTCCCGGCCCGGCCGATGGCGATCGGCGCGCGCAGGACGGCGCGCCCGCGGCGCAGCAGCGTCATGCGCAGGCGGCCGCGGTCCACCACCAGCCGCGTGTGCACGACGCGGTAGCCGCCGAGCGCCGCGCGCGGCAGCCAGCCCGTCGCCGCTCGCCGGCTGGGCAGACGAGCGCGGATCCACAGGCCGCCGCGGGCGTCACGCGCGCGGGCCAGGACGAGCACGAGGTTCGTCGTGCCCTCGGGCGTCCGGGCCGCGAGGGCGCTCACCGACGGCGCGTCCGGCGACGGCCGCGCCCGCGCGACGACCGCCCGGCGCAGCGGCGCCCAGCGCGTCGAGTCGCGGTCGCGCCCCAGCGCGACGGGCGCGCCGATCGGCAGGGCGGGGTGGGGCGGGGCGGGCACCGCGCCGACGAGGTCGCCGACGGCGGCGCGCGGCGTGGGCTCGGAGCCGCCACACGCCGCGGCGCCCGCCGCCGCGGCCACGGCCAGCGCCGCTGCGATCAGCCGGTGAATCGGGGCGACCTGCGCGTCGTCGACGTGGTGGAGATGAACTGGGTGCGGGCGACGATGCGCGAGGTCTCGCGCCGCGTTAGGGCGTCGTCGAAGGGCCCGGTCACCGGCGACTTGCCTGCGAGGCGGCGGATCCAGGCGGCGTGGCGCGCCTCGACCGAGTGGATGGCCAGCGCCGAGGCGAGGTACTCGCGGGACCTGATCCGCGGCGCCTGACCCTTGTAGGCGGCCACGGCGAGGTCCTCGAAGGCGACCGCAGTGCGCCGGAACGCCCCCGACCCCTCCGTCGCGCCGCCGAAGTCAAACCGCGGGCGCTTGGCGGCGCGGCTGCCGAGCACCTCGCGGAACGCCCTGACGTGCGCGCGCTCGTGCCCGCCGACGACCGTGGCTTGTTCCCTCAGGTCCCCGCGGAGCACCTTGTTGCGCTCAACCTCCGTGTAGAAGGCGGCCTGCAGCTCCTCGAGCGTCAGGGCGAAGTTGAGGATCGCGACGTCGCGGTCGCGCGCCGCCGCCCGCGCCGGCGCGGCGCACACGGCCAGCAGCGCGGCGCTCCCGGCGACCGCGCCGCGCAACAGGTCGGTCCGGGTGTGACCGTGCAAGGCGGCGATCGCCTCGGCCAGGGCGCCGTCGCGGTCGAGGTGCTCCAGGCGCAGGTCGTCCATCTAGACCACGAAGTCCAGGCGGTCGATGACGGCCTTGGCCTCGACGGCAGAGACGCTCGGGTCCGACGCGTCGGGAGCGGGGCTCTTCCCGGCCAGGTCGCGGACCCAGGCGGCGTGGCGGGCCTCGACCGAGACGATCCGCGCGGCATCGGCCAGCGCGTCGGCGGTCAAGCTGGCGGCCGCCCCGTTGTAGGCCGACACGCCGAGGTCCTCCAGCGTGATCGCCGTCTCCAGGAAGCGCGTCGGGTCGCTGGCGGCGTCGCGGAAGTCGAAGCGCGGGGGCGACGGCGCGGCGGACCCCAGCACCCGCCGCACGTGGGCGGCGTGCGAGCGCTCGTGACCACCGACGACCTGGGCGTACTCGAGCAGCTCGCCGCTCAGCGTCGCCCGGGCCAGCGCATCGGCGTAGAACGCGGCCTGCAGGTCCTCGAGGAAGAGCGCGAAGCGCAGGATCGCGCGGTCGCGTGCGGGCGACGGCTCCGCTGCCCGCCCCGCGGGCGCGAGCGCAACGCCCGCGGTGGCGCCGGCGGCGACCACCGCACCGCCGCGCAGCAGCGCTGCGCGCGTGAGACGCGGCTCACCCATGGCTGTCCCGGATCCGGTCGCGCCGCCAGCGCAGCACTTGACTGATCCACAACCAGGCGAGGGCGACGAGGCTCGCGCCGAACAACGCCGTGACGGGACTCAAGAGCGTCTGGACCGGCGCGTCGGAGCCCTTCGGCGCCCGCGCGGGCGGGGATGCCGCCACGGTGGACCGCACCCTCGGCGTCGGTCCCAGCTCGGCGAGGGGGTCGCCGGGGGGCGCCGGGCGCGCAAGCGTGCTGGTCTGCGGTCCGGCATCGAGCGGATAGGCGTCCCACAGCGGCGCGGGCGTCGGCGTGCCGGCCGCGGCGGCCAGCGAGGCCATGCAGCTCAGGCACGGAGCGAGCACGAGTGCGAGCACGGCGGTGAGCCGGCGACCGAGGTGGAGGTGTGGGCTGTGCGCACCCATCGGAGCTTGGACCTCTCGCGCGCCAGCGCGGAAAACCGGGACATCACCGACGCAACGGTGGGCGAGCGGCGATTTTTGCGCTGGAGTCGCGAATCGTAGCGTTTTGCACAACAGGGCGCCGGCCCGGGCTGCTCGTACACTCAGGAGCATGGCCTCGA
>JBDTYI010000215.1:0-2184 GCA_040005775.1 Solirubrobacteraceae bacterium
GTTGCTGGACATCGCTCTCGAGCTCGAGAAGATCGCCCTCGAGGACGAGTACTTCATCAAGCGCAAGCTCTACCCGAACGTCGACTTCTACTCGGGCCTCATCTACGAGGCGATGGGCCTGCCCGTCTCGATGTTCCCCGTCATGTTCGCCATCGGCCGTACGAGCGGCTGGATCGCCCAGTGGCTCGAGATGGTCCAGGACTCCGAGCAGAAGATCGCCCGCCCCCGCCAGGTCTACACGGGCGAGCGCGAGCGCGACTACGTGGCGCTCGCTGACCGCTAGGCGTGGTCCGTGAGGGACGCGTCTCGACGAACACGTGTTCGCCTCCGTGCGCCGAGACACACACGGCGCGCGCGCGGCGGCGTACCGTCAAAGAGGTGGATCTCCGCCTCACAGACGGGACCGAGCTCGTGGCCCGGCCGATCGTGACGGGCGACGCCGCCGTGCTCTCCGCGGGCGTCAACGGCTTCTCGCCCGAGACGATGCGCCGGCGCTTCCTCGCGCCCAAGCAGGGCCTGAGCCTCGCCGAGCTGCGCTATCTCACCGACGTGGACTTCATCGACCACCACGCTGTCGTCGTCGTGCACAAGGACGACCCGCGGCGGCTGGCCGGCGTCGGGCGCTGGGTGCGCGACAAGGACGACCCCGAGGCCGCCGAGATGGCGATCGTCATCGCCGACGCGCTCCAGGGCAAGGGCCTGGGCACGCAGCTCGGGCTCGCGCTGGCCGACGCCGCGCTGCTGCACGGCGTCAAGCGCTTCACCGCGACGATGCTCGCCGAGAACGTGGCCGCGCGGAAGATGTTCGCCCGCATCTCCCACCGGATGCACTCGCACGTCGAGCACGGCACCCTGGCGGTCGTCGCCGACCTCGCGGCGTAGATTCCGGGCGCGATGGCGTCCTACACCCTCACGATCCGCCGCAGGGGCAAGGTGGAGCGCGAGCGCTTCGCCGACCTGCGCGTCGCCCTGGCCGCATTGGAGGCCGGCCTCGACGCCCGTGTCGCGACCGAGCGCCGCGAGACGCGCCAGGTCCTGTCGCGCGAGTACGCACCCGCCGAGCAGGTCGCGCTGCGGGGCGAGGTGGCCGGCCCGCGGGGGCTGCGCGGCGGGGTGGACGTCCGCGGCGACGGCATCGCCGAGGCCTACACCGGGCGCTGGCGCAGGCGCCTCGTGGAGGTACGCCCCGGCGAGACGGCCTACGACGCGCTGGCGCGCGCGATGTCCGCCGCCGACAGCTGATTGCCGTAGGGCCCGCGGCCGCACAGACACCACGCGCCGCACGTCGCAGCCAGGTGCAGCGCATCGCCCAGCGCCATCCCGGCACCGAGGCCGTAGGCGAGCGCGCCGGCGAACGAGTCGCCGCAGCCGTAGGCGTCGACCGGCGTATCGGGCGGCGCGACCGGATCCCAGCTGCCCCGCGTGCCGTCGGCGGCCTCCCACTCCCCGCCGTCGGATCCGCGCGTGCGCACGACGTAGCGCGGCGGCGTCGCCAGCCGCTCGGGGTCGGCGGCCTCGCCGGCGTCGGTGGCACTCGCCACCAGCACGTCGAGCTCGACATCCACCTGGGCGACGTCGCCGAACGCGCGCGGCGTGGCGACGAGCACCTTTGCGGCGCGGGCGCGGCGCACCGCCCCGGCGTCGCCGCCGGTCAGGTAGACGCCGTCGAGCGCGGCGACGGCGTCCCACGCGATCGGGTCGTCGCCGTGGGGCACGATCCGCTCGCCCTGGACGGTGATCGTGCGCTCGCCGGCAGCGTCGAGGTGCGTGAACGCCCGCCGCTGGGGCACGGCGCGTGGCGCGGGCAGGAGCGTGAGGCCGTGGCGCCCGGTCAGCTCCTCATGCGCGCGCTGCCCGAAGTGGTCGTCGCCCAGTGCACAGGCGAACGTCGCCTCGCCGGCCAGCCGCGCCATCTGCACGGCGGCCACGGCCCCGCCGCCCGCGGCCGCGCTGAAGAACTCGCGCGCGACGGCGATCTCCCCTGCGCGCGGGGCGCGGTCGACCACCGCGAAGTCGACCCACTCGACGTGCCCGACGACGCCGGGGCCGCTCATGAGCCGAGCACGAGCGCGGAGCCGTTGCGCCGCAGCCAGCGCTGCTGCTCGCGATAGCCGGGGCGGTGGCGCTCGAGCAGCGCCCAGAAGCGCGGCGAGTGGTCCATCACGGCGAGGTGGCAGGCCTCGT
>JBDTYI010000216.1:0-8216 GCA_040005775.1 Solirubrobacteraceae bacterium
GCGGTGCGCCGGCCGGCCGCTAGGCGGTGGCCGCCGCCTCCTCCTTGTCCTCGGAGGACTCGCTGTCGTCGCCGTCGTCGCTCGCGTCGTCGTCGCCGGAGTCCTCGTCGTTCTCCGACGAGGAGCGCACGCCGTCGTCCTTGCGGCTGGTCTCCTCGGAGTCCTCGTCGAGCGCCTGACCCTCCTCGTCGAGGTCGTAGCCGAAGTCGTCGGCGAACTCGGCGACCGACCTCTTCAGCGACTCCTGGGTCTCGTCGGACCAGTCGCCCTCGCCGATCTTCTTCAGCACGTCCTCGTTCTCGGCGTGCAGGCGGTCGACGAGGTCGGCCAGGAAGTCCGGCACCCGGTCGGCGTCGATGCGGTCGACGAAGCCATTGGTGGCGGCGAAGACCTGCACGACCTGATCCTCGACGGCCAGCGGCGAGCGCTCGTTCTGGTTGAGCGCGCTGACCAGGCGCTCACCGCGCGCCAGCGTCTTCTGGGTGTCGGCGTCGAGGTCTGAGCCGAACTGCGCGAAGGCCTCGAGGTCGCGGAACTGGGAGAGCTCGAGCTTCATGCGCCCGGCGACCTTCTTCATCGGCGCGATCTGCGCCGCGCCGCCGACCCGCGACACCGAGATGCCGACGTTGATGGCCGGGCGGACGCCCGAGTAGAAGAGCTTGGACTCCAGGAAGATCTGCCCGTCGGTGATCGAGATGACGTTCGTCGGGATGTAGGCCGACACGTCGCCGGCCTGCGTCTCGATGATCGGCAGCGCGGTCATCGAGCCGCCGCCGAGGTCGTCGGAGAGCTTGACGGCCCGCTCCAGCAGGCGGCTGTGGAGGTAGAAGACGTCGCCCGGGTAGGCCTCGCGACCCGGCGGGCGGCGCAGCAGCAGCGACATCTGGCGGTAGGCGTAGGCGTGCTTGGTGAGGTCGTCGTACACCGTGAGCGCGTGGCCGCCCTCGTAGGTGAAGAACTCGGCCATCGTGCAGCCCGCGTAGGGCGCCAGGAACTTGATCGGCGCGGCCTCGTCGGCCGGCGCGGCGACGATGATCGTCGAGTCCAGCGCGCCCGCGTCGGCCAGGATCTGGGCGATCCCGACGACGGTGGCCATGCGCTGGCCGATCGCGACGTAGACGCTGACGACGTCGTTGTCCTTGTTGTTGATGATCGCGTCGATCGCGATCGCGGTCTTGCCGGTCTGGCGGTCGCCGATGATCAGCTCGCGCTGGCCGCGGCCGATCGGGATCATCGAGTCGATCGCCTTCAGGCCGGTCTGCAGCGGCTCGGTCACCGGCTGGCGGGCGACGATGCCCGGCGCCTTGACCTCGACCGGGCGCACCTGGTCGCTGCTGATGTCGCCCTTGCCGTCCAGCGGGCGGCCGAGCGGGTCGACGATACGCCCGAGCAGCTCCTTGCCGACCGGGATCTCCAGCAGCGAGTTGGTGCGCTTGACGGTGTCGCCCTCGACGATCTTCTCCCATTCGCCGAACAGCACGACGCCGACGTTGTCGGACTCGAGGTTCAGCGCGAGGCCGGTGACGTCGTGGGGGAACTCGAGGCGCTCGAAGGACATGCAGTTGTCCAGGCCGTGCACACGGGCGATGCCGTCGGCCACGGACAGGACGGTGCCGACCTCGGTGAGGTCGGCCTCGCCCTCGGCGAGGCCCTCGATGCGGCTCTTGAGGATGCTGGTGATCTCGTCTGGCTTGATCTGCATGGGAAGAAACTCCAGTTTCGGCCTTCGATCACCGCGGGCGGCGATCTCGGACGACGTCAGTTTTTTGCGACCTGCTTGCGAAGGTTTTCGAGTCGGTTGCGGATCGAGGCGTCCAGGATGGAGTTCCCGACCCGCAGGACGATGCCGCCCAGGATGTCGGGGTCCGTCGTCCGGGTCAGCTCGACCTTGCGGCCGGTCTGCTCGCCGATCTCCTTGCCGATGCGGTCGGCGACGGAGGAGTCCAGGTCGATGGCGCTGGTGATCTGGACGGGGAGGAGCTGGTTGCGGTCCTCCCAGAGGACCTCGTAGGCGCGGCGGACGCGGAAGATCACCGGCATGCGGTGGTTCTCCAGCAGCAGGCCGACGAAGTTGCGCAGCGTGTCGTCCATGCCCGAGACGGCCTTGTCGAGGCCCTCCTTCTTCTCGTCGGTCGAGAAGTACGGGGAGAAGAAGAACGTCTGCAGCTCGCGGGAGTCGCCGATCGCGTCGGCGAGCTCGCCCAGCTGCTCGCGGACGTCGTCGAGCTTGTCGTGCTCGTCGGCGACCTCGAACAGGGAGCGCGCGTAGACCTGGGCGATCTCCTCCATGGCTATCTCAGTTCCTGCTGTCCTTGGCCAGGGCGGAGAAGTCCAGCTCGCTGAGCGCCTCTTCGACGAGGCGCTTCTGGTCGTCCTCGTTCAGCGACTTGCGCGTGACCTTCTCGGTCGCAGCGACGGTGAGGTCGGCCACCTCGGAGCGGATCTCCTGGATCGCGCGGCGCGTCTCGGCCTCGATGTCGCGCCGGGTCTGCTCCATGAGCTCCTCGCGCTTGGCCTTGGCGTCCTCGAATGACTCGCGCTCGTGGTTCTCGCCCGCCTTGCGGGCGCGGGCCACGATCTCGTCCGCCTGGGACCGCGCGTCCTTGAGGCGCTCGCGGTACTCGTCCAGCAGCTCCCGCGACTCCCTGCGGGCGCGATCGGCGTTGTCGATCGACTCCTCGATCGCGTGCTGGCGCTTGTCCAGGGCCTCCTGGATGCGCGGGAACGCGGCCTTCTTGAGGATGTAGAGCGAGATCGCGAAGACGAGCAGCGTCCAGATCATCAGCCCCACGTTGGGGGAGACCAGGAAGCTGCCGGATCCGCCTTCGGAGGCGGCCAGAACGGGCGTCATCGACCTAGAGGAAGAAGGCGATCAGGCCCGCGACGAGGCCGTAGAAGAAGCAGGCCTCGGTGAGCGCGAAGCCCAGCCACTGGATGGACGTGATCTCGTCGCGCATCTCGGGCTGGCGGGTCACGGACTCGATGACCTTGCCGAAGATGGTGCCGATGCCGATGCCGGCGCCCACGGCGCCGAGACCGCCGCCCACGCCGAGGGCGATGGCCTTACCGGCCTTCGAGCCGGCGTCGGCCTGCGCGAGGATGGAGATGAAGGACAGCAGCGTGTGCACGGGACTCCTTTGGATCAGTGTTCGGCGGCGACGGCGCCGCCGAGGTAGATGGCGGAAAGCGTGGCGAAGATGAAGGCCTGAAGGGTGGCGACCAGGCCGACCTCGAACAGGAACAGGATGATCGCGGCCGGCAGGGTGAAGACGCCGAGGACCTCGAGGCCGAGCAGGACGGCGAGGCCGCCGGACATGAACAGGATGATCAGGTGGCCGGCGAGGATGTTGGCGAAGAGACGTACGGAGAGCGAGATCAACCGCATGAAGTTCGACACGAACTCCAGGACGAAGATGAAGCCCACCATGGGCCCGGTCACACCCTTGGGCACGAGGCTCTTGAGGTATCCCCCCACGCCCTTCGCCCGGACGCCCTCGACGTTGTAGGCGACGAACACCACGAGCGCGAGCACGAGCGGCACCGACACGTTCGCCGTCGCCGCGTAGATCGCGAAGGCCGGGATGTCCGCGCCGAAGAGGTTGAAGGTCTCCTCGGAGTTCGTCGGCAGCGGGATGTAGCCGATGAGATTCGAGAACCAGATGAAGAGGAACAGGGCGCCGATGAACGGGAACCACTTCGCCGCCATACGGTCGTCCATGTTGCCGCGCGTGATGTTGTCGCGCATGGTCGTGTACAGCACCTCGACGGCGGTCTGAACGCGATTGGGGCGGTCCTGCATGCGCTTGGAGATGTAGGTCATCGTCCAGACCGTGAGGATCGCCGCGGCGATCACGTAGAGCACGGCCTTGTTGATCGAGAAGACGCCGAGGTCGACCCAGTTGTTCAGCTTGAACTCGTTCTGGGGCTTGAACGCGGGGTTGTCCTGGCGTTTGGCGCCGAAGATCACGATTACGGCGATGATCGAGAACAGATAGAAGCCGCCGATGCCCAGCAGGAGTTTTCTGCGACTGCTCATGGTTACGCCGACTTCCTCCGCTTGGGACCCATTGCGATGCCGAGGGCGAGGTACAGCGTGAACGCGGCGGCGATCACGATCGCCGCGGTGAGCCCATCCTCGCGGCTCCCCGCCAGCCCGACGACCAGGATGCTAAGGCCCAGCAGCCAGGCGCGTCCCAAGCCCGTGAAGAGCATGAGCCCCGCGACCGTCTTCGGGTCCGCCGAGGCGGCGGCGCGGCGCTCGACGAGCGTGGCGAGCAGGCGGGTGAGGATCCAGGCGCCGGCACCGGCGACGTAGCCCAGCGCGGGCACGCCGGTGAGCAGTACGAAGGGCGCGACGGCGACCACGAGGATCACGTCGATCCAGCGCAGCGCGGCGAGCGGCTCAGAGATCACGGAAGCGCTGGATGACACCCAAGGTCCCTCCGACGATCCCGGCGAGCGCGCCGAGAGCCACAAACGGCGCCACGGCGCCGACGAGAAGTCCGATGCCGAGCCCGATCGCGACGCCCGTGAGGATCATGCCCAGCAGCATCATGCCGGCCACCGCTCCGCGCATCGGCGGCTTGCCCCGGGGTGGGGTGGTCATCGGCGGCGTCGTCGTGGTCGGGGGGAAGTTCGGGCATGGTCGGTCTTGGGGCGCACCGCGACGGTGCAGCCTATAGACGCGAAGGCCCGCGCGGTCGCGCGGGCCAGGCTGCTGACGGGCTCGGGTTCCCCCACCGACAACCTGTTTGCACCCTAGCATGAGATCGAGGACTTTGTAACACGCTTGTGACACCCGTGGCGAAGCCCGGCACGGCCGCGTCCGATAGGACTCCGAACCATGCGCGCCGACCCTCGCGAGCTGGCTGCGGTGTTCGCCGGCGGCGCGCTGGGCGCGCTCGCGCGAGCACTGCTGGAGAACGCTCTCCCCCACGATCCCGGCGCCTGGCCGTGGGCGACGTTCGCGGTCAACGTCGCCGGCGCGCTGGTGCTCGGCTGGGCGGCGACGCGCCTGCAGGAACGCCTGCCGCTGTCGGCCTACCGGCGGCCGTTCATCGGCACCGGGATCTGCGGCGGGCTGACCACGTTCTCCGCGTTCCAGGTCGAGCTGCTGGAGATGCTCGACGCCCGGCACGTCGCGCTGGCCGTCGCCTACGCGGCTGCCAGCCTCGCCGCGGGCGTCGTCGCCGTCGCGGTGGCCACCAACCTCGTGCGCCGCGCACGGGTGGCGCCGTGACGCCGCTGGTCGCCCTCGGGGTGGCCGTGGCCGGTGGCGCGGGAGCCGTCGGCCGGCTGCTGCTCGACGGCGCGGTCTCGGGCCGCACCCGCCGCGGTCTGCCGCTGGGCACGCTCGCCGTGAACCTCAGCGGCGCGTTCCTGCTCGGGCTGCTCGTCGGCCTTGCGCCCGGCGACGACGCCGCCGAGGTCGTGGGCACCGGGCTGCTCGGCGGCTACACGACGTTCTCGACGTGGATGTTCGAGTCCCACCGCCTGGCCGAGGACGGCCGCGGGGCCGCGGCGGCGGCCAACCTCGCCGGCTCGCTGGTGCTCGGTCTGGCCGGGGCGGCGCTCGGCCGCGCGCTGGGGCGGGGGCTGTGACCCACGACGCGCTCAAGCTCACGACGTACCTGGGCGAGCGCGACCGGGCCCACGGCGCGTTCGCGGCCGACGCGCTGGCCGCGCTCTACGCCCGCCACGGCCTGCACACGAGCATCGTGCTGCGCGGCGCGCAGGGCTTCGGCGCCGCGCACGGCCTGCGCACCGACCGGCTCCTGACGCTCAGCGAGGACCTGCCCGTCGTGTCGATCGCCGTCGACGCGGCCGAGCGCATGGCGCCGGTCGCGGCCGAGGCGCGGGCGTTGTTGAGCAAGGGCCTGGTGACGACCGAGCGCGCGCAACTGCTGGAGGGCGCCGCGTTCCCGGCGGAGGCCAAGCTGACGCTGTACCTGGGCCGCGGCGACGCCCACCGCGCCGCCGTGAGCGCTCTGCGCCGCCACGGCGTGGCGGGGGCGACCGTGCTGCTGGGCGTCGACGGCACCGCCGGCGGCGAGCGGCGGCGAGCGACGTTCTTCGGCGCCAACCCGGACGTGCCCATGATGGTCCTCTCGGTCGGCGACGGCGGCGCGCTGGCCGCCGCCGCGGCCGAGCTCGCACCGTCCTTCGCGACGGTCGAGCGCGTGCGCGTGCTGCGCCGCGACGGCGCCGCGGTCGGCTCGCCGGACCACGACGGGGCGCCGGGCTCGCGCCAGAAGATTACCGTCTACTCCCGCGAGCCGGGCCGGCTCGTCGGCGCGCTGCGCGACGCGGGCGCGGTCGGGGCGACGGCGCTGCGCGGCATCTGGGGCTATCACGGCGATCACGAACCCCACGGCGACGTGCTCTGGCAGGTGCGACGGCGCGCGCCGATGGTCACGGTCGCCGTCGACGCGCCCGAGAACGTCGCCCGCTGGTGGCCGGCCGTCGAGCGCGCGACCGCCCACGCCGGCCTCGTCACCACCGAAACGCTCCCAGCCGCCCCGCTCGCCAGCCGCTGTGAGCGGTTGCGGACGACCGGCTAGGCGATTGCGCCCGCCGAGGCCAGCGCGAGGAGCGCGCGGACCGCGTCGGGATCGAACTGGCGGCCGGCGAGGGCCTGGCACTCGTCGATGGCCTCGCGCCAGGACTTCGGGCGGCTGTAGGGCCGGTCGGAGACCATCACGTCGAGCGAGTCGGCGAGCGCGATGAGCGCTGCGCCCGGCGGGATCTCCTCGGCAATGAGGCCGTCGGGATAGCCGCGGCCGTCGGGACGCTCGTGGTGGTGGCGCACCCAAGCGACCTGCTCGGCCTCGAGCACCTCGCCGGCGATCTCGGCGCCCAGCGGGGCGTGCGTTCGCATCGCCTCCTGCTCCTCGGCGGTGAGCAGGGCGGGCTTCAGGAGGATCTGGTCGCTCACGCCGAGCTTGCCGACGTCGTGGACGAGCGCGGCCTCGCGCAGGAGGGCGATGCGGTCCGGGCTCCAGCCCAGCTCGCCCGCGAGGCCGACCGCGATCCGTGCGACGCGGTCGGAGTGCTGGCTGGTCGCCGGGTCCTTGGCGTCGATCGCGCGCGCCAGCGCCTTGACGCCCATGAGCGCCTGCCCGCGCTCGAGGTTCGCGTCGCGCTCCTCGGCGCTCAGTTCGCGCACGACGTCGGCGTCATAGAGCCACGTGCGGTCGCGACCGTTGGCCTTGCTCCAGTACAGGGCGCGGTCGGTGAGCCGGTAGATCTCGCCGTCGGCGTCGTCGTCGAGGTCGGCGATGCCGGCCGAGAGCGTGACCCAGCGGCCGGCGGGCATCGGCGACGCGGAGACCGAGCGCCGGCCGCGCTCGACGAGCGCGAGCGCCTGGAGCTTCGTGGTCTCGGGCAGCAGCAGCGCGTACTGGTCGTGGCCGACTCGGGCGACGACGTCCTCGGCGCGCACCGCGGCGCACAGGCGGCGGGCGATCTCGACGAGGACCTCGTCGGCGGCGGCGTGGCCGACGGAGTCGTTCAGCGCGCGGAAACCGTCGACGTCGACGATGGCGAGCGCGAGCGGCCGGCCGTGGCGCTGCGCGCGCGCGGTCTCCTCGTCCAGGCGCTCGTGGAAGGCGCGGTGGTTGAGCAGCCCGGTCAGCGGGTCGGCGGCGGCGGCCGCGAAGAGGCGGTCGCGCGCGGCGGCGGCCGCGACGGCCAGCCCCGCCAGCTCGGCGAAGGCGGCGATGCGGTCCTCGGCGAAGGGACCCTCCTCGGCGCCGGTCAGCGCGAGCGCGCCCCAGACGCCGCCGCCGACGACCACCGGGGCCGACAGCCGCTCGTCGGTGCGCACGACGCGGTCGGCCGGTGTCATGCGCCGCACCGGCCCGTCGGGCTGAAGATCGAGGATCGCCCCGACGAGGGGCACATCCGGGGCATCGCCGTAGGCGGCGAGCACCTCGGCGCTCTGGGCGCCGCGCAGGCGCAGGACCAGGCCCGACGACGCGCCCGACAACGAGGCGGCGGCGTGCAGCGCGCGCGGGAGGATCTGCTCGGCGGCGGTGCCGCGGGCCACACTGGTGGCGGTCTCGGTCAGGGTGCGCTGCTCAGCGAGCTGACGCTCGAGGAGCTTCGCTCTGGCGGCCTGGGGCTGGACCGTGGGCTCCGCGCTCACCCGCGCTACATCGGCCGGGTGGGCGCCGGGCTTGAACCGCTGGGTGGAGTGGAGCATCTACGCTGATGAC
>JBDTYI010000217.1:0-2331 GCA_040005775.1 Solirubrobacteraceae bacterium
GGCGAAGCCGTGGACCCAGTCGCGGATGTCCTTCTGGTCCTGGCTCAGCTCGAGCGAGAACGGGGGGCGATCCTCGCCGCCAGCGGCGGCGGCCGTGGCGTTCTCGACGGCGGTACTGGCTTCCATGGTGCTCCTGTCAGATGTCGAATGAACGGTGACGTTCGTCTGGGATTGTGACAGGAACGATCAGGAGGCGAGCGACAGCTGTGCGCGCCCGGCCGAGAACTCCTCGCCGACCTCGACCAGGACGTCGAGCATCGCCTGCTTGGCGGGCGACTTGTAGGAGCCCTTGAGCGTCGCCGCGACGATGTGGCGCGTGGGCGCGCGGGCGCCGAGCGAGCGCACGACGATGTCGTCGCGGACCGACATGAGGGCCAGGTCGGGGATGAAGGACACGCCCATCCCGGCGGCGACGAAGCCCTGTATCGAGGGGTAGTCGTCGGAGTTGAAGACGATGTTCGGGTCGAAGCCGGCGACCTGGCAGGAGCGCAGGAAGATCGAGGCGTCCGGGCACGAGCCCGTCGAGCCGAGGATCCAGCTCTCGTCGGAGAGGTCCTCTAGCTTGAGCGTGCGCTTGGCCGCCTTCGGGTGGTCGATCGGCATCGCGACGTACATCGGGTCGGCGAGCAGCGGCACGCGGTCGATGCCATCGTCGGGGTTGGCGGCAAAGCTGGTGCGGATGTCCAGGGAGATGTCGAGGTCACCGCTGCGCAGGAGGTCGGTGCCGTCCTCGGGCTCGGTCGGCGTGAGCGTGAGCTCGACGCCGGGGTGGCGCTCGCGGAAGCGCGCGATCGCCGGGGGCATGATCGTGCCGCCGGCGCTGGGAAACGCGCCGAGCCGCAGCCGCCCGCCGCGCAGGCCGGCGATCGCCTCGAGCTCGGCCTCCGCGTCGGCGAGGCGGGCGAGGATCACATCCGCATGGGCGACGAGCGCGCGGCCGGCCTCGGTCAGGTGAATCCCACGCGAGCCGCGCTCGACGAGCTTGGTGCCCGCCTCGCGCTCCAGGGCGGCCACCTGCTGGGAGATCGCGGACTGCGTGTAGTCCAGGGCTTCGGCGGCGGCGGAGAACGAACCCCGGCCGGCGACCTCGCGCAGGACCCTCATGCGGCGGACGTCGAGCATTAGGCGAGCTTATCAGCGACTCCAGGAAAGTCCATTTGTGCTTCTATCACGGCGGCGGGATCATTGACGTCATGTCCTCCATGAGCCCCACTTCCACCATCGTCATCCGCCGGGCCGTGACCGGTGACATCGCCGGCCTCGCCCGCCTCGCCGCTCTCGACTCCGCCCGTCCACTGGCCGGCGAGGTCCTCGTCGCCGAGCACGACGGCCACCCACGTGCCGCCCTGTCGCTGAGTGACGGCCGCACGATCGCCGACCCGTTCCTCCCGACGGCCGGCGACGTCGCGCTGCTGCACACCCGGGCCGCGCTTATGCACGGCACCGGCCACCTCCGCTCGCAGCGGCGCGGCCTGCGGGCCCGCGAGCGCCCCGCGCGCGCTTGACGCCCAGCGCCACGGTCGCCCGCACCACCGCACCTCCCTCCTCGGCTGTGGTGTGGGCGAACCTGGGCGTGGTCTACGTCGTCTGGGGCTCGACCTACGTCGGCATCCGCCTGCTCGTCGAGACGATCCCACCGCTGATCGGCGCGTCCGCGCGCTTCCTCATCGCCGGCGCGGTGATGCTTGCGTTCCTCGCCGCGCGCGGCCGCTCGATCCGGGCCGGCCGCGGCGCCCTGGCCGGCGCGGCGCTCATGGGCCTGCTGCTGCCCGCCGGCGGCAACGGCCTGGTCACGGTGGCCGAGCAGCACGTGCCCAGCGGACTGGCCGCGCTGCTCGTAGCGACGATCCCGCTGTGGGTCGTGGTGCTGCGCGCGACCGCGGGACGCGAGCGCGTCGGCGCCCCCACCTACGCGGGCGTGGCCCTCGGCCTCGTGGGCCTCGCCGTGCTGCTGCTGCCGGGCAGCCGCCCGGCGGGCGCCGGTCTCGGTTCGATGGCGCTGCTGCTGCTCGCCGCGTCGCTGTGGGCGACCGGCTCATTCGTCTCCCCGCGCCTGGCGATGCCCGCCGACCGCCTCGTCGCCGTCGCCTGGCAGCTGGTGTTCGGCGGGCTGATCCTCGCCCTGGCCGCGCTCCTCGCGGGCGAGCCGTCCGACCTCGACGTCGGCGCGATCAGCCTGCGGTCATGGGCGGGGCTGGCCTTCCTGATCAGCTTCGGCTCGTGGCTGGCCTACACGTCCTACAGCTGGCTGCTGGGCAACGTGCGCATCTCGAAGGTCGCGACCTACGCCTACGTGAACCCGGTCGTCGCCGTGATCCTCGGCTTCCTCGT
>JBDTYI010000218.1:0-6196 GCA_040005775.1 Solirubrobacteraceae bacterium
CGGGCCTGCGGGGGGTGCAGCGTGAGAACGGGCACTGGCGCATCGGGTCGATGACCCGCCACGCCGACGTTCAGGGCAACGCCGACCTCGGCGCGCTCGGGAAGGCGGCGGCGCTGATCGCCGACCAGCAGGTGCGCAACCGCGGGACGGTGGCGGGCTCGCTGACCCACGGCGACCCGGCGTCCGACCTGCCGGCGGTCAGCCTCGCCTGCGAGGCCACGCTGACGATCGCGCAGGCCGACGGCGGTACCCGCGAGGTGGCGGCGAGCGAGTTCTTCATCGACTACCTGACGACGGCCGTCCAGCAGGGCGAGATCGTCACCGAGGTCCGCGTCCCGGCCTTCGACGGCTGGGGGTCGAGCTACGTCAAGTTCACCCGCCGCGCCGAGGACTGGGCGATGGTCGGCATCTGCGCGATGGTCAAGAAGGCCGGCGACGGCTCGATCGAGGACGTGCGCGTCGCGATGACCAACATGGGCTCGACGCCGCTGCGCGCGACCGCCGTGGAGCAGGCGCTGCGTGGGCAGGGCACCGACCGCATCGCCGACGCCGCGCAGCACGCCGACGAGGGCGCCGAGCCGGTCGGCGACCTCAACGCGACGCCCGAGTACAAGCGCCACCTGGCGCGGGTGCTGACGCGCCGCGCGCTGGAGGAGGCCGCGGCGGCCTGACCAGGCACGCCGCCCTCCTGTCGCCCGACGCGGTCGGCGAGGCGCTCGCCCAGCAGCGCTACCTCGCCGACCGTGCGCTGGCGACTGCCGTGTTCCTGGCCGGTGAGTTGGGCGCGCCGCTGCTGCTGGAGGGCGAGGCGGGGGTGGGGAAGACCGAGGTGGCCAAGGCGATGGCGGCCGCGACGGGCGCGCGGCTGATTCGCCTGCAATGCCACGAGGGCATCGACGTCCATCAGGCGCTCTACGACTGGGACTACGCACGCCAGCTGCTGGCGCTGCGTGCCGCGGAGGGCGGCGTCGACGACGGCGAGCTCTTCTCCCGGCGCTTCCTGCTGCGCCGGCCGCTGCTGGAGGCGATCGAGTCCGACGAGCCCGTCGTGCTGCTCGTCGACGAGATCGACCGCGCCGACGACGAGTTCGAGGCGTTCCTGCTCGAGCTGCTCAGCGACTTCGCCGTCACGATCCCCGAGCTCGGCACGATTGAAGCGCTGCACCGCCCGCTGGTGCTCCTCACGTCCAACCGCACGCGGGAGCTGCACGACGCGCTCAAGCGCCGCTGCCTGTATCACTGGATCGACTACCCGGCGCCCGAGCGCGAGGCGCAGATCGTGCGCGCGCGGCTGCCCGGGGCCGAGGACGCCGTCGTCGCGCGCGTGGTGGAGGCGGTGAGCACGCTGCGTGGCGCCGAGCTCTACAAGCAGCCGGGGGTCGGGGAGACGATCGCCTGGGCCCAGGCGCTCGGCGCGCTGCCCGAGGCGACGCTCGACGACACGCTCGGCGTGGCGCTGAAGGTCCGCGAGGACATCGACCGCGTGCGGGCCGCGGGAGTGCTCGGCGACTGATGATCGACGAAGTCGTGAACGTGGCGCGAGTCATGCGCGCCGGAGGCGCTCGCGTGGGGACCGGCGAGGTCGAGGCCGCCGCGCTCGCGCTGGGCGCCGTGCCCGCGTCGCGCACCGACGCCTACCTGGCGCTGCGCGCGGTCCTGTGCTCGCGGCGCGCCGACCTGCCGCTGTTCGACACCGCCTTCGCCGCCGTGTTCGGCGCCCCGACCACGTTCCGCCCGCCCACGCCGCCAACGGCGCCCGACCTCGCCGGCGCCGGCGCCGCCCTACCGCGGGTGGCCGGCGGCGACGAGGGCAGCGGCCTGGCGCCCGATCCCGACCCGGCGATGCGCCCGGCGGCCTACAGCGACGCCGAGCTGCTGCTCGACAAGGACTTCGCGGAGTACACCGAGCGCGAGCGGGCGCTGGCGCGGATTGCGATCGCGCGCCTAGCCCGCCGCGGGCCCACCCGGCGCTCGCGGCGCACCACGGCGGCGCCCCGCCGCGGCGCGCGCCCGGACCTCCAGCGCACGCTGCGCGCCTCGCTGCGCACCGGCGGCGATCCGCTGCACCGGCGCTGGCGCGAGCCCGCCACCCGGCCGCGCCGGCTGGTGCTCGTCTGCGACGTGTCGGGCTCGATGGCGCCCTACGCGCGCGTGCTGCTGCAGTACCTGCACGCCGCCGTCGCGGCCCACCGGCGTGTCGAGGCGTTCGCGTTCGGCACCCGCCTGACGCGGCTGACGCGCGAGCTCGACGAGCGCGACCCCGACCGGGCGCTGGGGCGCGCGGCCGAGGCAGTGGTCGACTGGTCGGGGGGCACTCGCATCGGTGCGTCGCTGAGCACGTTGAACCGCGAGTACGGCCGGCGCATCGGGCGCGGCGCGGTCGTCGTGATCCTGTCGGACGGGTGGGACCGCGGCGATCCCGACGAGCTCGCGCGTGAGATGGGTCGCCTGCGCCGCTCGGCGCACCGCGTGATCTGGCTGAACCCGCTCAAGGCCGCACCCGGGTACGAGCCCCTCGCGCGGGGCATGGCCGCGGCGTTGCCCGAGACCGATCACTTCCTGGCCGGCAACTCGCTCGCCTCGCTGGCAGCGCTGGCCGAGATCCTCCAGGACACGACATGAGGGACGTGCTGAGGGACGTCGACGCGTGGACTGCCAAGGGCGACCGCGTCGCGCTGGCCACCGTCGTCGCCGTGCGCCGCTCGGCGCCGCGGCCGGCCGGGGCGAAGATGGCGATCAGCTCGAGCGGCGAAGTGTCCGGGGCGGTCAGCGGCGGCTGTGTGGAGGGCTCGGTCGTGATGGCCGCCGAGGAGGTGCTGGCCGGAGCCGATCCGCGGCTCATGAGCTTCGGCATCGCCGACGAGGAGGCGTGGTCGGTCGGGCTTCCGTGCGGCGGGGAGATCGACGTGTGGGTGGAGCGCTACGAGCCGTGAGCACGCCGCAGGGCCGCTTCGCCGACCTGGCGCGCACGGGCGACCGCGGCGCCCTGGTCACCGTGCTCGAGGGGCCCGCCGCCGGCGCGAAGCTGCTCGTGCTGCCCGACGGCGCGCGCCACGGGTCGCTCGGATCGCCCGAGATCGACGACGACGCGGCGCACCACGCCGTGGAGCTGATGTGGGCCGAGCGCTCCGAGCAGCGCGGCAGCCTGTTCGTCGACGCGACGTTCCCCCCGCCGCGCCTGGTGATCTTCGGAGCGATCGACATCGCGCGGGAGCTGTGCTCGCTGGCGCGCGTCAGCGGCTGGCGGCCCTACGTGATCGACCCGCGCGGCTTCTTCGCGCGCCCGGACCGCTTCCCGGACGCAGAGGAGGTGGTCGCGGCCTGGCCCGAGGAGGGCTTCGCGCGGATCGGGGGCATCGACCGGGCGACGTGGATCGCCGTGCTCACCCACGACCCGAAGCTCGACGACGCGGCCCTGGGCATCGCGCTGCGCTCCGAGGCCGCCTACGTCGGCGCGATGGGTTCGCGCGGGATGCAGTCCCAGCGCCACGAGCGGCTGCTCGAGCTCGGCCTCAGCGGGGAGGAGATGGACCGCCTCAGCGCGCCGATCGGACTGGACCTCGGCGCGATCACGCCCGAGGAGACCGCGCTCTCGATCATGTCCGAGGTCGTCGCGCTGCGGCGCGGCCGCCAGGGCGGTCGCCTGCGCTTCGCGGAGGGGCGCATCCACGAGGTGGGCGCCGAATGACCGGCGGCCTGGTCCTCGCCGCCGGCGGCTCGTCGCGCTTCGGCTCGCCGAAGCAGCTGGCGCAGCTGCGCGGCCGACCGCTGCTGCAGCACGCGGTGGACGCGATGGCCGCCGTCGAGGCGATCGACGACATGGTGGTCGTGCTGGGGGCCGAGGCCGAGGCGATCGCGGCGGCGATCGACCTGGGCCGCGGCCGGGCCGTGACGTGCGCGAACTGGCAGCAGGGGCAGGCGGCGTCGCTGCGCTGCGGGCTGTCCGCGCTGGCCGGCCGCGCACCGGTGGTCGTGGTGCTCGGCGACGAGCCCGGCGTCACGCCCGAGGCGATCGCCGCCGCGCTGCACTGCGCGGGCGGCGGCTCGGCGCGCGCGACCTACGACGGGCGCCCCGGGCACCCGGTCGTCCTCGGCCCCGACGCCCTCGCCCGCGTGGGCGAGTTGTCCGGCGACCGCGGCTTCCGCGACCTGCTCGGCGGCGCCCGCAGCTTCGAAGCCGGCCGTCTGGCCGATCCGATAGACATCGACACGCCCCAAGATCTGGAGAAGATCACGCCATGAACCTCGAGCAGTCGTTCACCGTCGCCGCCCCCGTCGAACAGGTGTGGGAGGCGCTCGTCGACATCGAGCGCGTCGCGCCCTGCCTGCCCGGCGCCGAGATCACCGGCAAGGACGACGAGGGCAACTACCAGGGCACGTTCGTGGTCAAACTCGGTCCGACCACCGCCAACTACCGCGGCGGGCTGAGGATGGAGTCGCTCGACGAGGCCACGCACACGGCGGTGATGAGCGCGAAGGGCACCGACAAGCGCGGCCAGGGCGGCGCGACCGCGAAGATCACCTCGACGATGGCGCAGGAGGGCGCCGCGACGCGGGTCGAGGTCAACACCGACTTCGCGATCACCGGGCGCCTGGCGCGCTTCGGGCGCGGCGGAATGATCGAGGACATCTCCAAGCGGATGCTGCGCGACTTCGGCAACTGCCTGCAGGAGACGCTCGCGCAGGAGAGCCCGGAGGCGGCCGCCGAGCCCGCTCCCATCGACCCCGCCGCGGCCGCCGCGGCCGCGGCCGCGGCGCCCGCCGGCGCCCCGGGCGCGGCGCCGCCGCCCCCGTCGCCGGCCACGCCGCCGCCCGCGCAGCCGCGGCCGAAGGCGACCCCGGCGAAGCCCGTCAACGGCCTGTCACTGTTCTTCTCGGTCCTCCTGGAGCGCATCAAGCGCCTGTTCGGACGCGGGTGAGCGCCTCGAGGGACGAAACGTCACCACGTGGTCGCTGTAGCGACCAGTGTGTGACGTTTTGGGACAGCTGGCGGCTCGTCTGCCGCTCCTCGACCCTCTCCGGCAACACGAGCGAGCTCCACGGCCTCCCGATCACCACGGCTGAGCGCGCGCTCGCCGACCTGGCCTCGGGCCTGAACGACAGGGACCTGGATCGCGCGACCCGCGAGGCCCTCCGGCTGCGCGTCACCACGTGCGCGCGGATCCACGCGATGCTTGCCGAGGCCGCGTCGCGCAACCGCCCGCGGCGCCTCGCCACCCTGGCGAGCAGTTACGCACGCCTCCCGATCGCCGACGCCCGTTCTGACGCCGAGGCGTACGCGGTCGCCGTTGGCGCCACGTCAAGCACATCGTCGAGCTCGACGGCCCGGACCGTCCACCGCCTGCCGACCGACGACGCGTACGATCGCCCGACGCGCCTGCTCGCGATAGCGCCCACGCACTAGGGTCAGGCGCGTGACGGAGAACTCCTCGCGCGGCTGGGACGGCGCCGCCTACGACCGGCTCTCCACGCCCATGCAGGCGATGGGCCTCGAGGTGCTCGGCCGCCTGACGCTGCAGGGCAGCGAGACGGCGATCGACGCCGGCTGCGGCTCGGGCCGTGTGACCGAGGCCCTGGCGGCGCGGCTGCCTCGCGGGCGCGTCATCGGCGTCGACGGGTCGGCGTCGATGATCGAGGCGGCGCGTGAGCGCCTGGGCCGGTCTGTCGAGCTGCACGTCGCGGACCTGCTCGAGCTCGATCTCGGCGTCCAGGCCGACGCGATCCTGTCGACCGCGACGTTCCACTGGATCGGCGACCACGACCGCCTGTTCGCGCGGCTGCGCGCGCACCTGCAGCGGGGTGGGCGGCTGGAGGCCCAGTGCGGCGGCCGCGGCAACATCGCCTCGGTTCACGCGGCGGCCGAGGCGACGATCGCCACCGAGCGCTTCGCGACGCATTTCACGTCCTGGCAGCGGCCGTGGACGTTCGCGGCGGCGCACGAGACCGAGGAGCGTCTGCGCGCGGCGAGCTTCCGCACCGCGGAAGCCTGGCTGCAGGAGCGCCCGGTCGCGCCGGAGGACCCGCACGCCTACCTGACCGAGATCAACCTCGGCGCCCATCTCGAACGGCTGCCGGAGCCGCTGCGCGCCTCGTTCGTCGACGAGGTCGTGCAGCGGCTCGGCGGCAGTCCGATCACGATCGACTACGTGCGGTTGAACATCTCCGCGCGAGCCTGAGTGATCTCCGCTAGGAGATC
>JBDTYI010000219.1:0-2941 GCA_040005775.1 Solirubrobacteraceae bacterium
CCAGGCCGCGACCCCGGCCGGATCGGACGTGACGACGTAGGCGTCGATGACCGCGCCCTCGGTGTTGATCGTGATGGAGAGGCCCGACTCGATCTCGCGGATCTTGGAGATCGTGGCGACGGGACGTCCTGTGCCCATCCGCGGCTTGACGCGGCCGGTCGCGACGCGGTGGACGTCCTCGTGCGCGGCCAGCTTGTCGAGCAGCCGCCGGTAGCCCTTCTTCGACGAGTGGTTGTGGTGGGTCTGGTGGCGGCGGCGCCTCACGGGGTCAGCACTAAAGCGGCCAGCGAGTCGGCGACGAACGTGGGGCCGTCCGTCTCCTTCTCCGCTCCGGTGACCTCGGCGGCCTCCGTGGCCCCGGTCAGCACCAGCGCCGAGTCCAGGCCTGCCCGCCGCGCACCCGCGACGTCGGCGTCGAGGCGATCGCCGATGGCGAGCACCCTGCCCTCGCCGAGGCGGTCGAGCGCGGTCTCGTACATCCCCGGCTCCGGCTTGCCGACGACCTCGTCCGCGGTGCGGTCGCAAGCGGTCTCGAGCGCGGCCAGCAGCGCGCCGGCGCCTGGCCACGGGCCGTCGGGCATCGGGAAGGTGCGGTCGCGCGTCAGGCCGATCAGCGTCGCGCCGCGCAGCACGGCCTGGGTCGCGACCCGCAGCTCGACGTAGGTGAACCCCTCGTGGTCAGCGATCACGACGACGTCGGCCCGGGTCGCGAACTCGGTGTTGTTGACGATCCGCAGCCCGGCCTCGGCGACGTGCTCGATGATCGCGCGCGAGCCGACCACGAACGCCGCGCCGCCGTCCTGGCGCCCGGCGAGCGAGAGCTGCAGCGCGGCGCCGGCGGTCACGACCTCGGCGAGCGACGCCTGGAAGCCGAGGCGCCACAGCTTGCGCACGAACTCCTCGGGGGTGTGACCGGCGTCGTTGGTGAGGAAGACGATGCCCTTGCCGGCCTCGCGCATGGCGGCGAGCGCCTCGGTGGCGCGGTCCGTCGGCTCCTCGCCGACCCACAGGCACCCGTCGAGATCGATCAGGAAATGGTCGTAGCGACGGGCGATGGCGGAGAGCGGCACGCGGGCCTCATTATCATCGGCCCGATGTCCAGGCTCCCCATGCCGGTCGCGCTGCTGCTCGCGTGCGCGCTGTTGATCGCCGCCTGCGGCGGGAAGGACAAGGAGAAGACGGCGGCCGCGCCGACCGCGACCGACACGGCCGAGCCCGCCCAGGCGGCGGGCTGCGAGAAGGTCCCCAAGCCCCAGCCGGCCAACCAGGCCAAGCTCCCGAAGCCGACGCAGGAGCTCAAGCGGGGCAAGACCTACGTCGCCCGCGTGCTCACCAACTGCGGCGAGTTCGACTTCACGCTCGATCCGAAGCGCGCCCCCAAGACCGGCGGCTCGTTCGCCTCGCTGGTCAGCAAGCGCTTCTACGACAACCTCACCTTCCACCGCATCGTGGCCGGGTTCGTGATCCAGGGCGGCGACCCGAGCGGCGACGGCTCAGGCGGGCCGGGCTACACGGTGACCGAGGCGCCACCCAGCGACCTGACCTACGGCAAGGGCGTGGTGGCGATGGCCAAGACCGCCACCGACCCGGCCGGCGCCTCGGGCAGCCAGTTCTTCGTCGTGACCGGCGAGGACGCCGGCCTGCCGCCCGAGTACGCGCTGCTCGGCAAGGTCACCAAGGGCCAGGAGGTCGTCGACAAGATCGGCGTCCTCGCGGTCGACGCCAACGAGGCGCCGACGCAGCCCGTGGTGATCCGCCAGATCCGCATCACGGTGAGCTAGGCGCGCACGGGGGCGCCCTCGAGCGTCAACAGCACGCGCTTGCGCTCCGGGCCGCCGCCGTAGTTGCCCAGGCGCCCGGACGCAGGCAGCACCCGGTGGCAGGGCACGACGATCGGGATCGGGTTGGTGGCGCACGCGGTCCCGGTCGCGCGCACCGCGCGCGGGTTGCCGGCCCGGCGGGCGAGCGCGCCGTAGGTGACGACCTCGCCGCGGCGGACGTCGCGGTGCAGGGTCTCCAGCACGGCGCGGCGGAACGGGCCGCCGACGAGCGAGAAGTCGACCGTCAGGTCGAGCCGCTCGTCGTCGACCTCGAGGTAGGCCGAGAGCGTGTCGCGGGTCGCGGCCAGCTCGCGGTCGGACTGCACGATCCGCGGCCCGACCCCGGCCGCCACGCCGGCGAGCGTGGCGTCCAGCGGCTCGCCCTCGAAGGCGATCCGGAGCACGCCGTGCTGCCCCTGGACGATGACCAGCGGCCCGATCGGCGTGGAGAGGGTGGTGTAGACGGCATCGGCAAGCCCCTCGCGCACGGCGGCGGAGGCCAGCCGGTCGAGGAAGGCGTCGGACAGGGGAGTCATGCGGTGACCCTCTCTCGCAGGGTTCGGACGGCGGTGGACACGCGCTGGCGCGCGGCCTCGGGGGATGTGCCCAGCTCGACCGCGATGCGGTCGTAGTCGAGGTCGTCGACGAAGCGCAGGCGCAGCGCGTCCTGGGCGGACTTGGCGAGCGGCGCGATCAGCGACTCGAAGGCGCCGTCGTCGTACTCGGCCTCGACCGGGAGGGCAGGTGGCTCGTCGGTGACGACCTCGCGGCGGCGGGCGCGGTGGAGGTCGAGCGCGGTTGTGGTGGTCACGCGGTAGAGCCAGGCGCGCAGATGGTCGCCGTGGCGCAGGCGCGGATAGGCCCGCAGGGCCCGCAGCAGCGCGTCCTGCAGCACGTCCTCGGCGGTCTGGTCGTCGGTCATCCGGCGGGCGTGCGCGAGCAGCTCGTCGCCGTGGCGCTCGATCAGCGACCAGAACGGGGGAAGGGCGGCGGCGGCGCTCACTTCCCTACAACGTGGCAGGCGGCCCGGTTGTGAGGCCGCGAGGGTCGTGAGTCGGTATTTCGTGTGCAGGAATCGGCCCGGATGGTCGTGTCTGGCGGTCGGCGACAAATCGGCGGCC
>JBDTYI010000220.1:0-3866 GCA_040005775.1 Solirubrobacteraceae bacterium
GCTTCGACATCGGGCGTAGCATCGATGACCGCGACCCGTGGACTCCATGAGCACTTCGGGTACCCGATTGGGTACCGGCCGCGGTTCATGGCGCGTCTGCGTTGTCAGCAGTTCGCGCCGAGCCGCGCCGGGTCTTGATTTGCAGGACCGTTTGCGATGGCGAGTCCCGGACTCGAACCGGGGACACCACGATTTTCAGTCGTGTGCTCTACCAACTGAGCTAACTCGCCGTGGAGCGCCGAGCAGGGTACCGCCTGCGCCGCCGTCGCTGCCGTGACATCTTGGCAGCGTCACCGCTCCCGGTGCGGGGCGTACAGGCGCGCCTCGTCGTCGCGCAGCATCCGGTTGGCGCAGAACGCCGGGCCGAGCGTGCGCATCGACGACTTGATGCGCTCGATCCACGCGTGGGGGATCCCGTCGTCGCCGCGATCGTGGAAGGCCGGGATGACCTCGTCCTCGAGCAGCCGGTAGAGCTCGCCGGCGTCGCGCCGGTCCTGGTTCTCCTGGTCGTGATCCTCGTCACCGGAGAAGCCCCAGCCGTTCGTGCCGTCGAACGCCTCGGCCCACCAGCCGTCCAGGACGCTGAGCTGCAGCCCGCCGTTGACCATCGACTTCATGCCGCTGGTGCCGCTGGCCTCCATGGGCGGCCGGGGGAGGTTCACCCAGACGTCGCATCCGCGCACCAGGCGCGCGGCGACGCCGAGGTCGTAGTCCTCCAGGAACACGACGCGGTCGCCGACCCGGGGGGCGTCGCGCACGCCGAACAGGTTCTGCAGCATCCGCTTGGCTTCGTCGTCGCGCGGGTGGGCCTTGCCGGCCAGCAGGATCTGCACCGGCCGGTCGCCGGCGAGGATGCCCAGCGCGCGGTCGGGGTCGTGCAGCAGCAGGTGCAGGCGCTTGTAGGTGGCCAGGCGCCGCGCGACGCCGATCGTCAGGACGTCGGGGTCGAAGGCGCGCGCCGCGGCTTCGATGTACGCGCGCGGCTCGCCCCGGGCGACTCGGTCGGCGACGCTGCGCTCACGCACGAAGTCGACGAGGCGCCGGCGCTGGTCCTGGCGCACGGCCCACAGCTCGGCGTCAGGGATCGCGTCGACCGGCGCCCACGTCTCGGGCTCGGCGCTGCGCGCCCTCCAATCGGACTGCAGGTGGCGGTCCAGCAGCTCGCGCATCGGCTGCCCGATCCAGCTCGGGATGTGCACACCGTTGGTGACGTGGGTGATCGGCACGTCCTCCTCGGCCCGATCCGGCCACAACTCGCGCCACATCCGCCTCGCCACCTCGCCGTGGCGGCGGCTGACGGCGTTGGCGGCCCGGCTGGTGCGCAGGGCGAACTGCGTCACGCCGAAGGGCTCGCCGCCGTCGTCGGGGTGCGTGCGCCCGAACCGGACGATGACGTCGGGATCGACGCCCAGCTCGCCGGCGAGGTCGCGGAGGGTGTCCCCGATCTGATCGGCCGGATAGGTGTCGTTGCCGGCCGGGACGGGCGTGTGGGTGGTGAAGACGGTTCGCTCCCGCGCCGCGACGATCGCGTCCTCGAACGTCGCTCCGGCGGCCGTACGCTCGCGCGCCATCGCGAGCGTGGCCCAGGCGGCGTGGCCCTCGTTGAGATGCACGACGCCGGGATCGATCCCCATCGCCCCGAGCGCCGCGATGCTCCCGACGCCCAGCAGCACGTACTGGGCCAGGCGTGTGTCGGTGTCGCTGTCGTAGAGGCGCGAGGCGACGAGGCGCCCCAGGCCGTCGTTGGCGGGGACGTCGGTGTCGAGCAGGAACAGCGGGACGCGCCCGACGTCGATCCGCCAGATCTGGGCGTGCACGTCCTGTTCGCGGACTCGGACACGGATCATGAGGGGGGCGCCGTCCGCCGTCGTGACGACCGCGCCCGGGATGCGCTCGGGATCGGTCGGCACCCAGTACTCCTGCTGCCACCCCGAGGCATCGATGCGCTGGCGGAAGTACCCGCGCCGGTACATCAGCCCGACAGCGACGAGCGGCAGCCGGCGATCGGAGGCCTGCTTGAGGATGTCGCCCGCGAGCGCGCCAAGCCCGCCGGAGTAGATCGGCAGCGACTGGTGCACCGCGTACTCGGCGCACAGGAACGCGACCGGGCGATCGGCCGCGACGGGGCCTGGCGCGGCCGAAGCGCGGAGCTCGGCGGCGACGGTCTGCTCGAACGCCGCGACCTGCGCCAGCAGCTCCGCGTCGCCCGCCGCCCGCGCGAGCGCAGCCGAGGATGTCTCCTGGAGCAGCCGCACCGGATTGCCCCCGCACGTGCGCCATCGCGGCGGGTCGATCGAGCGGAACACGCTCGTCCCGCCCGGCAGCCAGGACCAGCGGTAGTTGTAGGCGAGCCGGGCCAGGCCGGCGAGTGGCTCGGGGATGCGCGCCGCCAGATCGGAGGCCGCCCGGGAGAGGTCCTGCGCACCTACCCCAGGTCCGCTGTGGAGGTCGTCGAGTCCTGCGCCCGTCGTCGTCAAGAGAAGCACGATGGCAGACGGGCTACCGTCAGGGCCGTGTCGCGTCAACGGCTTCCGCTGATCGCCTCTGCCCTGGCGGTCGTCGCGGGAGCGATCGCCGCCGTCCTCATTTTGCACGCGCGCGACCGGCACACCACCCCGGCGACGGACCGCGTCGACCCGCTGGCGTTCATGCCCTCGCGGGCGCCCGTCGTGCTCGACCTCGACACCAAGCAGCCGCTGATCGCCCTCGCCGTCCAGCAGCTTGCGCCGCGGCTCACGAGCGGCCGGCTGACCGTCGACGCCGTCGATCCGCTGCTCGGCGGCCGGGTGGCGATTGCACTGGACGGCAACCGCGCGTGGCTGGCCTTCGCCACCTCCAAGCCGGCGCCCGCGGGCACCACGCGCGCCAAGGGCGTCGTGCTCTACGCGCCCGACCCCGCGGCCGCCCGCGCGGCCACAGCCCAGGCCGCTGAACCGCCGGCCGCCTACGCGCGCGACACGTTCGTCAAGCGCTTCGACGGGCTACCCGCCGACGCCGGCGCCCGCGTCGCCTTCGACCCGCGGCGGCTGCTGGGCCAGCGCGAGCCGAAGCTCGCGGCGACACGCTGGGGGCGCTCGCTGCGCGACGGCGCCGCGGTGCTCGCCCGCACCGGCGACGGGCTCCGGGTGCCCTTCCGCGTCACCGCCGAGCCGGTCGGCCTGAGTGCCGCCGACCTGCCGTTCGCGACGGGCCCCGCCGCGCCGCCGACCAACGGTCACGCAGCGCTCACCGTCGGCGTGCGCGACCCCGCGCAAACCGTCGCGTTCGCTCGCGAGGCCGACCTTGTCCCGGCGCTGACGCTGGTCGACTCGCTGCCGGGCATCGTCAAGCCCAATCTGTCGGACCTGGGGCCGGCCGCGACGCTGACGTCGGCCGACACGCGCACCGTGAGCGTGCGCACCACGCCGCCGGACCCGGGGGACTGGGATGCGAAGCTGAACGCGATCGACACGTTCTCGAGCCTAATCGGGGGCCTCGGCATCACCCAGCGCCACGGCGCCTTCGCGATCACGCAGAACGGCGCGCTGCTCGCCCGAGCCGGCGTCTACGGCCCCGCGCTCATGCTCTCCAACGACCCGCGGGCAGACCTGCGCGCGCTGGCCACCGCGCCGGCCACGCCGCCGCTCGCCGGCGCGCACGGCGGGCTCACGATCGCCGGCAGCCCCGACCAGCTCAAGGCCTACCTGCCCGGCATCGTGCTCAGCCGGATCCGCGCGCTGAACGCATGGGCGCGCGTGGAGACGACCGGGCTCACCGGCGAGCTCCAGATCCCCCTGCGCTAGCGGGCCGTATCCCAGCTCTTCAGCAGCGGCAGCGGGTCGATCGGCGCCGAGGAGGAGCCGGTGCGCCAGCCGTTGACCCACACC
>JBDTYI010000221.1:0-6454 GCA_040005775.1 Solirubrobacteraceae bacterium
CGGAGGCCTTCTCGATCTCCGCGCGCCCCCGCTGCAGGTCGTCCTGGGCCGCCGAGGCGGCGCGCGCGACGGCGAGCACCGCCGCGAGGGCAAGCACGATCGCCAGGGCCCGCCGGAGGATCACTTGAGCTTGCTCTCCGCGGTCGCGAGGTCGGCGTCGAGGCTCGCGATGAGGCGCTCGACCTCGGGGGCCGGCGCGCCCGACTTGATCTTGCCGCGCAGGTCCGTCTTGATCCCGTCCTCGAGCTTCTCCTTGAGGGCGTGGTCGACCCTGTCCAGCGGGGCCTCGACGTCCTCGAAGTGCTGAAGATAGCCCTCGGAGACGGTGTTGTCGGCGGCCTTGCGATCGCCGGCCTTCACCTCGGTCAGCGCCTTCTGCAGCGACGCGCGCGTCGCGGCCGCATCGGTGCGCGCCGCGCTCGCGGACGCCACGGGTGCCGCGCTCTTGTCGTCGCCCCCGCACGCGGCGAGCGCGAAGGAGGCAGTGAGGCCGGCGGTGAGAACTGCAGATCGCATCGAGTTAGGGTCCCCTAATACGTAGTTGGCGCGCACACCGTATCGAATCCCGACTGTCACGGTAGGTCATCGGCGACGCGCAGGCTGAGCCCGGACCGCCACGTACGCCCGATCGGCACGCGGCACGATGCTACGTTGCGCCGACCTGCACCTTGGAGAGGAGACCGACGCGATGGCCACCGCCACGCAAGCGCTGAAGAACTTCATCGACGGCGAGTCCGTCGAGGCGGCCGAGGGAGGCACGGACACCGTGCTCAACCCGGCCACCGGCGAGGAGATCGCCCAGGCCCCGTCGTCGACCAGGGCCGACGTCGACCGCGCCGTCAAGGCGGCCCGCACCGCGTTCGAGACGTGGGGCAACACGACCCCCGGCGAGCGCGCGCTCGCGCTGATCCGCATCGCCGACGCGCTCGAGGCCAACGCCGACGAGATCGCCCAGCTCGAGTCGGCCAACGCCGGCAAGCCGATCAGCGCCTTCCGCGACGACGAGATCCCGTTCATGGTCGACAATCTGCGCTTCTTCGCGGGCGCGGCGCGCAACCTCGAGGGCAAGGCCGCCGGCGAGTACGTCGAGGGCTACACCTCGTGGATCCGCCGCGAGCCGATCGGCGTCGTCGGCCAGATCGCGCCGTGGAACTACCCGCTGATGATGGCCGTGTGGAAGATCGCGCCCGCCCTCGCGGCGGGCAACACGATCGTCCTCAAGCCCGCGCCGACCACCCCGGTGAGCACGATCCGCCTCGCCGAGATCGCCGCCGAGTTCCTGCCCAAGGGCGTGCTGAACGTCGTCGCCGGCGGCAACGACCCCGGCGCCGCGCTCGTCGAGCACGACGACGTCGACATGGTCTCGCTGACCGGCTCGATCGAGACCGGCAAGTGGATCGCCGAGCACGCCGCGAAGACGCTGAAGAAGGTCCACCTGGAGCTCGGCGGCAAGGCGCCGGTCGTGGTCTTCGACGACGTCGACCTCGCCTCGGTGCTGGAGACGATCGCCGGCACCGGCTACTACAACGCCGGCCAGGACTGCACGGCCGCCACCCGCGTGCTCGCGTCCGCCGACATCCTCGACGACGTCGTCAACGGGCTGGCCAAGGAGGCCGAGGGCTACGTCATGGGCGACACGAGCTCGCCGGACACGACGCTCGGCCCGCTGAACTCCGCCCGCCAGCGCGAGCGCGTCGAGGGCTTCCTGGCCCGCAAGCCCGACCACGTCGAGATCGTGACCGGCGGCGCCGAGCCCGACCTGCCCGGCTTCTTCCTGCAGCCGACCGTGGTCAGCGGCCTCGAGCAGACCGACGAGATGATCCAGCGCGAGATCTTCGGCCCGGTCATCACCGTGCAGCCGTTCACCGACGAGGCCGAGGCCATCAGATGGGCCAATGGCACGCCCTACGGGCTGGCCTCCTCGGTGTGGACGCGCGACGTCGGGCGCGCCCTGCGCGTGTCCAAGGCGCTGCGCTTCGGCTGCGTGTGGATCAACGACCACATCCCGATCGCCAGCGAGATGCCCCACGGCGGCTTCGGCCAGTCCGGCTACGGCAAGGACCTCTCGGCCTACTCGCTCGAGGACTACACGCACGTCAAGCACGTGATGGCGAGCCTGACCTGAGGTTGTAACAGCGGATCCCGGCCCGCTAGGTCCGATCCAAGCGGGCCGGGTCCGGCTGGACGATGCGAGGCGCCGGGCCTGCCCCCTTGCGGCCCGGCTGAAGTGCCACCAGCCCCCCGACGGCGGCCACCTCGCGATCGCTCACCGCCGATGGCGGTGAATCTCCTTCGGTCAGGCCGGGTCTGCCCCCCGCAGCGAGGGCGGCGAGACGAAACGGCGCATCTCCTCCGCTCCCGAGCCCGACCCGACGTCCCTGTTTGCACCGACCCGCCGTGCCGGCCGCACGGGCCGGGTGCCGAGACGATCGGCGCTCCCCTCCGACGCCAGAAGGATCAGGAGAAGCCGGCGGGAATGTTCACGACTGGTCATGCCCCTGGGGCGTGACTCCGCGTGGAACGGTGTTCAACGCCCGTTCAGAGCCTGATTCTGCAATCGGCTCAGAGAGCGGGGAGCATGCGCAGCGCCCGCAGTGACGGCACCACCAGGTACTCGCCGCCGCGGCACGCGACGTAGCTGTGCAGCGGTTCGGTGATGCGCGGCGGCGACGTGGCCACGATGGCGCGCGCCGGCGTCGCCTCGGGTCCCGCGATCGGGTCGGGCTCGTGGCCGAGGCCGAACGCGTTCCCGTCGTTGCACCACTGCTGTTGGACGATCTCGAACTGGCGCGCGACCGACGCCTGGACGGAGACGAAGATCAGGCCGCGGTCGGCGCCGTCGTCGGGCGCGCCGTTTCCCAGCGCTTCGCCGTAGGGCATCCCACGACGCAAGATCCGGTGGCGCGCGGTCAGCTTGCCGTCCCACCCCAGCGCGTCGCGCGGGTTTGTCCGCCGCACATGCGCGCCCCGCGGGCAGCGCAGCCCGGCGGGGTCGTCGCCGTAGGCGAAGTCGTTTGCGGCGATGGGGTCGTTGCCCAGCCGCTCGTCGGGCGCGTCCGGGCGCAGCGCGAGCGGGCTGCCGTCGGGCCAGCGACCGACCAGCCGCGCCGCGAGCGTCTCGGGCGCGAGGCCCATGCGCTCGGCCTCGCGCGCGATCTGCCCGCGGAACGCGGCGACGTCCTGGCGCAGCTTGCGCAACACGACGAACGTCGTCTCGCGATCGAAGGGCGCGGCCGGCGCCGGGGGCGGGTCGCCGTCCTCGTCGGGCGCGCCGAGCACGAACTCGCCCGCCGCCAGTGCCCGCCAGCGCAGCGGCCCGAAGCCGAGGCGCCGGTAGGGCACGCCCTGGCCGGGGACGGCCTCGCGCGCGAAACCCTCGATCGCGGGCTGGGAGAAGCCGTCGGTGAAGCCGAAGTGCTCGCGACTGCCGTCGAGCAGGCCGCCGCGCTGCTCGCCGGTCACGGCCAGGCCGCCGGCCTCCAGCGCGGCGCGCGTGGCGTCCGCCGCCTCCGCGAGGGCCGTAGGGGTCGCCGCCTGGAGCGAGACGACGACCTCGACCGCGTCGAAGGGCGCGTCGAAGGTCTCCGGCCGGTCGCCGAGCAGCCGGGCGCGGGCGGCCATGCCGGCGCGGACCTCGGCGGGGAAGCCGTTCAGCAGCGAGGCCGGCAACTGGAGCGCGCGCAGGGCTCGGTACGACAACGCGACGTTGCGGGTGACGGGCGGCTTGGCCTCCCAGTCGCGCGCCGGGGTCAGGTCGTCGGCGAGCGCGGCCAGGAACACCCGCGCGGCCGCGGGGTCGTCGACCGCGGCGAAGATCCACGTCGCGACCGGGTGCCCGTAGCCGCGCAGCAGGCCGCCCTGGAGCTCTGCGGTGTCGATCACGGCCGGCGCTCCTCGGCGATCAGGCGGCGCACCTCGGCCTGGCGGTGCAGCGCGACGCCGACCTCCTCGACCGTCGCATCGGTCGCCACCACGGAGAAGCCCACGTCGACCCGCCGCTCGAGAGCCCAGCGCGCGACCTCGGCCGGGTCGCCGGCGCCCGGCCAGAACGCGCAGTGGGCGAGCACCGTGTCGAGCTCGCGGCCCGCCGCGGCCAGCCAGGGCTCCGGCGGCCCGTCGTGCTCGGCGGCGAGCAGGAGGTAGGGGCGTGGGCGACCGCGCCACCGCCGCGGCGGCGGCTGAAGCACCTGCACGCGCACGAGGTGGGTGCCGGGCACGCGGGCGAACGGCTCGCCGAGCGCGCGCAGCGCGGCGCGCGCCGCCGCGTCCTCGCCGTCGAGCAGGGCGGCCAGCAGCACGAGCGGCCGGCTCACAGCAGCGTCTGCGCCTGGGTCGTGAAGCGCCGCCAGGCCGCGTCGGAGCGGTCGCTCGCGAGGTACGCGTCGTAGTGCGCGGTGAGCGCGAGCGCCTGGCGCTTCATGGTCACCGTCGCGTCGGGGTACGCGCACCAGAAGTGGTCGACGGGGTGGCTGTGCTCGCGGATGTAGCGCTCGACCGGGCGCGACCGGCGCACCCCCGGGAACCCCTGGGCGCCCCCGTAGAGCCCCATGATCCGGCCCGGGACGACGCGCACGAACGCCTCGATGTACTGCACGGCCGAGCCGTCGAACGTGGTGAGGAAGAGCAGGCTCCGCGGCGCGCCGCGGTCGCGGCGGGCCGCCCGGTCGGGCGGCCAGCGCGCGACGAGCCCCCAGCGTGCGGCGTGGATGAACGAGAGCTTCTGCAGCGGTGCGGCGACGAAGCCGGTGAGGCGTGCCAGCGGCCAGCTGACCCGAATCCAGAGCGCCCACCACCACGGCACGGGACTCAGGATCGTCAGCGGCGATGGCGCCATGGTTTGTCGGACGATCGGTCCATTTCCCCGCTCAGTCAACCCCAGGGACGTATTCTTCAGCCGTGCAGGAGGGGAGCAGTGGCGGGGTGGGCGGTCGGTTCTCGGGCGGCGCACTGCCGCTCCTGGGTCGGGACGCGGAGCTCGCGAGCCTGACCGATGCGCTGGCCGAGGCGGCCGCCGGCCGCGGCGCGCTGATCCAGCTCACGGGCGAACCGGGCATCGGCAAGACCCGGCTGGCGCAGGCGCTGGGCGAGCAGGCCGGCAGCGCCCGCGCGCGGGTCGTGTGGGCGCGCGGATGGGACGGCGGCGGGGCGCCGGCGTTCTGGCCGTGGGTCCAGGTCATCCGCGAGCTGACCGCCGGCGCCACCGACGACGAGCTGCGCGCCGCGCTCGGCCCCGGCGCCCGCTGGGTCGTCGGCCTCGCGCCCGAGCTGCGCGAACGCCTCGGCCTGCCGGAGGGAGGCGACGCGCTGGAGTCCGACCGCGCACGCTTCGCCCTCTTCGACGGCGTCGCGATCTTCCTGCGCGCGCTCGCGGCCGACCGGCCGCTGCTCATCGTGCTCGACGACCTCCAATCGGCCGATCAGGCCTCGCTGCTGCTGCTGGCCTTCGTCGCGCGCATGGTCGGCGAGATGGGGGTGCTCGTCGTCACCACCCACCACGACGCCGGCCCGCGCCGCGATCCCGAGCTCGAGGCGATCTTCGGCGAGCTGGCGCGCTTCGGCCAGCGCCTGGACCTCGGCGGCCTGTCCGACCAGGACCTGCGCGCACTGGTGCTGCACCGCAGCGGCGGCGAGCCGTCGGAGGCCCTCGTGCGCTCGCTGCTCGAGCTGACCGACGGTAACCCGCTGTACTCCGACGAGGTCGTGCGCCTGCTCGCGACCCAGCGCCGCCTGGGCCGCCCGCTGGACGAGCGCGCCCGCCCGCCGCTGCCCGACGGCGTGCGCGACGCGATCCGCCGGCGGCTGCTGCCGCTGCCGCCGCAGGCCCGGGAGCTCCTGGAGATCGGCGCCGTCGAGGGGCGGATCTTCTCCCTGGCCACGCTCGACCGCGCCGCCGGGCTCACACGCGCGGAAACGCTCGAGCGCCTCGACTCGGCGGTCGTCGGCCAGCTCGTCGAGGACGCCCCCGGCCCCGTCGCGCACCTGCGCTTCGTGCACGGCCTCATCCGGGAGACGATCTACGGAGACCTGCCCGGCGCGCGGCGCGCGCTGCTGCACGTCGCCGTCGGCGAGTCGCTCGAACGCGAGGGCGCGCCGGCGAGCGAGCTGGCCCACCACTTCGTCGAGGGTGCCGCGGCCGCGGACCCCGAGCGCGCACTCACGTACGCCGAGCGCGCGGGCCATGAGGCACTCGCGGGCCTCTCCTACGAACGCGCGGCCGAGCTCTTCGACGCCGCGCTCACCGCCCTCGCTCACGCGCCCGAACCCGACGAGGCGCGGCGCGGGCGCCTGCTGCTCGCCCGCGGGCAGGCGCTGATGCAGGCCGGCGGAGACGCCGCGCGCGGCACGCTGCGCAGCGCCGTCGAGCTGGCCGAGGCGGCCGGCGACGCCGAGTTGCGCGCCCGCGCGGCGATCGCCATGGGCGGCTTCGGCCTCTCCCCCGGCATCGTCGACGACG
>JBDTYI010000222.1:0-10437 GCA_040005775.1 Solirubrobacteraceae bacterium
GAGGTCGACGACGCCGTGCGCAACGGCGCGCTCCTGCGCGGCGAGGTGCTGTCGCGCTGGCACGAGGTCGTCGGGACGGGCGACCTCATGCGCGCGCTCGAGAGCCGCGTCGGGCGTGTGCGTGACCGCCTCCGCGCGCTGGTCAGCGGCGCCCCCGCGGGCCAGGCCGGCCTCGAGGGCGCCGTGGAGGCCGGGGTCGAAGCGGTCGTGCACGCGGCGGCCGACCGCGCCGCCGAGCGCACCGCGCGCCAGTGGCGCCAGAGCCCGGGTGGCCACGCGCTGCTGCAGGACGGCGAGCGCGTGGACGCCGCATCGCCCGAGCTCGTGGCGGCGACGGCCGACGAGGTGCGGTCGTGGCAGCGCTTCGTCTTCGACATGGTCCGCGAGGAGGGGCAGGGCAAGCGCGCGACCGCACGCATCGCGTCGCTGGGCGTCAACGGGGCGGGGCTGGTGGTGATGGTCGCGGTGTTCGCCAGCACCGGCGGCCTGACCGGCACCGAGGTCGTGGTGGCGGGCGGCACCTCGGCGCTCTCGCAGAAGCTGCTCGAGGCCCTCTTCGGCGACGAGGTCGTTCGCCGCCTGGCCGCACGGGCACGCGAGGATCTGCTCGAACGCGCCGAGCGGATCCTCGCCATCGACGCCGAGCGCTTCGAGCAGCGCCTGGCCGCGACCGCCGAGGTGTCGGGCGCGATCGACGCGCTGGCCGCGGCCCGGGGTGCGCTGGAGCGCGCGCGGTGAGCGCGGGCGACCTCGACCGGCGCCTCACGGCGCTGGCCGATGCTGTCGAGCTCGCCGACGGGCGCCTGGACGAGCAGCAGGTGCAGCGGGCGCGGGACGCCGTCGCTCGGGCGGGCGCGCGGCTCGGCCTCGGCGTCGAGGCGACCGTCGTCGCGCTCGCCGGCCCGACCGGCGCGGGCAAGTCGACGCTGTTCAACGCGCTGGCGGGCGAGGAGCTGACCAGCGCCGGCGTGCGCCGGCCGACCACCGCGACCGCAACCGCCGCTGTCTGGGGCGACGGCGGCGACCCGCTGCTCGACTGGCTCGACGTCCCCCGCCGCCACCGTCGGCCCGGCCCGGGCCTCGACGGCCTGCTCCTGCTCGACCTCCCCGACTTCGACTCAGTCGTGTCGGCGCACCGCGCGGAGGTCGACCGCGTCATCGCCCTCGCCGACCTCGTCGTGTGGGTCGTCGACCCCCAGAAGTACGCCGACGGCGCGCTGCACGAGCACTACCTGCGCCCGCTGGCGGCCTACGCGGACACGATGCTCGTCGTCCTCAACCAGGCCGACCGCCTCGACGGCGCCGCGCTGCGCGCGTGCCGGTCAGACCTCGGCCGGCTGCTCGAGGCGGACGGGCTGACCGGCACCCCGGTGCTGGCCGTCTCGGCCCAGGACGGCACGGGCGTCGCCGAGCTGCAGGCCGAGCTCGCGCGCCGCGTCAAGGCCCGCGAGGCGGCGGTGGCGCGCCTCGGCGCCGACGTGACCGAGCGCGCTGCCGCGCTGCAGGGCGCGTGCGTGGGCACCGCCGGAGAGGTCGGGCGCACCGAGCGCGAGCGGCTGGCCGCCGCGCTCGGGGTGTCGGCGGGCGTACCAGGGGTCGTGTCGGCCGTCGAGCGCGCGCACCGCCGCCGCGGGGCGCTGGCGACCGGCTGGCCGTTCGTGCGGTGGGTGCGCCGGGTGCGCCCGGACCCGCTGCGCCGCCTGCGCCTCGAGGACCGTGGCGGTGGGAGCGCCGTTCCCTCGCTGCCCCCACCGGGCGCGATCTCGCGCGCGCAGACCGATCTCGCCGTCCGCGCGCTCACCGACACCGCCGCCGCCGACCTGCCCGCGCCCTGGCCGCAGCGGCTTCGAGCGGCCGCCGCGGCCGACGAGACGCAGCTGGGCGAGGCGCTCGGCTCCGCGGTCGCGCGCGCCGACCTGCACGTCACCCGGCCGCGCTGGTGGCGGGTCGCGGGCCTCGTCCAGCTGCTGGCGGCGCTGATCGCGGCCGCCGGCGCGCTGTGGCTGCTCGCTGTCGCGCTGCTCGGCTTCCTGCACCTCCAGGACGCGCTTCCCGTGCCCGACTGGCACGGCATCCCGGTGCCGACCGGGCTGCTCGGAGCCGCGCTGCTGCTCGGGCTGGCGCTCACCGTCATCACCCGGTTGGCCAACCGCTTCGGCGCGAGCCGGCGCGCCCGGTCGGCGCGGCGGGCGCTGTACGCGGAGGTCGCCCGCGTCGGCGACGACCTCGTCATTGCCCCTGTGCGCGACGAGCTCGAGGCACGCGACCGCCTGTGCGCGGCGCTGAGCGCGGCTGCGCCACGCTCGGGCCGGCTCAGGCGGTGAGCTCGGCCGCCATCTCCTCGAACACCGCGACGTAGCGGTCGACGGCCTCGTCGGTATGGGTCACCGAGAGCGTCCACTCCTCCTCGCGGCCGGGGGTCATGAAGATCCCGCGGTTGATGTTGAACAGCCAGGCGAGGTCGGCCAGCGCGGCGTCCTGGTTGGCCTTGAACGTCTCGTAGTCGATGATCTTCGTCGGCGAGAACGTCACGCAGCCCTTGGAGCCGATGCCGATCGGATAGCCGGGCAAGGTGTGCTTGGCGATGACCTCGGAGCAGCCGGCGAGGATGCGGTCATTGAGGTGGTCGAGCGTCGCGTAGGCCTCGGGCGTGAGCACCTCGGTGAGGCTCGCCCGCGTGGCGGCCATGCCCAGCGGGTTCCCGTTGTAGGTGCCCACCTGGTAGACGCTGCCGTCCTCGACCACCGACATGACCTCCTCGGTCGCGCCGATCGCGCCGGTCGGCAGGCCGCCGCCGAGCGCCTTGGCGAGCGTGACCATGTCGGGCGTCACGCCGAAGCGCTCCGTCGCGCCGCCCGGCGCGATGCACAGCCCGGTCTTGACCTCGTCGAAGATCAGGACGATGCCGTGGCGCTGCGTGATCTCGCGGATCCCCTCGAGGTAGCCCGGCTCGGGCAGCACGACCCCGAGGTTCATCATCGCCGCCTCCATGATCACGCAGGCGGGCTTGTGGCCGGCCTTGTCGAGGGCGACGATGCGCCGCTCCATCGAGTCGGCGTCGTTGAAGTGCACGGCGAACACGCCGTCGACCGTCGCCTGCGGGATGCCGGCCCCGTAGGGCAGCGACGCCGGCTCGTCGTGAGAGCCGATCTTGTCGTACTCCACCCCGATCGAGACCATGACCGTGTCGTGGTGGCCGTGGTAGCTGCCGAAGATCTTCAGCACCGTGTCGCGGCCGGTGTAGGCGCGCGCGATGCGGATCGCGTCCATCGTCGACTCCGAGCCGGAGTTCGTGTAGCGCCAGCGCGGCAGGCCCCAGCGCTCCTTGAGCTGCTCGCCGACCACGATCGCGTCCTCGGTGGGCGCGGCGAAGTGCGTGCCCTGGGCGTAGCGCGCGGAGATCGCGGCGCCGATGGCAGGATGGGCGTGGCCCTGGACCATCGAGCCGAAGCCGTTGTGGAAGTCCCACATCTCGTTGCCGTCGACGTCCCACACCCGTGGGCCTTCGCCGTGCTCGAGGTAGATCGGCCACGGCGCGCGGACCTGGTAGGACGACGCGACGCCGGCGGTGAGCACCTCGCGGGCGCGCTCGTACATGCGCCTGGAGGCCTGGGTGCGCTCGTCCAGGCGCGCCGCCTCGCGCTCGGTGAGCTCGGCGATGCGGGCGCGGTCGATGACGGTGGGAGTCGTGGCCATCGGTCGAGTCTAGGCTGAGCGCCCGGCGCGCGGCGGACAATCGTGAGGCCCCGCGCGCGCCGCACGGGCGCAGTAGGTTGCGCACATGGCACGCGATGCCGCCGTCGCTGCGGTCTTCGAGCCCGTCCAGCCTCCGACGACCTTCGAGGAGACCGTCGAGCGCCTCGGAACGGCGATCCGCCTCGGGATCCTGGGCCCCGGCACGCGCCTGCCCCCGGAGCGCGAGCTGGCCGAGCAGCTCGGCATCTCGCGTTCGACGCTGCGCCAGGCGATCACCACCCTCGTGCAGTCCGGCCACCTGACGTCCGTGCGCGGACGCGGCGGCGGCACGTTCGTGGTCCAGGAGCCGCCGCTGGCCGAGACGAGCCCCGGTGGCCGTCTGCGCGCCGACTGGCGCGAGGTCCTCGACCTGCGCCTGGCGATCGAGATCGGGGCGGTGACCCTGGCCGCCGAGCGCGCGACCGCCGACGACCTGGCGCTGATGCGCGACTGCATCGCGCGGATGGAGGTCAGCGCCGACTTCGACGACTACCGCCGCGCCGACATCCGCTTCCACATCGCCGTCGCCCAGGCGTCGGGGGTGCCCCGGATCGCCGCCCTGATGACCGAGGTGCAGGCCGAGCTGTCCGAGCTCATCGCCCACATCGCCCATCCGCCGGCCGTGCTGCGCCACTCCAACGCCGAGCACGCGCGGCTCGCCGATGCGGTCGAGGGGCACGATCTCGCGCGTAGCGTCAAGGTCGTCCGCCGTCACCTCGAAGGCACCGAGCACATCCTCGGCGGCCTGCTGGTCGAGGACCCGGCCTAGGGCATCTGCGCTAGAGCGACGCGGTCAGGATCTGCGCGAGGTCGCGTTCGGTCACCTCCCGCGGAGCGCCGACGAGCAGGCGTTGCTGTTGAAGCGCGCCCGCGACGAGCGCGGGGACGTCGTCCTCGGAGTAGCCGAACGCGCCGACCCCGGCGGGCGCGCCGATGTCGCCCATCAGCGATTGGAGCACGCCGGGCAACGCGTCGGGACCGGTCATCGGCTCGCCGGCGAGCAGCGAGGCGACCTGCTCGTGGCGTTCGGGCATCGCCTCATAGGTGAAGCGGAAGGCGGCGGGCGCGGTGACGATCACCGAGTGGCCGTGGGGCACGAACGGGTGGTCGTCGGGGTAGCCGGGCGGCTGGTAGGAGTGCTTCAGCCCGGCGATCGGATAGGCGCACGCGTGCGGGATGTGCACGCCGGCCGAGCCGAAGCCGACGCCCGCCATCGTGGCGCCGAGCATCATCGCCCCGCGCGCCTCGACGTCGTCGGGGTCGGCGACCGCACGGCGCAGGAAGCGCCCGCCGTACTCCAGGGCCTTCAGCGACCAGACGTCGGCGACCGGGTTGGCGCCCTGGTAGGGCGGGCGGTCGTCGGGGGTCGCCGGGCGCTCGCGCGCGTCGTAGGCGCGCGAGAGGAAGCTCTCGGCGGCGTGGCAGACGACGTCGAGCCCGGCCGCGGCGGTGACCTCGGCCGGCAGCGTCCGCGCGAGCTCGGGGTCGACGATCCCCTGATGGGGCCGCAGATAGCGGTGTGAGATGCCGGTCTTCAGCTTCAGCTCGGGGAGGTCGAGGACGGCGACCGTCGTCGCCTCCGAGCCGGTCCCCGAGCTCGTGGGGATCGCCAGATGGGGAAGGAGCGGCGACGGCGGCTTGCGCCCCTCCCCGACCGGAGCGTTGACGTAGTCCATGACCGGTGCGGGATGTGAGGTGATGAGGTCGGCCACCTTGGCGGTGTCGATCGCCGAGCCGCCGCCGACCGAGACGAATCCGTCCACGCCGGCGTCGCGCGCCGCGTCGGCGGCGTCCTGGAGCGAGTCGAGCGTCGGCTCCACGCGGGCGCGGTCATAGACGACGACCTCGATGCCCTCCGCGACGACCGCCGCGCGCACGCGCTCGGCGTGTCCGGCCGCCGCGACCCCGGGATCGGTGACGAGGAGCGCACGCCGGACGCCCAGGCGCTTGAGCTCCCAGCCCGCGTCGGCCGCCGCGCCCGGCCCGAACTTGATCGGCGTCGCCTCGAGGGTGAAGATCGTCTCGCGCTCCATGGACGCCACGCTAGCTTCCCGGCCGTGACCGATCTCCTGGCAGGTGCGCTTGCGGACGCCGTCGGCGAGCGCCACGTGCTCCTCGGCGACGACGTGCGCGCGCCGTTCGAGCGCGACTGGACCGGGCGCTTCGGCGGTCCGGCGCGCGCGGTGGTGCGGCCCGGCAGCACCGGCGAGGTCGCGGCGATCCTGCGGGCCTGCGCGGACCACGGCGCTGCGGTCGTGCCCCAGGGCGGCAACACCGGCCTGGTCGGCGGCGGCGTGCCGCGCGCCGGCGAGGTCGTCGTCAGCCTCGGCCGGCTGACCGCGCTGGGCGACGTCGACGCGGCGTCGGCACAGGTCGACGCGGGCGCCGGCGCCACCCTCGCAGCGCTGCAGACTCGAGCGCGCGACGCGGGCCTCGACGCCGGCGTCGACTTCGCCGCGCGCGACAGCGCCACTATCGGCGGTCTGGTCGCTACCGACGCGGGCGGCATCCGCGCGCTGCGCCACGGCACCGTCCGCGCCCGCGTGGCGGGCCTCGAGGCGGTCCTCGCCGACGGGTCGGTGATCGACCGCACCAGTGGCCTGCTGAAGGACAACGCCGGCTACGACCTCCCAGCGCTGTTGGTGGGCAGCGAGGGCACGCTGGGCATCGTCACGCGCGTGCGCTGGCGGCTCGTCGCGCCGCTCGGCCCGCGCGTCGCGGCGCTCGCCGGCGTCGCGTCGCTCGGCGCCGCCGCGGGCGCGCTCGCGGCGCTGCGGGCGCGCCTCCCCCGCCTCGACGCCGCGGAGTTCCTGCTCGACGACGGCCTCGAGCTCGTCCTGGCGCACCTCGGCCTCCCGTCGCCGCTGCCCGCGCGCAGCCCTGCCTACGTCATCGTCGAGTGCCCAGCGACCGAGGACCTGCCCGACGCGCTGGAGGCGGCGGGCCTGGGCGACGCCGTCATCGCCGACGACACCGCCGGGCGCGAGCGCCTGTGGCGCGTGCGTGAGCATCACACCGAGGCGATCGCGGCCGCCGGCGTGGCGCACAAGCTCGACGTCGGCGTGCCCCTGCAACGCCTCGGCGAGTTCGAGACCGCGGTCCGCGCGGGCGTCGCCCGCGTGGCCCCCGAGGCGCGCGTGCTGCTGTTCGGCCACCTCGGCGACGGGAACGTCCACGTGAACGTGCTCGGGGTCGACCCCGAGGACGAGGCCGCCGACGAGGTGGTGCTCGCGCTCGCCGCCCGCCTGGGCGGCACGATCAGCGCCGAGCACGGTGTCGGTGTCGCCAAGGCCCGGTTCCTGCACCTGGTGCGCAGCGAGGGCGAGCTGACCGCGATGCGCGCTATCAAGCACGCCCTGGATCCGTCCTCGCTCCTGAATCCGGGGTGCGTCCTCGAACGCTAGGGTCGCCGCGATGCTGCCGCTGACCACGGCCCAGGCGCCGGTCGACGCCGGCCGGAACCCGGCGCTCCAGCTCGTCTGCCCCAACCTGCGGATGGCCCCGCCGTACGACCTCAAGGAGTCGGCACGCCCGCCGGCCGGCGCCTGCTGCTGATGGGCAACCGCATCGTCAACGTCGGGCCGGGGGCGCTGGAGCTGCGCGGCACGCCCGTCTCGGAGTACGAGATGGAGGCACGCCAGGTCGTGCAGCGCCCCGACAGCGCCTTCGGGCGCGCCTCGCTCTCCACGGGGGCGAGGCTGACGTGGAAGTACGTCGACCGCCGCCGCGGCACCTACTGGAAGATGGCCGACGCGGCCCGCTTCGAGCTGTGGTCGACCGACCCGGCGACCGGCGCGCCCGCGACCCTCGTTCGCACTGGGCCGAAGCTGGACTACTGCCTGCGCGACCTGGTCCGCCGCGCCGGCACGCGGACAGGCGACCTCGTCTACCCCGCCTGCAGCCAGAAGCGCTACCGGCGCAACGTCACGCTGGGCATCTCGGTCGACTGGGCCGACGGCTATCCGGCCACGTACCCGGAGAACTGGATCGACGTCAGTGGCCTGGCCGACTGCTTCACGATCCTCCAGCGCGCCGATCCGCTGAACGTGGTCCGCGAGACCGACGAGGCCGACAACACCTCGACCCGCACGGTCAGGCTGTCCTATGGCCTCGGCGCGTCGCGGCAATCGCCGCGATGCCCGTGAGCTGCGCGGCGACCGCCAGCGCCCAGACGCCCGTCCACCCCCACGCCTCCCACGCCAGCCCAGGCACGTAGCCGCCGACCGCGCCCGCGAGGTAGTAGACGCTGAAGTACATGGCGCTGGCCAGCCCGCGGTCGCGGTCGGTCGCGCCGGCCACCCCGAGCTGCGCCGCCGTCACGCACGAGAAGTTCCCCAGCGTCACGAGCGCGAGCCCCGCGATGACCACGGTCAGCGTGTTCGCCAGCGAGAGCGTCAGGCCGCACGCCGCGATCCCCAGCGCCGCCGCCGCCACGCTGCGCCAGCCGACGCGGCCCGCGAGCCGCCCTGCCTGCGGCCCGGCCGCCCCCATGACCCAGAGCACGAAGACCAGGCCGATGACCGCAGGCGAGAGGCTGAACGGCGGGTCCTCCAGGCGGAAGTCGACGTAGCTGAACACGCCCATGAACGCGCCGAACGACGCGCTGCCCGCGATCGTCGCGGCGACGAGCGCGCGGTTGCGCAGCAGGCCCCCGATCGTGTGCAGCGAGAACGTCGAGCGCTGGGGCAGCGCCGGCTCGGGTGGCAGCGAGCGGCGCATCACGAGCGTCGCGACCAGCGGCAGCAGCGCGACGGCCCCCAGCGCCCAGCGCCAGCCAACCGCCGTGGTCAGCAGCGCGACGCCGACGCGACCCACCAGGCCGCCGACCACGAGCGAGGAGACGTAGTAGCCCATCGCGCGGGTGCCGACGCGCTCGCTGAACGCCTCGGTCACGTAGGGCACCCCGACGGTCAGCAGCCCGGGCATGCACAGGCCTTGAAGCACCCGCGCGCCCAGGAGCAGGCCGAAGGTCGGCGCCAGGGCGACCAGCAGCGACGGGACGACGAGCAGCGCGCTGGAGAGGACGAGCGACGCACGGCGCCCGATCCGGTCCGACAGCGGCCCCCACAGCCACGCGCCGACGGCAAGCGCGCCGATCACGACCGACACCGTCAGGCCCGCCTGCGACGGGGACACGGCGAACGCCCGCGCGAGCTGCGGCAGGATCGCCTGCGTCGAGTACATCGCCGTGAACATCGCCGCCGCGGCGAACAGGAACGGGGCCACGGGCGGTCTACGCGCGCAGCCGCTCGCCGCGCGGGTCGTGCAGCGGCTCGGCCGCCACCTCACCCGCGACCCAGCGGCCGAAGATGTCGACCTCGACCGCCGTGCCCACGTCGTGCTCGGGCGGCAGATAGGCGTAGGCGATCGAGCGCCCGACCGTGTAGCCGAAGCCGCCCGACGTCACGCGCCCGGCCACCTCCCCGCCGACACGCACCGGCTCGTTGCCCAGCGCGACCGAGCGAGGGTCCTCGAGCACGAGGCAGCGCAGGCGCCGCGCCACGGCGCGTTCCTCCAGCGCCCCGCGGCCGATGAAGTCCTTGTCGTCGCGCACGGCGAAGCCCAACCCAGCCTCGTGCGGTGAGTCGTCGGGCGTGATGTCCGATCCCCACACGCGGTAGCCCTTCTCCAGGCGCAGCGAGTCGATCGCCTTGTAGCCACCGGCGAGCATCCCGTGCGGCCGCCCCGCCTCCCACAGCGTGCGCCACAGCCCGGCGCCGTACTCCGTCGGGCAGTAGAGCTCCCAGCCCAGCTCGCCCGCGAACGTCACCCGCAGCGCGCGGACCGGAACGTCGCCGACCGCGAGGCCGCGCATCCGCAGATAGCCGAACTCCAGCGGGTCGGGCGTCAGCGGCGCGAGGATCTCGCGCGCCTTCGGGCCCCAGAGCGCGAAGCACGCCCAGCGCGCCGTCGTGTCGGAGAGGCGCACCGACCCGTCGCGCGGTGCGTGGCGGGCGATCCACGCGCGGTCGTGCCGGCCGAACGCGGTGCCGGTCACGACCTGGAAGAGCTCATCCTCCACTCGCGTGACGGTGAAGTCGCACTCGATCCCGCCGCGGGCGTTGAGCATCTGCGTATAGGTGATCTGCCCGACGTCGCGCGCGACGCGGTTGTCGCACAGGCGCTCGAGCAGCGCGGCGGCCCCGGGCCCGGCGATCTCGAGCTTGGCGAACGACGACTCGTCGAACAGCGCGGCCGCCTCGCGGCAGGCCGCGTGCTCGGCCCCGATCGCCGGCGACCAATGCATGCCGGCCCAGCCGCGCGGGCGCAGCGACTCGTCGCCGGCGGCCGCGTTGGCCTCGTAGTAGTTGACGCGCTCCCAGCCGCTCTTCTCGCCGAAGCTCGCGCCGTGCGCGGCGTGCCACGGGTACGCGCTCGACGTGCGCAGCGGTCGCCCGGCGAGCCGCTCGTGGCCCGGGTACTCGATGTCGTAGTACGTCTCGTAGACCTCGCGCGTGCGCTTGAGCGTGTACGCGGGCGAGCGGTAGTGCGCGCCGAAGCGCCGCACGTCCATCGCCCACACGTCGATCTGGGGCTCGCCGGCGACGATCCACTCGGCCATCACCTGGCCGACGCCGCCCGCGCCCGCCAGACCGTGGGCGCAGAAGCCGGCGGCGACGAAGAACCCGGCGACGTCGGTCTCGCCGAGGCAGAACTCGTTGTCGGGCGTGAACGCCTCGGGCCCGTTGATCAGCCGCGTGA
>JBDTYI010000223.1:0-2658 GCA_040005775.1 Solirubrobacteraceae bacterium
ATGCCCGAGACTTCGATCGACATCTTCGCGAAGGCCCGCGACTCCGAGCGCATCGCCCGGCTGCGCGCGGCGCGCGAGGCGGACATCCTCCCCTACTTCCGCACCGTGGAGGGCCCGGCGCTCCCCGTGGTGGAGATGGAGGGCGCCCCGCGGATCATGCTCGGGTCCAACAACTACCTCGGGCTCACGAGCGACCCGCGCGTGTTCGCCGCCGCCCGCGACGCGCTCGACACCTACGGCCCCGGCCTCACCGGCTCACGGCTGCTGAACGGCACCACCCAGCTGCACCTCGACCTCGAGCGCGAGCTGGCGGAGTGGATGGGCACCGAGGACGCGATCGTCTTCACCACCGGCCACCAGGCGAACGTCGGCACGCTGGGCACGATCCTCGCCCCGGGCGACACGGTGATCGCCGACAGCGCCGACCACGCCTCGATCCTCGACGGCTGCCTGCTCAGCCGGGCCAGGCTGCGCCCGTTCCGCCACCGGCGCCTGGAGAAGCTCGAGAAGGCCCTCGACCGCGCCCAGGGCGACGGCGGCGGCGTGCTGGTCGTCGTCGACGGCGTGTTCTCGATGGAGGGCGACGTCGCCGAGCTGCCCGCCATCGCCGAGCTGTGCGGCCGCTACGGCGCCCGCCTGATGGTCGACGAGGCGCACGGGGCCGGCGTCCTCGGCGCGCGCGGCGCGGGCGCCTCGGAGCTCCTGAGTATCGAGGACCGCGCCGACCTGCGCATGGGCACCTTCTCGAAGTCGCTGGCCAGCTGCGGCGGCTTCCTCGCCGGCCCGGCCGACGTCATCGAGTACCTGCGCATCCACTCGCGCGCCTTCCTGTTCACCGCCTCCGCCGTGCCCGCTGCGGTGGGCGCCGCGCTGGCGGCGCTGCGCATCGTGCGCAGCGACGACGGCCCGCCGCTGATGGCGGCCGTGCTCGACGCGGCCCGCTACTGGAGCGACGGCCTGGTGGACCGCGGGTTCAAGGTGGTCCGCCACGGCGACGTCGTGACGCCGATCGTGCCCGTGCTGGTCGAGGACGACTGGAAGGCAGCGCTGCTCTGGCGCGCGCTCTACGACGCCGGCGTCTTCGTGAACACCGCCATGCACCCCGCCGTGCAGCCGGGCGGGGCGCTCCTGCGCACCAGTGTGATGGCCACGCACGACCGCGCGACGCTCGACCGTGCGCTTGACGCGTTCGCGTCGGTGAAGGCCTCCTTCGAGGCCGAGCACGGCGCGCTACCGGCGCCCGCGGCCGCCTAGCGGTCGCGCCCGATACCGCGTCGACGCGCAGCCCAAACGGCTTGCGTTGGGGCCAAGAGAAAATCCGTGCTCTTTGCGAAATTCGGGCCGAATCGGCGTTGCCACTGCGCCGGGGGTCGCGTACGTTCCCCAACCGTCGGGGCGACGCGTGGGGGAAGTGGGAGCGCCAGACGGTCCAGCAGACAGCTTCGCGCTGTCGCGGTCGTGCTGAGGCTCCTCGCGCCTGATGCACCGCAACGCGACACTGCACATTTCGAGGAGATCGGTCCCTTGAGGGAGGGGCTGCGGGAGGAATATATGAACGCAGAAGCGAGGACGACCCCTGGGCCGCAGCACATGCAGGCTCTCGAACGAGCAAACGCCGTGCGCCTGGCGCGCGCCGAGCTCAAGCGCCGGGTCGCCGAGGGCGAGACGAGCGTCGGGGACGTGATCATCAGCTCGCCGTGGGAGGCGGAGAGCATGACGGTGGCCGACCTGCTCACCAGCCAGCGGCGGTGGGGGCACACCCGCTGCCGCAAGTTCCTGCAGTGCATCCCGATGTCCGAGAACAAGACGATCGGTTCGATGACCGTTCGCCAGCGCACGGCACTGGCCCAGGCCCTGGGGACCGCCACGGCGCGCGCCGAGCGCGGCGCCCCGGTCCTCGCCCTCGCGGGCGTCTAGAACACCGGCAGCGCGGGCGGCCCCGGAACCGGAGCTGTTTCAGGCTCGGAAGCCGAGGCCGCCCGCGCGGCGCTTGAACGCCAGGCGGAAGCGCCACAGCGCGACGCCGAACGTCACGACGCCGATGGCGAGGATCGCCACCTGTGGCAGGCCGGTGATCAGGTACAGGGGCACGGCCACCAGGACCGTGCACGCCCCCGCGAGGATGGCCGAGTGCGACCGGAAGCCGGCGAAGTGCTCGCGCACCGACAGCTCGAGACCGCCCAGCGCCCCGAGCAGCACGCCGGCGGCGAGCATCGTGCCCCGGCGGTCGCCGCCGCCCACGAACGCCCACACGATGAGCACGAGCCCGAGCAGGACGACGAGCTCCACGAGCGGGAACGGCGACCACGGCGCCTGAGGGGCCTCGTCCATGCGGGCGCGATGCGTCCGCGGAGTGGAGTGCGGGTCGCGGCCCACGGGCGCGACCGGAGGCTCCACGGGACCCTCGGGCGTACGCTTGCGGCTACGACGGCCCACGACGGGACCCGGGTGTCAGGCGGCAGAGCCTGGGTCCACCGACTGGCGTCACTTGGAGTCCACCCGCATGATGCGGTGGACGCGGGCTAATGGACAGCCGGAGGACAGCTTGACGTGCCACCAGCCGGCGAGCATCCCGATGATGCCCAGGCGCGGCCGGACCTGCCAGACGCCGCAGCCGCCGACGCCGAGCTCGGCCTGGCTGATGCGAGCGAACTTGTA
>JBDTYI010000224.1:0-15650 GCA_040005775.1 Solirubrobacteraceae bacterium
CGGCGCCGACGACGAGCACCGCGCCGAGGTCGAGCTGCAGAAGCTCACCGACGGCAGGATCGCCGATCTCGACGGCGTGCTGAAGGGCAAGGAAGCCGAGATCCTCGAAGTCTGATGAGCGACGGCGGCCGGACGGGTGAGCGGCCGGGTGGGCAGGCGCGCTACGTCGCCATCATCACCGACGGCAACGGCCGCTGGGCCCAGGCCCGTGGCCTCGACGTCGCTGAGGGTCACCAGGCGGGCGCCGACACCGTCAAGGCGCGCCTGCGCGACGCCGTCGACCTCGGCATCGAGGAGTTGACGGTCTACTCGTTCTCGACCGAGAACTGGGCGCGCCCGGTGACTGAGGTCGCGGCGCTGATGCGGATGTTCTCCCAGCGGATCCTCGGCGAGACCCCGGAGCTCGACGCCGAGGGCGTGCGGATGCGCTTCCTGGGTCAGCGCGACCGGGTGGCGCCCGAGCTGCTCGAGCAGATGGCGTGGGCGGAGGAGACGACGGCCGCCAACGACCGCATCACGCTCTACGTCGCCTTCAACTACGGCGGCCGGGCGGAGATCCTCGACGCGGCGGCGAAGTACACGGGCGGAGGCGAGGACGAGTTCCGCAGCCTCCTCTACGCACCTGACATGCACGACCCCGACCTCATCATCCGCACCAGCGGCGAGCAGCGCCTGAGCAACTACCTGCTGTGGCAGGGCGCGTACTCGGAGTTCGTCGTGCGCGACGAGCTGTGGCCCGACTTCGACCGTGCCGCGCTGGAGGCCTCCCTGGAGGAGTACGCCAGCCGCAAGCGCCGTTACGGGGGCCGCTAGGTGGCCTCGCGCGACCGGGCGCGGCGGGCCGCTCGTCGCAACTCAGGGTCCGACCTGGGCGCGCGCATCGCCGCGGCGATCCCGGCGATCGGCTTCGCGCTGTTCATCGTCCTCGCGGGCGGCTGGTTCTTCGTCGCCGGACTCGCGCTGCTCGGCCTCTACTGCCTGCACGAGCTGTTCGGGATCTTCTCGTTCACGAACCCGTCACGGCTGGGCGGGTTCATCGGGTACGTCGGGCTGCTCGTCGCCGCGCACCTGGGCGACGCGGACACGGTCCTGCTCGCCTTCGTGGCGTCGATCCCGCTCGTCTTCCTGCTCGCGCTGATCCAGCGCGGCCACGCGGGCGCTCCGGGCGTGTCGATCACCATGCTCGGCCTCGCCTGGGTCGGACTCGGCTTTGCCCACGCCGTCCTGCTGCGCGACCTGCCCCACGGCGAGGCGATCGTCATCGACGTCCTCGTGGGCACGTTCATCGGCGACACGGCCGCCTACCTCGGCGGGCGCGCGGTGGGCTCGCGACGCCTGGCGCCGTCGATCTCGCCCAACAAGACCGTCGAGGGCCTGGCGATCGGGTTCGTCGTCGCGATCGCGGCGGTGTGGTTCGCCGGGCTCTACCAGGACTGGCTCGGCGGCTGGGACGCCGTGCTGCTCGGGGTCGCCGTGGCGATCGCCGCACCGCTGGGCGACCTCTTCGAGTCCTATCTGAAGCGCGATGCCGGCACGAAGGACACGGGCACCCTGTTCGGTCCCCACGGCGGGGCGCTGGACCGCCTGGACGCGGTGCTGTTCGCGGCGGTGGCCGGGTTCTACGCCTGGCAGGCGCTGCTGTAGGGCGCATCGAACCTGACCTTTTCCCCCGAGACGGGGGATCACGTCAGGCTCGGCTAGCCCGCGAAGCGCACGACGCCGCCGGTGCGGAAGAGCGTCACGTACAGCCCGCCGTCGGGGCCGACCGCGAGGCCGAGCGGGTCCTGGTCGGCGAAGCCGGCCGCGAGCGTGTACTTGCGCGTGTCGTAGCCGCCGCCGGCGCGGCGCTTCAGCTGCACGGCGGTGATCCGCCGGCCGGCGTTGACGCCGGGGTACACGGCGCCGTTCTCGGCGACGAACGCCGTCAGGCCTCGGCCGCGCCAGTTGCGGGCAACGGCGACGCCGCCGGGCGCCGAGTGCGGGCGCAGCAGCGACAGCGGGCGCACGGTCGACGCGCAGACGCTGTTGCCGGCGTTGCTGCAGCCGGGGAAGCCGAAGTCGACCGCGCCGCGCGTGACGTCGCGGACCAGGTTCAGCTCGTCGGGCGGCCGCCGGGCGCCGAGGTCGTCGCGGCCGTTGTCGGCGACCAGGAGCGAGGCGGTGCCGGGAATGAACGCCAGGCCGAAGGGCCCGCGGACACCGCGCGCCTCGATTCGCAGGTCGGTGCCGTCGCCGCGGAACGACACGACGGTGCCCGACGTGACGTGGCCGCCGGCGTTCGCGTCCTGCTCGGCGCCGACCCCGAGATACAGGCGGTTCTGGGAGCCCGGCACGATCGTGCCGAGCGGGTGCTGGTAGACGGGGATCAGGGGCACGACACGGCGGTGGGTCGCGAAGCGGCGCCCGTCGAAGCCCCGGTAGCGGTCGACGACCCCGGCGCGCCCGCCGACCTGCGAGACGACGTACAGCCGCCCGCGGTACCACGTGAGGCCGAGCGCGAGGAGCGTGTCGCGAATGACGTGCACCGGCTTCGCACCCGGCGTCGCGACGTACCAGACGCCGTCGCCGGACTCGTGGAAGGGCGCGCCCGACGTGACCCACATCCCGCCGCGGGCGTCGAAGACGACGTTCGTGGCGTACGGGATGCCGGTGGCGACGGTCTCGCCCGGGCCCGCCGCACGCGTGACACCGGTCGCTCCGAGCAGGAGCGCCGCGGCGATCAGGAGCACGAGCCGGCGGGCCACCGCCCACGACCCTACCGCCGCGGGATAACGCTGCCGTCAGACTCGCGTGCGGCGCACGTGGTGCACGGCGGCGCCGTACATCCAGCCGAACCACGCCAGCAGGACCACGGCGGCGATCACGCTCTCGCGGGTGGCGACCAGGAAGGCGGCCACGGCGACGAGCCCGAAGAGGAGCACCTGGGTCTGGATGAGCGCGTAGCGCATGCCCGTTCCTTCGCACCCGGTGCGCGATCGGATGCGTCGCTACCGTCAGAGCGGTGAGCGACGAGGCGCAAGAGGCGGGCTTGGAGCGCCATCCGTCGCTGGACGACCGCTTCGACCCGGCCGTTGGCATCGTCGAGTACGACCCCGCCTGGCCAGCTGTGGCCGACGCGGAGCTCCGCCGCATCGAGGAGGCGCTCGGGGAGGTCGCCGTGCGCGTGGAGCACATCGGATCGACCTCGGTGCCGGGGCTTGCGGCCAAGCCCATCGTCGACCTTCAGCTCTCGGTCGACGCCCTGTGGCCCCGAGCCCGGTACGTCGAGCCGCTGGAGCGGCTTGGGTATCTCTTCGCCCCGGTGCCGGAGTCGCCTGACCATCACTTCTTCGCCAAGCCGCCGGAGCGTCCGCGCACGCATCACCTGCACGTCTGCCAGGCCGGCAGCGCGCACGAGCTCCGCCACGTCGCCGTCCGCGACTTCCTGCGCGCCCACGCCGAGGAGGCGGCGTCCTACGCGGCGCTGAAGCGCGAGGTGGCCGCACGCCACCCGCAGGACCGCCTCGCCTACATCGAGGGCAAGGACGAGTACGTCACCGCGCTCGAAGCACGCGCCATGGCGTGGGGGCAACGCTGATCGAGGTGGACGAGCCCGTGCGCATCGATCGCTGGCTGTGGGCCGCGCGCCTGGCCAAGTCCCGTGCGCTGGCCGCCGAGGCCGTGAGCGGCGGGCGGGTGCACGTCAACGGCGCCGCCGTGAAGCCCAGCCGCGACGTTCGCCCGGGCGACGAGGTCGAGCTCACGACGGGCCAGGTGCGCCGGACTGTGGTCGTCCGCGGTACCGCGGTGCGCCGCGGCCCCGCGCCCGCGGCGCAGCTGCTCTACGACGAGACGCCGGCGAGCGTCGCCGAGCGCGAGCGCCAGTCCCAGGAGCGCCGCCTGGCCGCCCAGGCCGCGCCGGACCCCGGCGGGCGCCCGACCAAGCGCGACCGCAGGCGCATGGACCGCACGCGGCGCCCGCGATCCTGACCCTCCTATCCTGAGGTGCCTTGCCCCGCCGCCTTCTCATCCTCGGGTCGACCGGGTCGATCGGCACGCAGGCCCTCGACATCGTCGAGCGCTCCGACGACCTCGAGCTCGTGGGCCTCAGCGCCGAGCGCTCCTGGGAGACGCTCGTCGAGCAGGCCCGCGTCCATGGCGTCGACCGCATCGCGCTGGCCGACGAGGACGCCGGCGCCCGCGCCGCCGAGGCGTGGACCGACGGCCAGGTGCTCAGCGGGCCCGAGGGCCTCGTCCGGCTCGTGGTCGAGTCCGGCGCCGACCTGGTCCTCAACGCGCTCGTGGGGTCCGCCGGCCTGGGCCCGACCGTCGCTGCGCTGGGGGAGGGCATCGACCTCGCGCTGGCCAACAAGGAGTCGCTCGTCGTCGGCGGCGAGCTCGTCACCCAGCTCGCCGAGGCGACCGGCGCGACGCTGCTGCCGATCGACTCCGAGCACACGGCGCTGCACCACCTTCTCCAGGCGGTTCCGCTCGGCGCGCTGGACCGCATCATCATCACCGCGTCCGGAGGCCCGTTCCGCGGCCGCGGGCGCGACGAGCTGGCCGACGTCACCGTGGCCCAGGCGCTCAAGCACCCGACGTGGGCGATGGGCGGCAAGATCACGATCGACTCGGCGACGTTGATGAACAAGGGCTTGGAGGTCATGGAGGCCCACCACCTCTTCGGCACGCCCTACGAGCAGATCGACGTCGTCGTGCACCCCCAGTCGATCGTCCATGCGCTCGTGGAGACCTGCGACGGTGCGCAGCTCGCGCACCTCGGCATCCCCGACATGCGCATCGCGATCGCCTACGCGCTACACCACCCCGAGCTGATGGATCTCCCGACCAAGCGCCTGCGCCTCGAGGAGGTCGGCACCCTCGAGTTCGAGCCGGTCGATCACGACGCGTTCCCGTGTCTGCGCCTGGCCCTCGACGCCGCGAAGGCCGGCGGCACCGCACCGTGCGTCATGAACGCGGCCAACGAGGTCGCCGTGCACGCCTTCCTCGCGGGCGGCCTGGACTTCCTGGGCATCCCCGCGGTCATCGAGTCGACGCTCGAGCAGCTCCCGGCCGAACCGGTGCGCGCGTTCGAGTCGCTCTACGAGGCCGACCGCGAGGCCCGCGCCATCACCACCGAGCAGATCGCGATCCGCGCATGAGCTGGTTCCTGGCCTTCCTCGGCTTCGCGATGCTGATCATCCTGCACGAGGCCGGGCATTTCGCCGCGGCCAAGGCGGTTGGCATGCGCGTCGAGCGCTTCAGCCTCTTCTTCCCGCCCCTGGCGTGGAAGGTCAGGCGCGGCGAGACCGAGTACGCGATCGGCACGATCCCGCTCGGCGGCTACGTCAAGATCAGCGGAATGAGCCCGCGGGAGGAGCTGGCGCCCGAGGTCGCCCACCGCGCCTACTTCCGCCAGCCCGTGTGGAAGCGGATCGTCGTCATCGCCGCCGGGCCCGCGGTGAACTTCCTGATCGCGTTCGTGCTGATCGCCGGGATCTTCGCCGTGCAGGGCGCCGCGACGGACTCGGTCAGCGTCAACACGGTCGCAAAGGGCACACCGGCCGTCGGCCAGCTGCAGAAGGGCGACAGGGTCGTGTCCGTCGACGGCGTCGCCGGATACGCGCCCGGTCAGACGCAGGCCCAGGTCCGCCAGCGCCAGCTCGCGCTGCGTGCCGCGATCAGCAAGCACCGCTGCGCCGGCGCGAGCACCGCCGCGAACTGCGCGGCCACGACCCCCGCGAAGGTCCTCGTGCTGCGCGACGGCGCGCGCCGCACGCTGCTCGTCACGCCGCGCTACGACACCGCGAACAAGCGGATGCTCATCGGCATCACCTACGGCGCCTACCGCGACGTCGGCGTTCTGCGCTCGGCGCAGTACTCGGGCCAGGCCATGTGGCAGATCAGCAAGCTCACCGTCAGCGCGATCGGCCGGATCTTCTACGACTCCAAGGCGCGCAAGCAGGTGTCGGGCGTCGTCGGTTCCTACGAGACCACGCGGTCGGCGATCCAGCTCGACACGGCGACCGCCCTGCGCGTCCTGGCGATCATCTCGCTGTCGCTGGCCGTCGTGAACCTGTTCCCGTTCCTGCCCCTCGACGGCGGGCACATCTTCTGGGCGCTGGCCGAGAAGATCCGCGGCCGGGCGATCCCCTTCGCCCTCATCGAGCGTGCGAGCGTGGTCGGCTTCCTGCTCGTCGCGTTCCTGTTCGTGATCGGCTTCTCCAACGACATCGGCCGATTGCAGGGCGAGGGCTTCCAGATCCGCTAGTCGTCAGAACGCCCCGACGCCCGCCTCGGCGACCTCCTGGTCCTGCTCCACGGTGCCGCTGCTCACGCCGATGGCGCCGACGATCTCGCCGCCGCGCTCCAGCGGTATGCCACCGGCGAAGATGACGATGCGCCCGCCCGCCGCGTCGCTCAGCCCGAACAGGGGCTGCCCGGACTGCGTGGCGCCGACGAGGTCCCCGGTCGGCATCTTGAACGCGACCGAGGTGTAGGCCTTGTTGATCGCGATCGCGATGCTGCCGACGAGGGCGCCGTCCATCCGGACGTGGGCCTTGAGGTTGCCGCCCGCGTCGACCACCGCGATGTCCATGGGCTGGCCGATCTGCTGGGCCTTCTCCTCGGCGCCGTCGATCACGCGACGTGCGTCCTGCAGGGTGATGGACTCCATCTGCCGTTCCTCTCTCTCGGGGTCGCCGGTCAGTCCGGCGACCAGTGCGTTCGTGGGCGCCCCCGGCGCTCGCCATCGACGATCAGGTCGACGCGCTCGTCCCAGAAGGCGACCATGTCCTTGACCTCCGCGGCCTCGCGCAGCGGCTCGGGGTAGAACCAGGCGACGTCGGCCGCCTCGGGCCCCGACCAGTAGGACGCCTGCCCCTTGTATGCGCACCACGAGTGGCGGTCGCTGGCGACGAAGGCGTCCAGATCCACGTCGCCGGGGGGCAGGTAGAAGCGCGTCGGCAGCTGGGTCTCGAAGAGCAGCGCGGGCGCGCGGCTCTCGGCGAGCACGCGACCGCTGAGCTCGACGACCACGTGGCGGGTGCTGTGGACGATGTCGATGCGGTGGAAGGGGTCGCGCGGGTGGCCGTGGTTGCGCTCGTCCTCCTCGTACCAGGCGTCGAAGCCGGCGAAGTCCAGCGCCACGTAACCGGGCAGGTCGGGCTCGCGCAGGCGGTAGGCCTCGGCGAAGCCGTCGACCAGCAGCGGGTCGCCGGGCGCCGTATGCATCGCGAACGGATGACCCGGGTGCAGGACCTCGTCGGCCGGCGGCGCCTGCGGGGCGCGCCCGACGTTCAGCTCGGCGTCGATGTCGGCCTCGGGGACGGCGTAGGAGGGCACGATCCGCCGCGGCTCCCACACGAACACCGCGCGCGTGCTGTCGACCACGGTGCGGCCCCCGAGCCTCGCGCGGATGCGCTTCTCGGTGGGCTCGTAGCGCAGCTCGGCCTGATGGCTCTGGCGAAGGTCCATGACGCGCACGGCCATCGCACGACCCTACCCCGCCGGGGCGTGCCCCTGGTCGGACGCGTCGCCCTGGCGGGCATATCGTCCTTCGGGTGTCGCTATAGCGACGCAGGATCCACGGAATGCCCGGCCCTGCCCTGCCCTGCGCCTCTCGCGGCGACGGGACGCCCGCCGTCACGCCCCCTGCTGGGCGCGCTCGCGCTCGATGAGCTCGCGGCGCAGGATCTTGCCCGACGCCGATTTCGGGATCTCGTCGACGACCTCGAGGCGGCGCAGCTGCTTGTAGTGGGCGACCTTCGCGGCCACGAAGGCGCGGATGTCGTCGGTGTCGAAATTGTCCCGCCCACCCTCGCTCAGGACCACGAAGGCCTTGGGCACCTCGCCCGCCTCCTCGTCGGGGCTCGCGACGACCGCGGCGTCGGCCACCGCGGGATGCTCGACGAGGATCGCCTCGAGCTCGGCGGGCGCCACCTGGAAGCCCTTGTACTTGATGAGCTCCTTGACGCGATCGACGAGGTAGACGTAACCGTCGTCGTCGGCGCGGCCCACGTCGCCGGTGTGCAGCCAGCCGTCCGCGTCGATCGTGTCGCGCGTGGACTGCTCGTCATCGAGGTAGCCGAGCATCACCTGCGGGCCGCGGATGCACAGTTCGCCCTCGTCGGCCTCCTCGCCGGTCTCGGTGGAGACGAAGCGGAACTCGGTGTTGGGGATCGCGGGGCCGATCGAGCCCGGACGGTGCGCGGACGGGTGAATCGGCGTCGTGTGCGTGACCGGGCTGGTCTCCGTCATGCCGTAGCCCTGCACCACCGGGCAGCCGACGCGCTCGGCGGCGGCCGCCGCGAGCTCGGCGCTGAGGGGCGCGGCGCCGGAGTTGATGAGCTTCAGGCTCGACAGGTCGCGGCCTTCGACCGCCGGGTGCCTGGCCAGCGCGAGGATGATCGGCGGCACGAGATGGGCCTTGGTGATTTGGTGCTCCTCGATGAGCCCGAGGAACTGCTCGAGGTCGAAGCGCGCCATCAGGACCACTGTCGCGCCCTGACGCAGCACGCCGTTCATCACGACGCTCATGCCGTAGATGTGAAACAGCGGCAGGACGCCCGCCAGCGTGTCGTCGGGCTCGACCGGTTGCACCGCCGTGGCCTGGAGCACGTTGGCGACGAGGTTGCGATGGGTGAGCATCACGCCCTTGGGCAGGCCCGTGGTGCCGCTGGAGTAGGGCAGCGCGGCGACGTCGCCCGGGTCGGGGTGCCCCGCCGGCGCCGCGGCCGGGTCGCCCGCGAGCAGGTCGTCGTAGGTGATCTCGGGCAGCTCCTGCCCGGCACCGCCGGGCGAGATGACCGCCTTCGCGCCGGAGTGGCGCAGCTGCTGGGCGACCTCGTCGTGTGTGTAGACCGGGTTGATCGTCGTGGCCGCGGCGCCGATCGAGGCGATCGCGTGGAACGCGATGGCGTACTCGGGTGCGTTGGGCGACAGGACGGCGACGACGTCGCCGCGGCCGATGCCGCGCTCGGTCAGCGCACCGGCCCCCGCGGCGATCCCGTCGGCGACCTCGCCGTGGGTCAGGGTGCGGCCGCTGGGCCCGTCGATCAGGGCCGGATGGTCGCGCTTGTCGCGCCCGCCCTCGAGCACGAACTCGGTGAGCGACTGCTCGGGGATCTTCACGTCGGCGAAGGGGCTGGAAAATGGCATCGGGGCGTTGCCTACCCACATAGGGTGCAGGCATGTCCGCCACCGAAGCCGGTCCCAGCCCGTTCGACTTTTACCTGCTCGACGAGCGCCTCACCGCGGAGGAGCGCGCGATCCGCGACGGGCTGCGCGCGTTCTGCGACGCCGAGGTCACGCCGATCATCAACGACTACTGGGAACGCGCGGAGTTCCCGTTCGAGCTGGTGCCGAAGATCGCCGAGCTCGGGCTGGCCGGCGGCGTGATCGAGGGCTACGGCTGCCCGGGCATGAGCGCGACCGCGGCGGGCCTCGTGTCGATGGAGTGGGCCCGCGCGGACGGGTCGATCGGGACCTTCTTCGGTGTGCACTCCAACCTGGCGATGCAGTCGATCCACCTGCTGGGCAACGAGGAGCAGCGCGAGCGCTTCCTGCCCGCGATGGCCGACCTCGAGAAGATCGGCGCGTTCGGGCTGACCGAGCCCGACCACGGCTCCGATGCGGTGGCGCTGGAGACCAGTGCGCGCAAGCACGGCGACGAGTACGTCCTCAACGGCGAAAAGAAGTGGATCGGCAACGCGAGCTTCGCCGACGTCGTGCTCATCTGGGCGCGCGGGGAGGACGGCAAGGTCGGCGGTTACCTGGTGGAGAAGGGCACGGCGGGCTTCGACACAGAGCTCATCACCGGCAAGACCTCGCTGCGGGCCGTGTGGCAGGCCCAGATCACCCTGACCGACGTCCGCGTGCCCGCCGAGAATCGCCTGCCCGGCTGCGAGAGCTTCCGCGACGTGGCGCGCGTGCTCACGCTCACGCGCTACACGGTCGCGTGGCGTGCGCTCGGCGTCGCGCTCGCCGCCTACGAGGCGGCGCTGGCCTACGCGAAGGAGCGCGAGCAGTTCGGCCGCCCGATCGGCTCCTTCCAGCTCGTGCAGGACAAGCTCGCGCGGATGGTGGGGGAGATCACAGCGATGCAGCTCGTGTGCCTGCGCCTCTCAGAGCTCGCCGGCGACGCGCGCCTCACCCCGGGCATGGCGTCGATGGCGAAGATGAACCACGCGGCGAAGGCCCGGGCGATCGTCGCCGACGCCCGCGACATCCTCGGCGGCAACGGGATCCTGCTCAAGCACCACGTCGCCCGCCACCACGCCGACATGGAGGCCGTCTTCACGTTCGAGGGCACCGACTCCGTCCAGGCGCTGATCGTCGGGCGCGAGCTGACGGGGCTTCAGGCGATCGCGCCGTCGCGCAACGGTTGAGCGCCGCGTCACCGGTCGGGCCGGGGGCGTAAGATGAGTGTGCAAAGGCAGTCCGTCGCTCACGCGTTCGGCGCCGAACCCCATGGGGCCGCGACCGCGCCCCGGAAAGGACCAAGCGATGGCTGCTTCACCCGATCGTCAGCAGGTTCGCGAGGCCGTGCGCCTGCGAAAGCTCACCGACGAGATGGACAAGCTTGATCGCAAGATCGACAAGGCGAACATGGGCAGCGAGGAGCGTCTCACGCTGCTGCGCAAGCAGGCCGCGCTGAGCGACGCGCGCCAGACCTTGCGCGATCGCAAGGGGTGATCTCGGCGGCCGCGCTGGCCGAGCTCAAGGCGGAGGCCACCTACGCGGCCGAGCGCCTCGCGCTCTACCGGCGGCGGATGCTGATGGGCAAGGGCGAGCCGCGCGTTCTCGCCGAGCGCGAGCGCGCCGCGGCCGGCGCTGCGGACCGGCTCAAGCGCGGGCAGCGCGGCGACTAGCTCCAGCGCCGCGAGCATCTAGAGCGCGCCGGCGGCGAACGTGTCGCAGCGGTTCGGCTCGCCGGTGCGGTAGCCGGTCTCGAACCACTTCTGGCGCGCGGCGGCCGAGCCGTGCGTCCATGACTCCTTGTCCACGCGCCCGCTGAGCTTGCGCTGGATGCGGTCGTCGCCCACGGCGGCGGCGGCGTCGAGGCCGTCGGCGATGTCGGCCTGGGTGACCTCCTCGATGAAGCCGGTGTCGACGGCGTGCGCGGCCCACACGCCCGCGTAGCAGTCGGCCTGCAGCTCCAGGCGCACCGAGCCCGACTTCTCGCCCTGGCGGTCGTTGCCGACGCGCTCGTTCGTGCCCAGGAGGTCCTGCACGTGGTGGCCGTACTCGTGCGCGATCACGTAGGCCTCGGCGAACGGGCCGCCGCGCGCGCCGAACTTCGTGCGCAGTTCGTCGTAGAAGCTGAGGTCGATGTAGACGGTCTTGTCGCCCGGGCAGTAGAACGGGCCGACGTCGGAGGTTGCCGCGCCGCAGGCCGTGGAGGTCTGCCCGCTGAAGAAGCGCGTCGGCGCCTCGCTGTAGTTGCGCACGTGGTCTGTCCAGTAGGCCTGCACGGAGTTCACGACAGCGACGATGCGGCAGTCCTCGCGCTGGTTCGCGTCGCTGCCGGTGCGACACGACGACGAGAGCTCGGTGGCCGAGCCCGAGCCCGAGCCGCCGGTGCCCAGCCCGACAGGGTCGGTGCCTCCGCCGCCGCCGGGCACGTTGACGCCCAGCAGCGCGAGTACGATCACGACGATCAGGCCGGTGGCGCCGCCGCCGACCGCCAGGCCGCGCCCGCCGCCGCCGCCGCCGCGGCCGTCCTGGACCTGTCCTGGGTCGAGGCGAGCCCCGGGCCGAAAGCGCATGGCGGCGATCCTACGCCGCGCCTGGCGCCGGTCGCGCGCAGCCCCGGGTCAGATCACCTTGCGCAGGTGGCGGAAGGGCCTGCCGTCGCGCAGCTCGCGCACCACGCTCTCCACCAGGCCGTCCCCGTCGATGCGCCGGCCGTCGGTCACGGCGGCCACGAGGCCGCGCTTGTGGTCGATCAGGCGCGCCATGGTCTCGTCGATCGTCTCCGCCGCGAGCAGGTACCACGCGGTGACCGCGTCGCGCTGCCCGATCCGGTGGCAGCGGTCCTCGGCCTGGTCGTGCATCGCCGGGGTCCATTCGAGCTCCAGGAAGGCGACGTTCGACGCACGGGTGAGCGTGATGCCCTGCGCCGCGACCCGGGTGGCGCCGACGATCAACTGCGGTCCGTCGGGATCCTGAAACGCCTGCACCGCGGCCTCGCGCTCGGGCAGCGAGTCGCGCCCGAGGAGGTGTGCGGCGTCGGGGAAGCGCTCGAGCACCGCCTCCTGGACCTCGATGTGGCGGCAGAAGACGACGAGCGGCTCGCCCGAGGCCAGGAAGTCGTGGATCCAGGCCAGCGCGGCGTGGAGCTTGCCGCGGGCGGCGAGCCGCTGCAGGGTGCCCAGCTGGGCCAGGCGCTCGGCGCGCAGCGTCGCGGCGATCTTCGCGTTGAGGTCTGAGAGGTCCAGCGGCTGCTCGCGCAGCCAAGCGATCACGTCCTCCTCGGCGAGCTTGTACTCGCGGCGGTTGTCGATCGCCACCGGCACGACGACCTGGCGCTTGGCCGGCAGCTGGGGGAGGACGTCGCGCTTGAGGCGGCGCACGAAGCAGCGCCGGCGCAGATGCCAATGCAGGCGCTCCTCGCTCTGCTCGCCGCGAAACTGCTGGGCGAAGCGCGCGCCGGAGCCGAAATCCGCCAGCCGGCCGAGGACGCGCAGCTGGCTGATGAGCTCCTCGGCGTGGTTGAGGACCGGCGTCCCGGTGAGGGCGAGGCGCAGGCCGTCGGGTGCGATGGTCTCGGCGAGGCGCCGCACGGCCTGGGTGCGCTTGGCGCGCGGGTTCTTGCACAGGTGGGACTCATCGACGACGAGGGCCTTGGGGCGGCGGCGGCCGAGCTGCTCGCGGTGGGCGGCGACGACCTCGTAGTTGAGGATCGTGATGTCGCCCCGTGGTGGCACCGCGGTGCGGCCCTGGACGACCGCGACGCTGCGGTGCGGCAGCCAGTGCGCCGCCTCGCGCTCCCAGTTGAGCTTGAGCGACGCGGGGCAGACGACGATCGCAGGGTAGGCGTCGTCGGCCTCCAGGCAGGCGAGCGCCTCGACGGTCTTGCCCAGGCCCTGCTCGTCGGCCAGGAAGCAGCGCCGGGCGTCGAGCGCGTAGCGAACGCCGGCCCACTGGAAGGGTGCGAGCTCACCGCCGAGGACGGCCGCGGCGGCGGGGATCGGCAGCGCGGAGTCGGCCTTCGACGCGCGGATCTGCCCGAGGGCCTCGTCGTGCTGGGCGCGCAGGCCGTTCAGGACACGGGCGGCGTGGCCGTCGACGGTGACGTCGTGCAGGGCGATGAACGCGTCGAGCGGTTCGACGATCCACGGGTCGGAGGGCAGCGCCTGGCTGTTGTCGCCCGCGCCTGGGAGGGCCGAGAACGCCGCCGACGCATCGCGGTCCCACAGGACCTCGAGGCGCAGGAAGACGCCGTCGATCGTGTCCGACACGGCCAGGCGCGAGGGCGGCGGGGCCTCGCCGCGGTCCAGGGAGGAGAGGCAGCGCTGCGCGCCCGAGTCCAGCCGTGCGGCGTCCTGCTCGAGCAGCGCCGCGGCCCCAGCCTCGGTGAGAGGCGCCAGGAGCCGGCCGTCCTGCTCGATCGCGCCCTCGCGGAGCGCCTCAGGCACGGTGCCCGCGCGGGTGTCGAGCGAGAACCAGCCGCGGCCGTCGTGGCGGGCGGTCGACACGCGCCCGACCCAGCGGCGCTCGATGCCGTCCAGCCAGCGGTCGACCTCGGGCGTCGTCGTGAGCTCGGGGAAGCGGTCCAGGACCTCCGCGACGTGCACTCCGGCCCAGTCGTCGACGGGCGCCCACCACTCGCGCGCGTCCCAGTCGAAGCGCCGGTGGGGGATCGTGCGGACCACGGCGACGATGTGCGCGTCGTAGGGGAACGCGAGCACCACGATGGGCTCGCCCTCGGCGCCCTTGCGCAGCTCGACGTTGGGACGGTTCTCGACGAGCTCCATGCGCTCGTCCGAGGGTACCGGGAGCCATCAAACGGACGTTCGGCGCGGCCGCGCCCTACGCAGGGGCGCCCGTCTTCGCCCGCCGCGCGGCCTTCACGCGGTCGGTCTTCGTCAGCTCGACCTTGCGCAGGCGCACGCGGTTCGGCGTCGCCTCGACGCACTCGTCCTCGCGCAGGAACTCGAGCGCCTGGTCGAGCGAGAGCTGGCGGTGGGGGACGAGGCGCACGAGCACCTCGGCCGTGGAGGAGCGGATGTTGTTGAGCTGCTTCTCGCGCACGGCGTTGACGTCGAGGTCGTCGGCGCGGGCGTTCTCGCCGACGATCATGCCCTCGTAGACCTCGTCGCCGGGCCCGACGAACATCGTGCCGCGCTCCTGGAGGTTCATGAGCGCGAACTGAGCCGCCTTGCCGCGCCGGTCGCTCACCAGGGCGCCCGACGGGCGCGTGCGCAGCTCGCCGGCCCACGGCTGCCAGCCGTCGAAGACGTGATGCAGCATGCCCGTTCCGCGGGTCTCGGTGAGAAACTCGGTGCGGAAGCCGATCAGGCCGCGGGCGGGGACGCGGTACTCCATGCGCACCCAGCCCGTGCCGTGGTTGACCATCTGCTCCAGGCGGCCCTTGCGCAGGGCCAGCAGCTGGGTGACGACGCCGACGTAGTCCTCGGGCACGTCGATCGTGAGCGACTCGACGGGCTCGTGGATCTTGCCGTCGATCTCGCGGGTGAGGACCTGCGGCTGGCCGACGGTGAGCTCGAAGCCCTCGCGGCGCATCAGCTCGACGAGCACCGCCAGCTGCAGCTCGCCGCGGCCCTGGACCTCCCAGACCTCCGGGCGGTCGGTGTCGTTGACGCGCAGCGACACGTTGCCGATGAGCTCCTGGTCGAGGCGCTGGCGCACCTGGCGCGCGGTGAGCTTCGTGCCGTCCTGGCCGGCCAGGGGAGAGGTGTTGATGCCGATCGTGACCGACAGCGAGGGCTCGTCGACGCTCGTGACCGGCAGCGGGCGCGGGTCGTCGAGATCGGCCAGCGTCTCGCCGATCGTGATCTCCGGGATGCCGGCGATCGCGATGATCTCGCCCGGGCCGGCCTCGTCGGTCTCGACGCGGTCCAGCGCGTCGGTCACGTAGAGCTCGCCGATCTGCGCGCGTTCGATCTCGCCGTTGGCCCGGCACCACGCGACCTGCTGGCCCTTGCGAATCGAGCCGTGCCGCACGCGGCAGAGGGCGATGCGCCCGACGTAGAGCGACGCGTCGAGGTTCGTGACGAGCGCCTGCAGCGGGTGGTCGGGCTCGTAGGAGGGCGGCGGGATCGTCTCGACGAGCACGTCGAGCAGCGGCTTGAGGTTCTCGCCTGGGTGGGCGGGGTCATATTTCATCGACGCCTGGCCGGCCTTGGCGTTGCAGTAGACGATCGGGAACTCGATCTGGTCCTCGGTGGCGTCGAGGTCGAGGAACAGCTCGTAGACCTCGTCGAGGACCTCGGCGATGCGCGCGTCGGGCCGGTCGACCTTGTTGACGACGAGGATCACCGGCAGCTTGGCCTCCAGCGCCTTGCGCAGCACGAAGCGCGTCTGGGGCAGCGGGCCCTCGGAGGCGTCGACGAGCAGCAGCACGCCGTCGACCATGGTCAGGCCGCGCTCGACCTCGCCCCCGAAGTCGGCGTGGCCGGGGGTGTCGATGATGTTCAGCTTGACGT
>JBDTYI010000225.1:0-2138 GCA_040005775.1 Solirubrobacteraceae bacterium
TCGCGTTCGTGTTCGGGGAGGAGAACAGGAGCGCGCCCTCGGGGCTCCACACCGGCCCCTCCGTGAACTCGAAGCCGCCCGCGACCCGTTCGAGGGCCGCGTCGGCGGGGAGGATGTCGTCGAGCCCGGCGTCGGCGCGCTCGACGTCGAGGTCCGCGCGCCGCCCGACGCCGGCGCGCTCGCGCGTGTAGACGTCGAGCGTGGCCGTGCGCAGCCAGATGTAGTTCTCCGGCGAGGCGGAGATCGGCCCGTTGATGCCCAACACCGCGATCACGAACGACTGCCCGGGGCGGGCGTCCTGCGTGAGCACGACCCGGTTCGGCGCGTTGAACCCGCCGACGACGGGGCCGCCGTTGTCGCCCAGGGCGTGCGGCAGCTCGCCGTTCACCCAGACCTCGGCGTAGTCGTCGATGACCGTCTCGAACACGACGGTCGCGCCCCTCGGGTCCAGCTCGCCGATCCGCTCGGGGATCGTCACCGACAATCGGTACCAGCTGAAGCACACCCGGCCCGCGGCCCGCCGCCGGCGCGTCTCGCCCGGGGCGATGCGCTCCCAGCCGGAGTCGTCGAAGTCGGCTGCCTCGGCGTGCGGCGTGACGTCGTAGGTGCGGTTGGGGACGTCGCCCGGGCCGAGCGGATCGGCGACCGAGCCGACCTCGACGAAGTCGATCTCCTCCACCCGCGCGTCGGCGTAGCGCCAGCTCGTGTCGGCGAGCATCGCGCCCGTCTCGGTCTGGAGGTCGATGATCGCGTCGGGGCACCCGGGCAGCAGCTCCGGCGGACCGGGGAGGCGCGCGGCGGTGGCAACGCTCACGGCGCCACCCCGGCGTCGGACGCTCCCATCACGGCGTCGGCGCCGAGCACGGCGAGCGCCTGGTCCTCCTCGGTCGACGACGCGCCGCTGACGCCGACCGCGCCGGCCACTTCGCCATCGTGGAAGATCGGGATCCCGCCCTGAAGCGGGACCGCGCGCGCGAGGTGCAGCGCGGACGGTCGTCCCCCCGCCGCCTGGTCCTCGAAGTCCTTGCTCGGCCGGCGGTAGATCGCCGCGGTGCGTGCCTTGTCGGTCGCCACCCCGACGCTGGCGACCTGGGCGTCGTCCGGGCGATCCAGCGCGATGAGCGCGCCGCCCGCATCGACCACTGCGACCACGGGGGCGACTCCGCGCCGCTCCGCCTCGGCGGCCACGGCGTCGGCGGCCATGCGCGCACCGGCTCGGGTCAACGCCGGGACCTCGACAGTGGACAGCTGAGCTGCGGCCGCGGCGATCGAGATGGCCTCGTCCTCGTCGGTCGTCTCGCCGCTGGTGCCCACGGCGCCGACGACCTCGCCGCCGACCATGAGCGGGATGCCGCCGATCAGCGCGCGCGCGCCATACAGGGCGAGCGCCCCGAGGCGCCCCGCGGAGACCTGCTCCTCGAGCTCGCGGCTCGGGCGGACGAAGATCGCCGCGGTGCGCGCCTTGTCCTCGGCCACGCGGGCGGAGGCGATCTGGGCCCCGGCTGTCCGCTTGACGGCGATCACCTCGCCGGATGGGTCGACGACGGTGACGTACACGCGGTGGCCGCGCTCGGCGGCGAAGGCGAGTCCGGCGGCGAGGACGGCGTCGGCGCCGGCGTCGTCGATGACGCGGCGGGTGCGGATCGGCTGCATGTGTCTCAGGCTCCCTGGGTAGCGAGCACGGCGGCCCAAACCGCCGTGTCGGTGGTGATGTAGAGGACGCCCCGGTGTGGGCCGCCCCAGGCGAAGTTCACGGCACCAGGCAGCTCGATCTCGCCGAGCAGGCGGCCGTCGGCGGCGAACACCTGCACGCCGGAGAAGGCGGAGGCGTAGACGCGTCCGGCGCGATCGGTCGTGAGCCCGTCCGGGAAGCCCGGCACGGTCACGGCGAGAAGGTGCGGCGCGGAGAGCCGACCGCCGTGGACGTCGAAGGCCAGCACGTGGTGGGGCCGCGCCGGGTCGTAGCTGCCCTCCTTGTGGTTGGCACCCGAGTCGCTCACGTAGAGCGTGCTCGCACCGGGGGCTAAGGCGATGCCGTTCGGCTTGTCGAACGCGTCGCTGACGACCTCGGTGCGCCCGGTGTCCGGGTCGTGCCGGTAGACGTGATCCCCCAACGCGGGCGCAGGCCGGAAGCCCTG
>JBDTYI010000226.1:0-2869 GCA_040005775.1 Solirubrobacteraceae bacterium
TTGGCGTCCCCACCGAGATCAAGACGGACGAGTACCGGGTCGCGCTGACGCCGTCAGGCGCGCGCGAGCTGGCTGACCACGGCCACGAGGTGGTCGTCCAGGCGGGGGCGGGGGAGGGCTCTGCGATCACCGACGCCGACTACCTGGCCCAGGGCGCCTCGATCCTGCCGGATGCCGACGCGGTGTTCGCCGAGGCCGAGCTGATCGTCAAGGTCAAGGAGCCCCAGCCCGTCGAAGTCGCACGGCTGAAGCCCCACCACACACTGTTCACCTATTTGCATCTGGCGCCCGACCCCGAGCTCACGCGCGGCCTGATCGACTCCGGCGCGACCTGCATCGCCTACGAGACCGTCGAGGACACGCGCGGCCGGCTCCCGCTGCTGGCGCCGATGAGCGAGGTCGCGGGCAAGATCGCCACGCAGGCGGGCGCGTTCATGCTCGAGAAGCCGCTCGGCGGCCGCGGGCTGCTGCTCGGCGGGGTGCCGGGCGTGGCCGCGGGCAAGGTGATGGTCATCGGCGGCGGCGTCGTGGGCCAGAACGCCGCGGAGATCGCGATCGGCATGGGCGCCGAGACCTACGTCTACGATCGCTCGCTCGACCGCCTGCGCGAGCTCGAGGTGCTCCTCAACGGGCGCTGCTCGACGTGCTACGCCTCGACGCTGGAGATCGAGTCGCGCCTGCCCGAGATGGACCTCGTCATCGGCGCGGTGCTCGTGCACGGAGCGAAGGCGCCGCACGTCATCACGCGCGAGCAGCTCAAGCTGATGAAGCGCAACGCGGTGCTGGTGGACGTATCGATCGACCAGGGCGGGTGCTTCGAGACCTCGCACGCCACGACTCACAGCGACCCCACCTACGAGGTGGAGGGCATCACGCACTACTGCGTGGCGAACATGCCCGGGGCGGTGCCGATCACGAGCACCTGGGCGCTCACGAACGCGACGATGCCCTACCTGGTCAAGCTCGCCGACGGCGGCACGCAGAACGCGCTGAGCGCCGACGCGGGCTTCATGGCCGGGCTGAACGTGGCCGCCGGGCGGTTGACCTACGAGCCCGTCGCGGGCGACCAGGGCCTCGAGTACACGCCGCCCGCCGACGCGCTGGAGCTCGTCGCCCAGGCCGCGTGAGCGCCCTAGAGGTCGTCGATCACCGAGGCCATCCGCGCGAGGACCTGCGCGGACTGCTCGAGTTGATCGGCGGGAAAGTCGCTCAGCGCATCCGCCCAGCGGTGCTTGATCTCGGCGTACTTCGCCTCGTAGCGCTCGCGGCCGGCGGCGGTCAGCCGATTGAGCGTCACGCGCCGGTCGGTCTCGCTGCGAACCCGCTCGACCAGGCCGGCCGCGGCAAGGGCGTCCAGCGTCTGGGTGACGGTCGCCGGCGTGAGGCCGGCGTCGGCGGCGAGCTTGCCGGCGGGCAGCTCGTCGTGCGCGGCGAGCCTCCGCACGAGCTGCCATTGCGCGAGGCTGAGACCACCCCGGCGGAAGTCGCGCGACCGCAGCCGGCGCAGCGCTGCCGAGAAGTCCGAGACCGCTTCCTGAAGGTCGCTGACGGCGTGCTCGCGGACGAGCGAGGTGGTCATGGAAGCGATGTTATTTGTCAGTCCCCCGGGGAGACGACGAGCACCGTGGCGTCGTCGCGCAGCGGCTGGTCGCCGGCGGCGTGGACCGCATCGAGCACGACCGCGGTGAGCTCGGGCGCGCCGCCGCCGGGCGCCGCCGCGAGGGCCACCCGCAGCCCGTCCTCGCCGAACTGCTCATCCGAGGCCCCGATCCGCTCCAGCACACCGTCGGACACCAGGACGATCCGCTCGTCGCCTTCCACGCAGTACTCGACGGGATCGGTCGGAGGCTCGATGCCGGGGAGCCCCAGGACGGCGCCGTCGCCGTCGGTGAGCGAGCGCAGTCCCCGCGCGTCGTTCCAGACGTAGGGCGTCGGCCCACCGCAGCGCAGCCACCGCAGCGTCCGGCTCTCGCTGTGCCACTCGGCGAGCACGGCGCTCAGGAAGATCGCCTCGAGCCCGAGGCTGCCGATCGCCTCGTGGATCGCGATCGCGGCCGCCGGCAGATCCTCGCCGGACCGGCGCGCCGCCCGGTAGGCGGCGAGGCCGATCGCGCCGATCGCCGCCGCCTGGGCGCCCTTGCCGACCGCGTCGGCGACCCCGAGCCACGCACCGCCGGGCGTGGCGCACATGTCCAGCCAATCGCCGCCGACGTCGTAGGCGGGGATCACCGACCCGGCGAGCACGGCGCCCTCCACGGGCACGATGCGCGGCGGCATCAGCTCCTGCTGCAGCTCGGCCGCCGCGGTCGTCGGCTCGCGCCGGCGCGCCCGCGCGAAGACGTCGGTGTACCGCTCGGCCAGCTCGAGCGCGGCTGCTGCGTGGGGCCCGAAGGCGCCGAGGTCGCCGGTCGGCGCCTCGCTGAAGACCATCGCCGCGACGGCGCGCCCGCGCAGGCACAGGGGCACCACGTGCAGCCCATCCTCGAGGGTCGGTGCCGCTTCAGGCAGCTCCGGGCCGGGGAGCTGGGTCGTGGTGTCGATCTCGCGCGGGAGCGAGCTCTCGCTCCCGACGCGGCGCAGCCGGCGCCCCTCGAGGTCGACGACGTACAGCGACCCCTCGACCCCGGCGATCTGCCGCGCCTCGCTGACGAGGCGCTCGGCCAGCCCGGACACCATTGGTGCGTTCAGCAGCTCGACGGGATCGGGGCCTGGGGCCATGCTTCCGCGGTACCCCCCTGAACCACGGCAAACACTGGCGTGCTGCTAGCATCTCGCGCCGCATGCCCACGACCAGTCAGCTTGTCCGCAAGGGCCGTACGCCGAAGACCAAGAAGCTCGCCACGCCGGGCCTCAAGTCCGGCAAGGGCCG
>JBDTYI010000227.1:0-6021 GCA_040005775.1 Solirubrobacteraceae bacterium
GCGGAGCGTGCGAGCGGACCACCGACACCGTGGACCTGGCGCTCGACACGACCGTGTTGGCCGCCGCCTACCTCGGCGGCACGACGCTCGCGCAGCTCGCCGCGGCCGGGCACGTCGACGAGCTGAAGCCCGGCGCGCTGCAGCGGGCGTCGTCCGCCTTCCGCGGCGCCCTCGCGCCGTGGTCGCCCGACGGCTTCTAGGCGCTAGAGCCCGGGTGCGGCGAGGCGACCGGCCGCCGCGGTGATCGTGCCGATGCGCCGGGCGCCGTCGTGGTGGCCGGCGAGCACCGCGGCGGCCTCGTCGGCGTGCTCCTCGCCGACGACCGCGACGAACCCGCAGCCCATGTTGAACACGTCCCACATCTCGGCCGGGCCGATGCCGCCGCGCTCGGCCACCAGGGTGCAGATCGCCGGGACGTCGAGCGGCTCCTCGATCGCGAAGCCGACGCGGTCGTTGAGGCGCAGCAGGTTGCGCAGTCCGCCGCCGGTGATGTGGGCCAGTCCGTGGACGGGAACGCCCGAGCGCAGCAGGTCGACGACCGCGCGGACGTAGATGACCGTCGGCTCCAGCAGCGCGTCGGCGACGGTCGCCCCGCCCAGGCCGCCGGGCTGGTCGCCGAGCTCCAGGCCGCCCTCCTCGAGCAGCGCGCGGCGGGCGAGCGTGTAGCCGTTGGAGTGCAGTCCGCTGGACGGGATCCCGAGCAGCGCGTCCCCCGGCGTGGCGTCGGCGCCCGTGACGATCGCGTCGAGCGCGACGGTGCCGATCGCCGTCCCGCAGAGGTCGAAGCCGTGCGGCGACGGATGGCCGCGGATCAGCTCGGGCAGCACCGCGAGCTCGCCGCCGGGGATCTCGACGCCGGCGGCCTCCGCGCCCACCTTCAGCCCGGTCGCGATGCGCGCGAGGGCCTCGGGGTCGGCCTGCTCGACGGCGAGGTAGTCGAGCATGGCGATCGGCTCGGCCCCCACGCAGATGAGGTCGTTCACGTTCATCGCCACGCAGTCGATGCCGACGGTCTCCAGCCGGTCGGCCTGCTCGGCGACCACGAGCTTTGAGCCCACGCCGTCGGTCGACATGGCGATGCCGAGGTTGTCGGCCACCCGGAGCACCGAGGCGTAATGCCCGCTGCCGACGACCGACGCGCTGGGACGCCCGGTGTCGATCGTGCGCAGCACACCGACGATCGCGTCGACGGCGCGGTCGGACTGGTCGGTGTCGACGCCGGCGGCGGCGTACGCGTCGCTCATCGCGCCCGATTGTCACATGCACGGCGGAGGACGAGCACCCCGAGGGCCGCGCGATAGGCCGCCCAGGGCACGAACGGGCGCTCGCGCTCGACGGCGCGGATGATCCGGACGGAGGCCAGCGTCGACGCGAACGATGCGCCGGCGCCGGCGGCGAAGGCGCCGGCCAGCTCGGGGGGCAGGCCGCGCCGGGCCAGGCGCGTGCCCTTCAGCAGCGTGGCCCCGACGATCACCGGCAGGGCCACGTGGCGGCTGAGCACGTTCGCGTCGCGGCGGCGGAAGCCGCGCAGGCGCCCCGCCGTGAGCGTCGCCCCGTTGCGCGAGACGCCCGGCACCAGCGCGCACGCCTGGGCCACGCCGAGGGCGAGGGCGTCGACGACGTTCGTGTCGTCGCGGTGACGCCGCCGGGGCGCGGTCAGGTCGGCCGCGACGAGCGTCGCGGCGCCGGCGATCAGCCCCCAGGCGATCGAGGCCGGCGTGCCCAGGCGCTCCTCGATCGGGCGCTCCAGCGCGAGCCCGGCGATCGCCGGCGGCACGAAGGACCCGGCGATCAGGATCACCCGGCGGCGGTCCAGGCCCCGTGCGGCGACCTGCACCTCGTCGCGCAGGCCGATCAGCAGCGCGGCGGCGGTCCCCGCGTGCAGCGAGACCTCGAAGGCCTTGCGCAGCTCGCCGTCGAGCTGCTCGTAGGGCCAGCCCAGGAGCCACGGCACGAGCGTGGTGTGCGCCGAGGAGGAGACGGGCAGCAGCTCGGTGGGACCGTGCAACACGCCCAGAGCGAGCGCGTGGCGCAGCGGCAGCGCGCCCTTCATGCGTTAGGCCGGCGCGTCCGCGGACTCTTCGTCGCCCACGGCGCCGCGGCCGCGGAACCAGCGGACGGCGAGGTAGGCGGCGCCGATGACGATCAGCGCGGCCACCGCGTAGTCGACGTAGTGCAGCGAGGCCTTCCAGCTCTCCCAGTTCTCGCCCACCTGCTGGCCGGTGAAGGTCAGGGCGAAGATCCACGGGATGCAGCCGGCCAGGGTGAGGATCGAGAAGCGCCAGAACGGCATGCGCGCGACGCCGGCGGGCAGCGAGATGAACGTGCGCACGATCGGGAGCATCCGGCTGAAGAAGACTGCCGCCGAGCCGTACTTCTCGAACCAGCGGTCGGCCCATTGCAGGTGCGAGGGTTTGATGTGCAGCTTGCGCCCGTGCTTCTCGAGCAGCTCGACGCGCCCGTAGTAGCCGACGGCGTAGGCCACCCACGAGCCGACGAGGTTCGCGATCGAGCCGACCGCGACCGCCTCGAACAGCGTGTACTCGCCCTTGGAGACGTTGAAGCCGGCGAACAGCATCGTCGCCTCCGACGGGATCGGGATGCAGGCGCTCTCGGGCGCCATGAGGAGGAAGATCCCGGGCAGGCCGAGGTCGCCGACGACGCCGACGGCCCAGTTGGCGATCGTGTCGGTGACAGACGCGAAGACGAGGAGGGCGGCGAGCACGCCCCGCAGGGTAGAGCGCGCGTAGGCTGAGGCGCGTGGACGTTCCCCTGTTCGACGTCGTCGGCCCTCTGGCCCCGTTGCGCCGCCGCCTGCTCGAGGCGATCGAGGAGGTCCTCGATGCCGGGCAGTTCATCCTCGGCCCCGAGGTCGCGGCCTTCGAGCGCGAGCTCGCCGCCTACCTCGGCGCGGGACACGCCGTCGGCGTCGCCAACGGCACCGAGGCCATCACCATCGCCCTGCGCGCGCTGGGCGTCGGGCCCGGCGACGAGGTCGTCGTGCCGTCGTTCTCGTTCTACGCCTCGGCCGAGGCGATCCCGCCCACGGGCGCGACGCCGGTGTTCTGCGACGTCGACGCCGAGACGATGTGCGTCACGCCCGAGACCGTCCGCGCGGCGCTCACGCCGCGGACGAAGGCGGTCATCGCCGTCGACCTCTTCGGCAACGTCGCGCCCGTCCGCGCGATCGAGGCGCTCGGGGTACCGGTGCTCGAGGACGCCGCGCAAGCCGCGGGGTCGACCGCCCCCGACGGGCGCGCGGGCGCGCTGGGCACGGTGGCGACGCTGTCGTTCTACCCCTCGAAGAACCTCGGCGCGTTCGGCGACGGCGGCGCCGTGCTCGCCCGCGACGCCGCGGTCGCCGACACGGTCCGCATGCTGCGCTTCCACGGCTCGCGCGACAAGGTCAACTACGAGCAGGTCGGCTACAACTCGCGCCTGGACGAGATCCAGGCGGCGATCCTGCGCGTGCAGCTGGGCGAGCTCGACCGCTGGGCGGCGCACCGCCACGGCGTGGGGGAGTGGTACGCCCAGGCGGGCCTCGGCGACATCTGCACGCTGCCCGTCGCGACCGACGGCGCCCGGCCTGCATGGCACCTCTACGTCGTGCAGCACGACCGCGCCGACGCGCTCGCCGAAGCGCTCAACGATGCGGGCATCGGCGCCCGCGCCTACTACCGCACGCCGATCCACCGCCAGCCGGCGATGGCGCCCTACGCGCCGCCGGGCGGGCTGCCGGTCACCCAAGCGCTGGCGCGCACGCATCTCGCGCTCCCGGTCGGCGCCGCGATGTCCCACGACGCGGTGGATCGCGTCGTCGACGTCGTGCGCGCGGCCCTCGGGTAGGCGCGGCCCGGCGCCGCCGATTTCGCGTCTACAATGCCCCGCGATGCGCCGACGCCTGCCTGTGCCCGCGCGGGTGCGCTCGGCGGCCCTTCCCCTGCATCGTCACTCGCTCCTGCAGCTGGCGATCGATGGAGCCATGGTCGCCGCCGCCTACTGGCTGGCCTACCGCCTGCGGTTCGACAACAGCCGTACCCTTCCGCCGCGCTACGACGAGCTGTTCTCGAGCACGATCGTCTGGGTGGTCGTGTCCTCGCTGGTGGTCTTCACGCTCTTCCGCCTCGAGCAGAAGCAGTGGCGCTACACGGGCTCGCGCGACCTGCTCGCGATTCTTCAGGCCGTGGTCGTCGCGCTGTTGGCCCTCGTCGCGTACATCGCGGTCGTGCACCCGGTCACGCGGCCCTCGAGCTCCGGCGTCGTCACCGTGTCGGCGCCCGTCGGCGTCCTGGCCTTCCACTTCCTGCTCATGCTCGCGTTCGTCGGCGGCGCCAGACTCGGCGCGCGTGTGATCTACGACCGGCCGCTGCACGGCTTCCGGGCACGCCGCGACGCCAGCCGCGTCGTGGTCGTCGGCGCGGGCGACGGCGGGCGCCTCGTCCTCCGCGAGATCCTGCGCAACCCGCAGCTCGGGATGGCGCCGGTGGGCTTCGTCGACGACGATCCAGCCAAGCGCGGCATGCGCGTCGACGGCGTGAAGGTGCTCGGCACCACCGACCAGCTGGGGCGGATCCTCGACGAGGTCGAGCCCGACGAGATCACGATTGCCATCCCCTCCGCGCCGGGCACGCTGCGCGCCCGCGTCGTGCGCGCGGCGCGTGAGCGCGGCATCCCGGTGCGCACGCTGCCGACGGTGTTCGAGCTGCTCCAGGCCGGCTCCGGGCACGTCGTGCGCCAGGTGCGCGAGGTGCAGGTCGAGGACGTCCTCGGGCGCGACCCGGTGCGGATGGAGCTCGACCGCGTCGGCGCCTACCTCCCCGGCGAGGTCGTCATGGTCACCGGCGCCGGTGGCTCGATCGGCTCTGAGCTCGCACGCCAGATCGCGCGCGTGGGACCGCGGCGGCTGATCCTCGTGGACCACTCCGAGGAGAGCATGTTCCGCATCCAGCGCGAGCTGGAGGACGACCGTCACGTCCCGCCGAGCCTGCTGGCCGTGGTGCTCGTGGACTGCAAGGAGGGTGAGCGCATGCGGGAGGTGTTCGCCGAGCACGAGCCGTCGATCGTCTTCCACGCCGCCGCCTACAAGCACGTCGGGCTCATGGAGCGCAACCCCGTCGAGGCGGTGCGCAACAACGCGCTGGCGACGCGCCTGGTCGCACGCGTCGCCGCGGAGGCGGGCGTGCGCCGCTTCGTGCTCGTGTCGACCGACAAGGCCGTCGAGCCCGCGACGGTGATGGGCGCCTCGAAGGCGCTGGCCGAGTTCGCGATCGAGGCGGCGCAGCAGCGCTGGCCCGACACGAAGTTCGCCACGGTGCGCTTCGGCAACGTGCTCGGGTCGTCGGGCTCGGTGGTGCCGATCTTCCGCCGCCAGATCGCCCTCGGCGGCCCGGTGACGGTCACCGACGAGCGCATGACGCGCTACTTCATGACGATCCCGGAGGCGGTGCAGCTGATCATCCGCTCGGGATCGCTGGGCGAGGGCGGCGAGACCTTTGTGCTGCAGATGGGCGAGCCGGTGTCGATCCTCCAGCTCGCGCGCGACATGATCGAGCTGTCGGGCCTGACCGCCGACCGCGACATCGCGATCGAGATCACGGGCCGGCGGCCGGGCGAGAAGCTTCACGAGGCGCTGTTCAACCCCTATGAGCGCCCGCGCCCGACGCAGGTCGAGCGGATCACCCGCGCCTACCGCGACCCGCTGGACCCGGAGCAGGTGGAGGCGATGTTCGACGAGATCGCGCTGCTGGTCCTGGAAGGCGACGCGGCGGCCCTGGCGACCCGCGTGAGCGCCTTCTCGGCGCAGCGCCCGGCCGCCCAGCCCACGGGCGAGGCTCCCGCCGTACGGACGGTCCCCTAGCATCCAACCGCTCATGACGGCTCTCCTCGCCGCCCTCTCCATATCTTCGAAGGTCAAGGACTTCGGCGCGTACGCCGGGTTCGCGGCTGTCTTCGGCCTCGGCGTGCTGGCGATGCTCTATTTCGCCCAGGCGCGGGAGGTCAAGCGCCTGCGCGAATGGGCGG
>JBDTYI010000228.1:0-1639 GCA_040005775.1 Solirubrobacteraceae bacterium
GCCAGCTGCGCCGCGACGTCGGCTTCCGCGGCGTGACGATCTCCGACGACCTCGCGGCGCCCGCGTTCGCCGCGCACGGCGGCGCGGCCGGCGCCGGCGTGCAGGCCGCGCGCGCGGGCGTCGACCTGCTGCTCTACGCGGGTACCTACGAGGGGGCCGATGGCGCCGCGCGGGCGCTGGAGACAGAGATCCGCGCGCGGCGGATGGACCGCGCCGCGCTCGAGCGGGGCGCGGCGCGCGTCCTGGCGCTGCGCGGCCGCCTGCGCTGAGTCGGTGAGCGTGCCGTGTTCCGGTGTGTCGCGCGCCGCCGCGCAGCCCCACACGCGCTGCGATTAAAGTCGGGGCGTGCTCCTGCTCTTCGACATCGACGGCACCCTGCTGCTGAAGGCCTCGCTCGAGCACGCCGCCGCGGTGCACGCGGCGCTCGCGGAGGTCTACGGCGTCGGCGCGCCGACGGCGCCCGTCGAGGCGGCGGGCAAGACCGACCTGCAGATCGCACGCGAGATCTGCGTGCGCGCCGAGGTCGACGCGGGGCGCTTCGAAGCGGGCCTGAACGATTTCCGCGTCGCCACCGCCGAGGCCTACGCGCGCCTGTGTCCCGACGACCTGACCGCGCACGTCTCGCCCGGAATGGGCGAGGTGCTGGCCGAGCTCGCCGCCCGCGACGGCGTGCGGCTCTCGCTGGTGACCGGCAATCTCGAGCCCGTAGCGCGGCTCAAGCTCGACCGCGCCGGCCTGGGCCACCACTTCGAACGCGGGCAGGGCGGCTTCGGCTCCGACGACGAGGACCGCTCGCTGCTGCCGGGCATCGCCCGTGCGCGCGCCGGCGGCTGGCCGCGCGAGCGCACCGTTGTGATCGGGGACACCCCGCGCGACATCGCGTGCGCGCGCGCCGACGGCGTCGGGGTGGTGGCGATCGCGACCGGTCCGTATCCAGCCGACGCGTTGAGCGACGCCGACCACGTCGTCGGTTCGGCGGCCGAACTGCTCGACGTGCTCTGCGCACGGGCGTAGCCTCGGGCGATGGCAATTGCCGCTGGGCGTCACACGCTGGGACCGAACAACGCGTCGCTGGTCGTCAGGACGTTTCGCGAGGGCGTGGCCTCGAAGGTCGGGCACGACCTGGTGATCGAGGTCACCGAATGGGAGGCGACGCTCACGGTCGCCGGGGAGTCTTCGCTCGAGCTGCGAGCCGATCCCCGGGCGCTGCGCGTGCGCGAGGGGCTGCATGGCCTCAAGCCGCTGAGCGACAAGGACCGCGGCGACATCCTGCGCAACGTCGAGCAGAAGGTGCTGGGCAGCGAAGAGATCTTGTTTCGCTCGCGCCACGTCGCCGCCGACGGCGACCGCCTGACGATCCAGGGCGACCTGACCCTGGCCGGGGCCACGCGGCCGGTCGCTGCCGAGGCGGCCGTGGACGCGGACGGCAGCGCCGCCGCGACGATCGTGCTGACCCAGACCGAATGGGGCATCAAGCCCTACCGCGGGCTGATGGGCGCCCTGAAGGTCCGCGACGACGTCGAGATCGAGCTGGCGGCGCGGCTACCCATCGCCTGAGCGGCTCAGCGCCACCGGGAGCGGCGACGGCGCAGCAGGCGCTCCTCGCTGCGCCGGACGGTGTCCCCGATGAGCCAGAACA
>JBDTYI010000229.1:0-3448 GCA_040005775.1 Solirubrobacteraceae bacterium
GTGACGTCGTCGAAGGTCAAGAACGGTTCGCTGCTGTCGAAGGACTTCAAGGCGGGCCAGCTGGTCGTGGGAGCGCCGGGGGCCGCCGGACTCACGGGACCGCAGGGGCCGAAGGGCGACAAGGGCGACACCGGCACCGTCGACACGTCGAACTTCTACGACAAGAGCGCGGCTGACGGTCGGTACCTGCGCGGCACGATCACGGTCGTGGAGACCGTGGCCGCGGGCCTGGCGGCGAACAGCTTCGCCGACGACGTGATCAACTGCCCCGCGGGCTACCAGGCGACCGGGGGTGGCATCGATCCCAACGGCGTCTTCCAAGGCAAGGTTTCCGCCTCGGCGCCGACGTTCGGGGGGAGCCGCACCGAGGCGGCCACCGATGGGCAACATGGTCCGGCAACAGGGTGGTACGGCGCGGTCACCACACAGGCGCCGGCACGACCGGCGTGATCAAGATCGCGGTGATCTGCTCACCCATCGGCTGAGCCGCGTCAGCGCCACTTGACCGAGCAGCCGACCGGCTCCGTCTCCGCGGGGTCGGCCGGCCTGCCGGCTAGGGCGGCGCCGATCGCGCCGCGCAGCCACGCGGCGTGCTCGCCGGGATCGTCGTGGTCGCGGTCGGGGGCGCCGCGGTAGGCGAGCGTGCCGTCCCCGGCGACGACGAACACGTCCGGGGTCGTCCGCGCACCGAAGGCGCGGGCGACGGCCTGGTCCTCGTCGCGCAGGTAGGGCGCGGGCCAGCCGCCGTCGGCCTCGACGCGTTCCTTCATCGCCGCGAAGGAGTCACGCGGGTACTTGTGGCCGTCGTTGGGATTGACCAGGAACAGCGGCACGTCGGTGTCGCGGGCGACGTCGAGGATCCGGTCGTGCCAGGCCAGCGCGTAGGGGCAGTGGTTGCAGGTGAAGACGACGACGGCCGGCGTGTGCTCGCCGAGGCCGCTCTCGCCACCCTCGGCGGCGGGGAGGCAGAACGTGGGGACGGGATCGCCGATGGCGAGGGTCATGCGGGCTCCTTCATGGCGGCGCGCAACGCGTCGCGGAGGTCGTCGGGGTCGGGTACGGGGGAGACGCGCCCGTCGCGGCGGTGGTAGACGCGGCAGGTCAGCGCCGCGGGCGCGGCGGCGACGTCCTGCACGTCGGCGCCGTCGACGCGGATCGTCGGTGAGCCGGTGAAGCGCTCGGCGCCGGCGGCGTCCTCGGTGTCGATCTCGCGGACGATCACGGTGCCCGGATCGAGGCCCAGCGCGTCCATCGCCGCGCGCAGCTCGAGCAGCGCGCGCGGATGCGACGGGCACCCGTCCCAGAAGAGCAGCTCGACCCGCATCGCCTCGAGGCTACGACACCCGCTTCTTCTACCCTCCCGGGGCATGGCCGCCCGCACCGACGCCTACGACCTGGGTCGTCTGCAGCTCACCAGCGGCGAGGGCCGCCGGCTGACCGTCGGCGTCGCGCTGGCGGCCATGGAGTTCGGCGGGCAGCGCTACGAGGCCGACCGCGCGCTGGCCGAAGGCACCCTCGACCTCTCGCGCATGACGCACGGCGGCTACGCTTTGCGACTGCGCTTCGACGCCGGGCTCGAGGGGCCGTGCATGCGGTGCCTCGACGAGGCCCACCCGGTCACGCACGTCGACGCGCGCGAGGTCCACCAGGAGAACGGCGGGGAGGAGCTGGCCAGCCCGTACGTCTCCGGCGAGGAGCTCGACGTCGCCGCCTGGGCCCGCGACGCGCTCGCCCTCGCGCTGCCGGCGCAGGTGCTGTGCCGTCCGGACTGCGCCGGCCTGTGCCCGCGCTGCGGGGCGAACCTCAACCTCGACCCCGCCCACGAGCACGAGCCCGAGCCCGACCCCCGCTGGGCGAAGCTGCGCGAGCTGAGGTTCGACTAGTGAGAGCTGGTTCGCCGGCGGCGCTGATCGTCGCCGTCGGCCTGGCCGTCGCAGGGTGCGGCGGGAGCGGCGGCGCACCCACGAGGCCGGAGTACGGCCGCAACGCCAGCCGCCTGTGCGCGCAGCTGACCCAACAGGTCAACGAGGCGCAGGGCGGGACGCCGAAGACCACGGCGGCGATCGTCGCCTACGCCGACCGCGTCGCGCGCGTCCTGAGCCGGGGTGTGCAGTCGATCGACAACGTCGAGCGCCCGGGCGGCAAGGACGGCGAGCGGGCCAAGGCCTACGTCGACGAGCTCCGCCGTCAGGTCGACGCCGACATCAGGCCCGCGCTGAGCGACCTCAAGGCCGCCGCCATGCGCGGCGACCGGACAGGGGTGCAGGCGGCGATCAAGCGGCTGCGCAGCGTCGACAGCACCAGGCTCAAGCGCCTGGCCCGCCAGGCTGGCGCCAGCGGCTGCACGACCTAGAGCTGGCAACGGTCCGGTGGTGGTATACGGCTCGGGTGCTGCGGGGCTGGTGAGGGGGTCGGGAGTCGTCCGCCGCGTGCCTGGCGCTCCGTGCGGGAGCCGAACGTCGGTTTTCCCCCTTATGAGGGGGCAGGACCGACGCTCGACGGGCCCAGGGCGCTCGCGGCGACTGTTCGCGCCGGCGACTGCGGATGACCGCGTTCAGAGCTGCGCGAGCTAGAGATAGGCCCCGCTCGGCAGGTAGGGGCGCATCGGCCCAAGCTCCCCGCCGGCGAACATCGGCCCGTCGGGCGACAGCGCCAGCCCGGCGGTCAGGCACGCCTGCACGGCCCAGTCCTGGCCGGCAGTGAGGAAGTCGACGGTGACGGTCGCGCCGCGGCCCATGCGTGCGAATGCGCCCCACAGTGCGAGGGCGGCGCTCTGGTCGTCGCGGCCGCCGGCGAGGATCAGGCGCGTCCCGCGGAAGAACGCGAAGGCACGGTCCTCGACGACGACCAGCCGCGTGCCGACCTCGAGCAGGACCGGCAGGTCGACGCCGTGGGCCGCCCCGCGCAGCTCGCGCCCGAGCTCGTCGACGAGGCCGAGCTCGGCGGAGCCGGCGTCGCGCACCCGCGCAAGATCGGGCGCGCGGCTCAGGTCGGCGATCCCCGCGGCGGCGACGCACGGGAGCAGCGGCAGCCCGGTGAGCCCATAGAGGCGCATCGCGGCTGGATGTGCCGAGCTGAGGATGATGTGGGCGCCGGCGGCCCGGCCGTAGTCCCAGGCCGCGTCGAACAGCGCGCGGCCCAGCCCGCGGCCGTGCACATGCTCGGAGACGGCGAACAGCGAATAGCCCCACACGCCCTCGCGGATCAGCGAGATGGAGACGCCGACGACCTGGCCGGCGTCGCCCTCGGCGACGAAGCACCCGTCGGGATCGGTCTGCTGGAGGTGCGCGATCCGGCGCCGGCCGCCGCGCGCGACGGCTGCGAGGTCGGCGCCCGGATCGGGTCGGTGAAGGGCGTCGCGGGCCACGTCATCGGCGGCGGCGACGTCCTCCTGGGTCAGCGGGCGGACGTGCACGGGCAGGATCCTCTACCTTACGTCGTCGCTCAT
>JBDTYI010000230.1:0-5932 GCA_040005775.1 Solirubrobacteraceae bacterium
TCGCTGCTGGGCGTCTGGCGCGCGCACGGGATCGACCGGATTCTCGCCGAGGCCCACCGCCGCGGCATCGTCCTCTGCGGGCTGAGCGCGGGCTCGCTGTGCTGGTTCGCCGAGTCGGTGAGCGCCTTCCACGGCGCGCCCGAGCCGGTGTGCGGGCTCGGCCTGCTGCCGCACTCGAACTGCGTGCACTACGACGGCGAGCCGACCCGGCGTGCGGCGTACCACCAGCTGATCGGCGAGGGCATGTGCCCCGGCTACGCGGCCGACGACGGCGCCGCGCTGCACTTCGTCGGGAACGACCTCGAGCGGGTCGTGGCGTCACGCGCCGGCAAGCAGGGCTATCGGGTGGCCCGTGTCGGGGGCCAGGTCGTCGAGACCCCCATCGCGCCGACCGACCTCAGCGCGCCGCTGCCGATCACCCTGGCCGCGTGACGCGCACGATCCTTGCCATGGGCGGCGGTGGCTTCACCGCCGACCCGGGTGACCCCGCGCTCGACGAGTTCGCGCTGCAGCTTGCGGGCCGCCCGGTGCCGAGGATCCTCTTCCTGCCGACGGCCAGCGGCGATCCGCGCGAGCAGATCGGGCGCTTCCACGCGGCCTTCGGCGACCGCCCGTGCGAGCCCGACGTGCTGTCGCTCTTCCGCCTGGCCGACGTCCGCCGGCCGCTCCGCGAGATCCTGCTCAGTCAGGACGTCATCTACGTCGGCGGCGGCTCGATGCGCAACCTGCTGGCCCTGTGGCGCGAGCACGGGCTCGACCGGCTGCTGCGCGACGCGTGGGAGCGCGGGGTCGTGCTCGCCGGGCTGAGCGCCGGCGCGATGTGCTGGTTCCAGGGCGGCGTCACGACGTCGGCGGGCCGCCCCGCGCCCGCGCCCGCGCTCGGGATGCTGCCGGGTTCGCTGAGCGTCCACGCCGACGGCCAGCCCGACCGCGCGCCCGTGCTCCGCGACGCGGTGCGCACCGGCGTGCTGCCCGGCGGCTGGCTGGTCGACGACGGTGCGGGGCTGCTCTTCCGCGACCGCGAGCTCGAGTCGGTCGTCGCCGCGCGACCGGGCGCGACCGCGACCCGCGTGGACTGCGTCGAGGGCGAGCTGCACGAGATGCGGCTCGTGCCCGACATGATCGCCCCGGTGCCGCGCGGCGTCCCGGCCGACGTGCGCGAGCTGCGCTCGCTGCGTTACGGCCGGCCGGGTTGACAGACATCGCGTAGGCGGTAGATGGTGCCGGCATGAGCTACATGCGCATGGCCCGTTACTCGAGCTCCTCCGCGCCCGACGACCTGCAAAAGCGGGTCGACGACGAGCTGATCCCCCTGTACAACGAACAGCCGGGGTTCGAGTCGTTCAACGTCGCGATGGACGGCGAGAAGATCATCTCGGTCTCCACGTGGGACAGCGAGGAGAACGCGACCAACGGCGGCGCCGCGGCCCGCAAGTGGGCCGAGGGCTACGACGACATCGACGACCCTGACATCGCCCACGTAGGCGAGGTGCTCGGCTCCGCCTAGGCGGTCTCGCCCTGGAGCGTCGCCACGAGCGACCGCGTGCCGCCGCGGTCGCGGTGCTCGCACAGGTAGACGCCCTGCCACGTGCCCAGGGCGAGCTCGCCGTCGCTGACCGGCAGGCTCAGTGACGGCCCGAGCAGCGACGCCTTGATGTGCGCGGGCATGTCGTCGGGGCCCTCGAACGTGTGCGTCCAGCCGCGGAAGTCCTCGTCGACGGCGTCGTTGAACCACGTCTCGAAGTCGTCGCGGACGTCGGGCGAGGCGTTCTCGTTGAGGGTCAGCGAGGCCGACGTGTGGCGGATCAAGAGGTGCAGCAGCCCGACGCGGACGTCGCCCAGCTCGGGCAGGCCGTCGAGCACCTCGCGGGTGATGAGGTGAAAGCCGCGCTCGCGCGGCCGGAGGGTGAGCTCACGCTGCATCCACATCGTCGGGCAATCGTGCCATGCGCATGTCGACGCGGTCGGCCGGGGTAAACGGGACGCCCTCGCCGCGCAGCAGCGCGCGCTGACGCTCGCCCTGGGCGACCGAGCCGTCGGCCCGCACGACGCGCCACCACGGCAGCCCGGGCTCGTCGGTCGCGTGCAGCACCGCGCCGGCGCGCCGCGGCGCGCCCGGGGACACGTCGCCGTAGGCGCGGACGAAGCCGGGCGGGATGGCGCGGATGCGCGCGAGGATGGCCTCGTCGCTCACGCCGCGCAGTATCCCTAGGCTGCGTCGCCTTGGTCCGCCGAGGCACCTACTCGATCGTCGCGCGCGACCCGGAGACCGGGGAGCTCGGCGTCGCCGTGCAATCGCACTGGTTCGGCGTCGGGCCGATCGTGCCGTGGGTGCGCCCCGGCGTCGGCGCCGTCGCGACGCAGTCGATCGCCGACCCCGGATACGGGCCGCGGGCGCTGGATCTGCTCGAGAGCGACGTGCACCCCGGCGCTCAGGCCGTCCTCGCCGACCTGCTCGCCGTCGACGAGGTCGCGCGCTTCCGCCAGGTGGCGATCGTCGACGCCGGCGGCGAGGTCGCGGTACACACCGGCAAGGGCTGCATCGACTGGGCCGGCGACCAGGCCGGCGAGGGCTTCAGCGCGCAGGCGAACATGATGGCCTCGACGGAGGTGTGGCCCGCGATGGCCCACGCGTTCGAGGCCGCGGCCGGACCGCTCGCCCGGCGGCTGCTGGCGGCGCTGCACGCCGCCGAGGGCAAGGGGGGCGACGCGCGCGGCCGCCAGTCCGCCGCGCTCGTGGTCGCGCCTGCGCAGGGCGAGCCGTGGCGGCGCCTCGTCGACCTGCGCGTCGACGACCACCCCGACCCGCTCACCGAGCTCGACCGCCTGCTCGACCTCTCCGACGCCTACGCGCTGGCCACCGAGGGCGACGAGCTCACCGGCCAGGGACGCCACGACGAGGCCGCGGCGAAGTACGCGGCCGCGAGCGCGACGGCGCCGGGCAACCACGAGCTGCTGTTCTGGGCCGGCCTCGCCGCGGCGCAGACGGGCGACCTGCGCGGCGGCGTCGAGCAGGTGCGCCGCGCCATCGAGCTGCACCCCGGCTGGCGCGACCTGCTGGAGCGCCTGAGCGCCGAGATCGCGCCGAGCGCCGGCGCCGTGCGTGACGCCCTGTAGGTGCCGGGTAGCGCCTCGAGCATGACCAAGCTCGTGCAGGGAACGGCAGTCGTCTGGCTGCCCGTCACAGACATCGACCGATCGCTCGGCTTCTACCGCGACACGCTCGGCCTGCAGGAGAAGCAGTCCGACGGCGACTGGGCCCAGCTGGACGCCAACGGCGTCGCAATCGGCCTCAACGCGAACGAGAGCCCGTCGGGCGATGGGGGCGCCGTCGTGGCCTTCCAGCCCGAGGGCGGCCTGGACGCGGCGGTCGAGGAGCTCCGCGGGGCGGGCGTCGAGATCGCCGGCGACGTGTCCGAGCACCCGTGGGGCCGCGTCGCGACGATCAAGGACCCCGACGGCAACGACGTTCAGCTCTACGAACCGCCGGCCTAGTGGACGCGGCAGAGGAAGCTCAGCTGCTGCGACGGCGTGCGGTAGGCGCGGTCGACGAAGGCCTTCAGGTCGCCGGTCTGGTGCGCGTAGAGCGCGGTCGCCTGCGCTGAGCTCATCGCGCCGATGCGCACCGCGCGCTGCCCGCGGGCCCGGTACATCGCGGCGAGGCGGGTGCGGACCCCGGTGGCGGTGCGCCCGCCGGCGGCGCCGATCGCCCGCGGCGAGATGCCGCTGTCACGCAGGCGGCGGAAGCTCGCCGGCGTGACGCCGAAGACCGTCGGCGCGTGGGCGGCGATCGCCGGCGTGTGGAAGACGTGGAAGATCACATGGTTGGACAGATGGGCCTGCGTGAGCACGTCGCGGGCCCGCCGCTCGAGCACGGGCCGCATCGCGCGCGGCACGCCCGCCAGACGCGGCGCGACGAGCTGGTGGGCGAGCGCGCGGACGTCGCGGTGCCCGCGGCGCGCCGCGAGCTGGGCCAGCGAGCGGTGGTCGTCGAGCCAGCGGTCGAGCCCGGCGCGGTCGGTGTGCAGGGCGGTGGCCAGGCGCGCCTCGTCGAAGGGCAGCCAGCTCGACATGACCCACTCGTCGGTGGGCAGCCAGTCCAGACGGGCACCGCGCGGCGCGTGGGAGTCCGCCGCGGCGGCGGGGCCCGCGACGAGCGCGAGGACCGCGACGGCGGCGGCAAGCATGGCGAGCAGGGAGCGGGTCATGCTCCCTTCAACGGCGCGGGCGCGCCGGCCGGCGCCCGACCCTAGGGTGCGGTCCGCGCCACCAGGCGCTAGACCGAGACGATCGTGACGGAGGCGCCGAGACCCGGCGCGCCGGCGATCCGCCGGTCGAGGGTGAGCAGGCTGGTGCCCGTGCGTCGGGCGAGCGCCACGTAGAGCGCGTCGTAGGCGCTGAGGTTGTGTCGCAGCTGCCAGGCGTCGATGAGGAGCCGCTGGTGCGAGACCCGGAGCACCGGCAGGCGGGAAAGCCGGTGGACCGCGACGCCGGCGCGGCGATCGGTCATCTTGCGCTCTCGGACGAGTCGTCGCAGCGCGTGCAGGACCTCGGCGTCGAGCAGCTCCGGAGCAACGACGTCAGACGCGCCTTCGAGGTGGCGCTCCACCGCTGCGCCCGCGGGCGTACGCAGCAGCATCTCGACGACCGCCGACGCATCGATCACCACCGGATCAGCGGGCGTCGGCTTCTGCGTCGCGCTCAACGCGGGCGTCGCTGATCACACCGACCGAGTCGATGGCAGTGCCGACCGGCTCGTCCCCATGCAGTTCCTCGAGCCAGTCCTGGACGGTGGGACGCGAGATGTCCTGGCGAAGCACGGAGATGACGTAGTCGCGGAGGCTCAGCGAGCGCTGCCCAGCGCGGCGCCGGAGCTCCTCGTGCATGTCATCCGGCAGGTTCTTGATCTGCAGATGCGCCACTGGGAGGAAAATAGCATGCCTAAGGCATGCTATTCGCCACCAGGCGCTCCAGCGCGCCCGGGACCTCGCGGAGGTGCCCCACGCGCAACGCGCCCGCCGGGGGCTCGCGCGTGTCCTGCGGCTCGCGGCTCATCCACACCGCGCCGCGGAGACCTGCGTCGAGCGCGCCCTGCACGTCCCAGCTGAGGTGGTCGCCGACCATCATCGCCTCGGCGGGATCGGCGTCGATCAGAGCCAGGGCCCCGAGGTAGGACTGCGGCGCGGGCTTGGCGTGGCCCAGCTCCTCCGAGATCCCGATCGCGTCGATGTGCTCCTCCAGGCCCAGCAGCTCGACCTTGCGCCGCTGCATCTGCGACGGCCCGTTCGTGAGCAGCGTGGTGCGGACGCCCTCGGCGCGCAGGGCGGCGAGCAGCTCGACGGCGTGCTCGATGAAGCGCGCCTCCGACAGCTGCGCGGCACGCAGCTGAAGTGTGCGCTCGATCAGCGCCTCGCTCGGCGCGCCCCACGGCTCGAGCGTGACGAGCATGTGCTCGCGGCGGTAGGTGTCGAGATCCCACTCGCCGTGCAGCAGCTTCTCGTAGAGCGCGTCGCGGCCGTCGCGGAAGCGCGCGATGAGCTCGTCCTCGCCGGCGGCCGGGAACTCCTGGCGCACGGCGGCCGCCAGCTCGACGAGCATCACCCGTTCGATGGCGCGCGTGTCGTGGAGCGTGTCGTCGAGGTCGAAGACGACCGCGGACGGCAGGCTCAACGGTCGCCGGGGAGCTTCTTGGGGTACAGGCCGACCGGGATGCCGAGGTCCAGCGCGGTGCGCAGGATCCGGTTCTGCTCGGCGGTGTGGGCGGCGGGGTAGCCCTCGCCCGGCGACGCGCGCTCGGGCCGCCCGATGTAGCCGAACTTCAGGTGCTTGGGCAGGATCTGCATGAGGCGCGGGGACATGTGCGCGCGGGCGCCCATGTTGCGCGGCTCCTCCTGGACCCACACGACCTCCTCGAGGTTCGGGTAGGTCTCGA
>JBDTYI010000231.1:0-7021 GCA_040005775.1 Solirubrobacteraceae bacterium
GGATCCTCGACGACGAGACCGGCGAGACGCTGCGCTGCGAGCGCGAGGAGGCCGTGTACGAGCGCCTCGGGCTGCCGTGGATCCCGCCGGAGCTGCGTGAGGATCGCGGCGAGCTCAAGCTCGGCCCCGACGAGGTGCCCGCGCTGCTCGAGCAGACAGACCTCAAGGGCGACCTGCACATGCACACGACCGCGTCCGACGGCCGCCACAGCATCGAGCAGATGGCGCTGGCGGCCCGCGACCTCGGCCTGAAGTACATCGCGATCACCGACCACTCCGCCACGCACGGCTTCGGCAACCACGTCACGCCCGACCACCTGCGCGAGCAGATCGAGAAGGTGCGCACCGCCGACGCGGACATCGACGGCATCCGCCTGCTCATCGGGACCGAGACGAACATCGGCCTCGACGGGCAGCCCGACTACGACGAGGACCTGCTCGCCGAGCTCGACTGGGTCATCGCCTCGGTGCACACCTCCTTCGCGATGGACATGACCGACCGGATCTGCGCCGCGATGGAGCACCCGCTGATCGACGCGATCGGCCACCCGACAGGGCGCAAGATCACGTCGCGCGCGCCCTACGCCGTCGACATGGACCGCGTCATCGAGACGGCGCTGGCCACCGGGACGATGCTCGAGATCAACTCGGCCCCCGACCGCCGTGACCTCAACGACCTGCACGCCCGCGACGCGGCCCGGGCCGGCGTGCCGATCCTCGTCGACTCCGACGCGCACGGCACCGACCGCCTGCCGAACACCCGCTGGGGCGTCGCGACGGCCCGTCGCGCGTGGCTCACCGCCGCCGACGTCGCCAACACCCGCCCGTGGGACGAGTTCAGGGCGCTGACGAAGCACGGCCGCCTCTGAGCAGCGTCGGCAGCAACTCGTCGCGCACGGTCGCGTCGACCGCCGCGCGGCGGTAGGGCGCGATTGCGGCGAGCGCGCGTGCCGCGTAGTCCGGCGCGGGGCCGTCGAGGGCGATGCGCAGGGCGCCCGCGAGGTCGTCGCCCACGAGCCGCGCGTCGAGGGCCCGGGCGATCGGCAGCGCTGCGTAGGGCCCGGGCGCGGCGTTCGTCACGAGCGCGCAGCCGTCGGCCAGCGCCTCGAGCTGGGCGACGCCGTAGTCCTCGCGGCGGGGAGCGGCGACGTAGACGCGGGCGCGCCGCAGCAGCGAGCGGTAGTCAGCGGGCGCGAGCGCGCCGGTGGCCCGGACCCCCTCGGTCGCGGGAACGTGTTCGGTGCCGCAGACGACGAGCTCCTCGCCGTCGTGCCGGGCGGCGGCCCAAGCGGCCAGGATGCGGTCCAGGCCCTTCTTGTGCGGGTTGGCGGCGTAGGCGATCGCTGCGATGTCGCGCGTGTCGCCGGGTGGTCCGGACGGCTCGACTCCGATCGGGACGATCACCGAGGGCGACCGCGGCGAGCCCGCCTCCTGCAGCGCGCCCGGCGCCTGGGGCACGAGCAGCGGCGCCTGCGCGAGCCGCCGGCGCTCCAGCGGTCGCTGCCAAACGCCGTGGCGGCCGGGGCGGTTGGCGGCCGCAGGGGCGTCGAAGCGGATCGCCCCGGGCCGCGGCCAGAGCAGGGCGGCCGTCGTCGTGCAGTAGACGATCGCGCGCGGCGCGTGGGCGACGATGCCGGCTCGGGCGGCGGTCCGCGCGGCGAGCGCCCACCCGAGGTCGGTCAGCGCGAGCGTGCGCACCTCACGCGGCGGGCGCGCGGCCACCAGGGCGACACCCGCCCCGGCGCGGCGCAGGGCGTCGGCGAGTTGCTCGTCGGCGGCGCGCAGGCCAGCCGTCGAGCCGAGGGAGACGAGGAGCACGTCGGTGCCGGGCATCGGCTGCCATTCTCCCGGCCTGGGATGACGGGCACCTTCCTGAACACCGGCACGATCCTGCTGGGCACCCTGATCGGGTGGCTGGTCGGCGCCCGGATGCCCGAGCGCGTCCATGAGCGCGTGCTGGCCGGACTGGGCATGGTCACGCTGGTGATCGGGGTCGACCTCGCGCTGGCCTGGCGCGACACGAACGCGCTCTACGTCCTGGGCGGGGTGCTCCTCGGTGGCGTGGTCGGGGAGCTGATCGGGATCGAGGACCGGGTCGCCGCGCTCGGCGACCATCTCCAGCGCTGGACCTCGCGGGGCAACGAGCACTCTCGGGTCTCGGAGGCGTTCTTCACCGCGAGCCTGCTGTTCTGCGTCGGGCCGCTGACGGTCGTCGGCTCGATCCAGGACGGCCTGAGCGGCGACTACCAGGCGCTCGCGACCAAGGCCCTGCTCGACGGCTTCGCATCGATCGCGCTCGCGGCCAGCCTCGGGCCCGGCGTGGCGTTCGCCGCGATCAGCGTCCTGGTGATCCAGGGCGGGATCTCGCTTGCCGCCGGTCTGTTCTCCAGCATCCTGGCCGAGGGCAGCGAGGCGCTCGCGGCGCTGACGAGCGCGGGCGGCGTGCTCATCATCGGCATCAGCCTCAAGCTGCTCGCCGTCAAGGACGTGCGCGTCGGCAACTACCTGCCCGCGCTCGTGATCGCCCCCGGGCTCGTCGGGCTCGTCAGCCTGTTCCGCTGACCGATGACATCGTCGGCACCTCGCGGCGGAAGCCGGGCGTGCGCACGAGGCGGATCGGGCGCACCGGCGAGGTGCGCTCCACGTAGAAGGTCGAGCCGTCGCGCTCCTCGATGGCGACGACGGCCGCGTCCTGGCGGCGCCAGGCCAGCGCCCAGATGATCGCGAAGCCCGCCGCGACCATCGGGACCTGCGCGAAGAAGATCCCCACGATCGCCGCGGCGATCGTCGACAGCAGCAGCGGCCAGAGGCGATTGAAGACGACCGCGCCCGGCCGGTGCTCGGGCATCATCGTCGCCGTGCGCGCGTCGGCCAGCACGCGCCCGATCGGCTGGCTGACCTGCTGGCGCCGGCCGGTGAACGTTCCGATCAGCGCGGCGAGCACCCACCAGGCCGCGCCGATGAGCACGAGCGTGTCGTCGGCGTCGCGCGTGGCGGCCAGCACAGCGACGATCGCGAGCATCGTCGCCGCTCCGGCGCTGAGCATGACCGCGGTTCGCAGGAGGTCGACGAAGCGCACTTAGGCGGCCAGCGCCGTCAGCAGATCGCGGACACCGGTCGGCCCGTCGACGAGGACGTCGGCGCTGGCGCGCAGCACCTCGGGCGTCTCCTCCGACCGCACCCCGACGCACACGGCGGTCTGGAGCACCCCTTCGGCCACGAGGGCGCGGAGGGCGTCGAAGGCGTCGACGTCGGTGACGTCGTCGCCCGCGTAGAGGGCCGTGGCGATGTTCGCGCCCTCGAGCAGTTGGCGGACCCCGCGACCCTTGTTCATCTCGACCGGCGGGCGCACCTCGAGGACCTTGCGGCCCCAGTGCGTGACGAACCCGTCGGCCTCGGCGCGCTGGGCGACCGCGCGGACGGCCGCCTCGGCCGCGGTCTCGTCGGGCGCTCCGCGCCAGTGGAAGGCGCGGATGACGTCCTTGTCCTCCGTGCGCACGCGCAGGCGCTCGAGGTCCTCGCTGCGCGCGCCCTCGGCGAAGGTCGCCATGCGGTCCGACCAGGCGGCCATCTCCGCGTCCTGCTCGGGCTCGGTCTGGCCCCCGCGCAGGATCTCGGCGCCGTGGTTGCCGACGTAGGTGATCGAGCCCAGCGACACGATCCGCCGGGCCACGGCCGCGCGGCGGCCGGTGACACAGGCGACCAGGCCGTAGCGCTTGGCCACCCGGATCAGGGGGGCGCGGGTCGGCTCCGGGACGTGGGCGTCGTCGGCGTGGCGCACGATCGGCGCGAGGACGCCGTCGACGTCCAGCAGCACCGCGCTGCGCGCGGGGTCGTCGAGAAGGGGGGCGAGGTGATCGGCCAGAGTCGCGGCTGCGGACACGCTGTACCTAGTATGCCGCGCGTGCCTCGCAGCCGAACTGCGGCGCTGGTCGCCATCGGGATCGCTGCGGGACTCTTCTCGGGCCTCTTCGGTGTGGGAGGGGGCACCGTCATCGTGCCGCTCCTCGTGCTGTGGCTCGGATACGGCACGCGCGAGGCGACCGGGACCTCGCTCGCGGCCATCGTGATCATCGCCGCGGCGGCGGCCCTGACCCACGGCGCCTACGGCAACGTCCGCGTCGGCGATGCGCTGCTCATCGGGATCCCGGCCGTCGGCGGTGTGCTCGCGGGGACTTGGCTGCAGCAGCGCGTGGAGGTCCGCACGGTGCGGATCCTGTTCGCGTTCCTGCTCCTGGCGGTCGCGGCCGACCTGGTGATCCGGTGATCGGCGAGCTGGTCATCGGCTTCGCCGCGGGAGTTGTCGCCGGGATGCTCGGCGTGGGCGGCGGCGCGCTCTTCGTGCCCGCGCTCGTCTTCTTCGCCGGGCTGACCCAGACCGATGCCGAGGCCACCTCGCTCCTGGCGATCATCCCGGTGTCGCTGGTCGGCGCCTGGCGCCAACAGCGCTACGGCAACCTGCGCCTGCGCGACGCCCTGCTGCTCGGCGTGCTGGCGGCCCCGAGCGCCGTCGCCGGGGTGGCGATCGTCAACGCCGTGCCCGAGCGGGCCGTCGAGCTGCTGTTCGCGGCCCTACTGGTCTTCGTCGCCGTGCGGATGCTGCGCAGCGACTAGGTGCCTACTACGCATGCAGGCGCCGGCGCAGGGCCGCGACGCCGCGACGGGCCACCGGCACCTCGGTGCCGTCGCGCATGACCAGCACGGCGGTGCCGTTCGCCTGCGCGCGCAGCTCGACCGCGTGCGTCAGGTTCACCAGGTAGGCGCGGTGCACGCGCGCGAACCCGGCGGTGGCCCAGTCCTTCTCAAGCTGCGTGAGTGGCGTGCGCAGCAGGAAGCGCCCGTCCTCGCAGACGATTCGCGCGTAATCGCCGCTGGCCTGCGCGAAGGCGATCGTCTCGACGCGCACGAGTCGCTTGCCGCCCCCGCGAGGGTTGTCGACCGCGACGACGTCCGGGGCCGTGCCCCCGTCGCCATCGGCCGGGGGCGCTCCGGGTGCTCGCGCGTCGGCGCCCTGCACGTGGGCCTCGACGCGCCGGAGCGCCGCGTCGAGGCGCTCGCGCGTCACCGGCTTCACCAGGAAGTCGAGCGCCTCCACCTCGAAGGCCTCCACGGCGGCGTCGGGATGGCCGGTGAGGAAGACGACGGCGGGCGGGTCGGCGAAGCGGCGCAGGAGCCGAGCGAGCGCCATGCCCTCGATCTCGGGCATCGCGACGTCGAGGAACAGCGCGTCGAAGCGGCCGCCCGAGAGCGACACGAGCGCCTCCTTCGCGCTCGTCGCCGTCGCGACCCGGTCGACGGAGGCGGATGACTCCAACAGGCGCGAGACGTCTGCCAGCGCACGGGGCTCGTCGTCGACGGCGAGGATGGCCAGCCCGGTTGTCATTCGCTGCTCCGCACGCTCTTCGTGAGATCGATGGACACAAGCTCGGCCGCGACGTCGGGGGTGTCGGGGGCGTCGAGGTGAAGTTCGAGATCGTCGCCCGCGGTGCGCACGCGCACGCGCACGCGGCCCGGGCGCCGCGCGAGCCATGCGTCGAGCGCGGCGCCGACGGGGCGCTGCACGTCGCCGGGGCCGACCAGGATCCGCGCGACCGCGCCGTCGGGCACGTCCGAGTCGAGGCGCCCCGGGAAGCGAAACTCCTGCAGGCGCAGGTAGACGCCGACGTGGTCGAGCTCCTCCTGGAGCGAGACCGCGCGCGCCGGGCGCAGCCGATGGGTCAGGAACGCGCCCAGCTCGGCAAGTGCGTCGCGCGCCGCGTCCGGGTCCTCCTCGATGTAGCTCGCGGCCGCCGCCAATACGTTGTTGACGAAGTGCACGGAAACCGTGCCGCCGGCTGCTGCGTGCTGTGGCATGACGTCATCCAAGCCACGTCGAAGCCTAACCGCCGGTGCGGTCTCATCGGGTGAGACGACCGTCCGTCGGAATTCCGGTGCCGTTCGGCGCGCCGCTACGCTGTCCGGGCGACCGCGGCGCCGATCACGACTACCCTCGGGCGCGCGCCACGATGGGCACCTACCAGCACACCGACCGCGACGGAACGCTCTTCGACATCGCGCCCGACGCGTTGGTGGCCATGCGCGCCGACGGAACGATCATCCGCGCCAACGCCGCCGCGTTCGAGCAGGCGGGCCTCACCGAGGCCGAGTACGTCGGTCGCCCGTTCTGGGACCTCCTCCATCCCGCCGACCGCGAGGCGGCCGCGGCATCGCTCGCGCAGGTGTGGGCGGAGGGCCGCACCGTGCGGCCGCTGCGCTACCGGCTGCTGCACGTCGACGGGTCCGCGCGCTGGGTGGAGGCCACGGCGCGCCTCGACGACCCGTCGGGCCTCGTCTACACGATCGCCCGTGACGTCACCGACCGCGAGAACGACGAGCTCGACCGCCTGAGCCTGGCCTTCTCCGATGCGCCGCTCGGGATGGCCCTCGTGGGGACGGGCGGGGGCTTCCTGCGGGTCAACCTGTCGCTGGCGCGGATGCTGGGCCTGACCGAGACCGAACTGCTCGAGCGCCGGCTCGCGGACGTCGTCGCGCCCGTGCCCGAGCAGTCGTGGGACATCGAGGCGCTGGGGCGAATCGGCGGCTCGCTGCAGGCCGAGGTCGAGCTGCTGCGCGACGACCGTCGCCCCGCCTACGCGCTGCTGAACGCGACGCCGGTGCGCGACGCGCTCGGGGCGCCCCAGCACTTCGTCTTCCAGGTGCTCGACATGACCGAGCGCCACGAGGCCCAGGCGCGGCTGGCGGCCAATGAGTCCAAGCTCGCCGAGGCCCAGCAGATCGCTCGCCTCGGCTCGTGGGAGTGGACGCTGTCCTCCGACCTGGTGTCGTGGTCGGACGAGCTATGCCGCATCCACGGGCTGCGGGTGGCCGACGCGCCCGAGACCTACCAGGACGCGCTGGAGCGCCTGCACCCCGACGACCGCGCGCGCGTCGGCCGGGTGATGGACGGCGCGCTCGCCGAGCGTCGCCCGTGGAGCGTCGACTACCGCATCGCGCGCACCGACGGCGAGCTGCGGATGGTCCA
>JBDTYI010000232.1:0-5260 GCA_040005775.1 Solirubrobacteraceae bacterium
TCGAGCACGAGGTCGAGGACACCGAGGAGGTCGTCGACCGCTTCAAGGAGTTCCTCGACGAGATCTCGCCCGAGGACTTCAAGAGCGAGTAGCGAGCCCCACGACGCGTTCCACGAACGCGTCGAAGCTGATGCCGGCCTCCTCGGCCGCCTGCGGGAGCAGGCTCGTCTCGGTCAGGCCCGGGATCGCGTTGGCCTCCAGTACGAACAGCTCGCCCGTCGCCTCCTCGAGCATCAGGTCGACGCGGGCGAAGCCGCGGCAGCCGAGCAGCCGGAAGGCGTCGAGGGCGAGCGCCTGCGCGCGCTCGGTCAGCTCGTCGCCGAGCTCGGCGGGGCAGACGAAGCGGGTGCGCCCGATCGTGTAGCGGGCCGAGAAGTCGTAGAAGTCCTCCTGGTTCGGGATTGCCTCGACGACCGGCAGCGCGTCGTCGCCGAGCACGGACACGGCCAGCTCGCGGCCGTGCACGTGGCGCTCGAGCAGCACGCGCGTGCTGTAGGAGAAGGCGGCGACGATGGCCGCCGGCACGTCGGCCGCGGTGGCCGCGAAGCGGATCCCGAGGGCGCTCCCCTGGTCGGCGGGCTTCACGACGATCGGGAACCGAAGGCGCTCCTCGATCGCGCCGAGCGCCTCGGTCGCGCCGAGCTCCTTGAACGCGGTCTCGGTGAACGAGAAGAAGTCGGGCGTCGGCAGGCCGGCGTCCTGGAGCAGGTGCTTGGTCGTGACCTTGTCGGCCGTTCGCATGCACGCCGACACGCCGCTGGCGGTGTAGGGGATGCCGAGGACCTCCAGCAGCTCCTGAACGGTGCCGTCCTCGCCGTCGCGCCCGTGCAGGGCGACGAACGCGACGTCGGGCCGCGCCTTGCGCAGACGGGCGACGAGGTCGCCGCCGACGTCGATGCCCACCACGACGTGGCCGAGGCGCGCGAGCGCGTCCTCTACGCGCGCGCCCGAGCGCAGCGACACCTGGCGCTCCAGCGAGCGCCCGCCCTTCAGGACGGCGACCGTGCTCATCGCGCCTTGCGGTCGGGGCGCTGCTCGCGGCGCGGCAGCTCGAGCACGTTCGCGCGGTCCGGATCGGGCTCGGCGGCGGCCGGGGCCGGCGGCGGCGGGGAGCCGGTCAACGTGCCGTAGAGGCCGACCTGCTCGCGGATGACCTCGCCGATGCGCCGCACGCCCTCGCGGATGGTGTCGTCGTCGACGCCCGAGAAGTTCAGGCGCATCGACGACCCGCCGCGCCCGTCGAGGTACGCCGCGCGCCCGGGCACGAACGCCACGTTGCGCGACAGCGCCCGCGCCAGCAGGTCGGTGGTGTCGAGGTAGTCGGGCAGCGTGGCCCAGACGAACAGGCCGCCCTGCGGCCGCGTCCACGTCGCCTCGGGCGGCAGGTGCTCGGCGAGCGCCTCGAGCATCACGTCGCGGCGGTGGCCGTAGAGCTCGCGCAGCGAGGCCAGGTAGCCCTCCCAGCGGCCCTCCGCGAAGTAGCGCGACACGAACAGCTGCGACAGCGACGACGAGCACAGGTCGCTGGCCTGCTTGCCCAGGTTCATCTTCTCCAGCACCGGCGCCGGCGCGACCGACCACCCGACGCGCACGCCGGGGGAGAGGATCTTCGAGAACGTGCCCAGGTAGATGACGAAGTCGCCGCCGTCGAGCGAGTAGAGGGTGGGCAGCGCCTCGCCCTCGTAGCGCAGCAGCCCGTAGGGGTTGTCCTCGAGCACGAGCAGCTCGCGCTCGCGCGCGACCTCCACCAGGCGCTTGCGCCGCGGCAGCGACATCGTCACGCCGCCCGGGTTCTGGAACGTGGGGATCGTGTAGATGAACTTGGGCCGCCGGGGGGTGGGACCGGATCCCAGGCGGTCGAGCGTCGCCTCGAGCTCGTCGACCCTCATGCCCGCGTCGTCGATCGCGATCTGGACGACGTCGGCTTGGTAGGCGCTGAACGCCGGCACCGCGCCCGGGTACGTGGGCGCCTCGGCGACGATGACGTCACCGGGGTCCACCAGCGTCTTGCACACGAGGTCGATGACCTGCTGGCCGCCGGTGGTGACCAGGACGTCCTCGGCACCGACGTCGACGCCCTCGGCGGCCATGACGGTGACGATCGCGTCCTTGACGGAGGCCAGGCCGTCGGTGGGGCCGTACTGCAGCGCGCGGGCGCTGTCGGCGGCGGCCAGGCGGGAGAGCACAGCCGCGAGCTCCTCGGCCGGGAACGTCGAGGTGTCGGGCAGGCCGCCGGCGAGCGAGATGACCTCCGGGCGCTCGGTGATCGCCATCAGATCGCGCATCGCCGAGGACTTCATGACCGACGTGCGCGACGCGAAGAGGGCGGCGTAGCGCTCGAGATCGCGGCGCTGGCTCATGGGGCGACGTTCGACATCGGCCCGCCCCCTCCTGTGGTCTACAGTCATGCGCGCCGCACGCTACCGGACCTCGTGAAGACCCTTCTCGACATTCTCCAGGGCATGGGCGTATCCGCCGCGGCGGGCCTGCGACCCTTCCTCCCGACCCTGCTGGTGGGCGGTTTGGCGACCGCCGACGTGGGCGTGGACTTCGACGGGACGCCGTTCGCGTTCCTGGAGTCGCCGTGGTTCCTGCTCGCGCTTACGGTGGCCCTCGTGGTCTCCGTGCTGCTGCACGCGCGGATCGAGTCGAGCCCCGCGGGCGAGGCGGCGATCGCCGGGATCGGCCTCGGCCTGGGCGCCCTGCTGTTCGCCGGCACGCTCGACGACCGCCACGCCGTGTGGTGGCCCGGCCTGATCGCCGGCATCCTCTGCGGCCTGATCGCGCAGACGGGCGCGCGCAGCCTGATGACCCGCACGCGCGCGCGCCTCGACGCCGAGGCCGCGGCGGCGCTCTTCCTCTACGTGGAGGCCGCGGCGTTCGTCCTCGCCGGCCTCGCGGTCCTGATCCCCCCGGTCAGCCTGCTCGCCCTGGGCTTCTTCGTCTGGCTCCGCGCGGGCTCGCGCCGCCGCGACGGCGAGAAGTACGCGGGCCTGCGCATCCTCCGGTGAGTGGGCCGCGCAAGCTCGTCCTCGCCGTCGTCGACGGCATGAAGCCGTCGATGCTCCAGCGCGCCGTGGCCACCGGCCAGGCGCCCGCGATGGCCGCCGTGATCGAGCGCGGCCGCTTCGTCGACGACTGCACCGCCGCGTTCCCGTCGGTCACGCCCACCTGCGCGGGCACGATCGCGACCGGGCAGCGCCAGGACGCCCACCGGATTCCGTCGATGAACTGGTACTCGCGCGCCGAGAAGCGCTACGTCGAGTACGGCTCATCGTTCAGCGCCGCGCGGCGCTTCGGTGTCGTCCAGCAGCTCACCGACACGGTGTTCAACATGAACGCCGAGCACCTGCCCGCCGACGTGCCAACGGTCTTCGAGTCCCTCGATGACGCCGGGCTGCGCACGGCCGGGACGACGTACCTGATGTACCGCGGGCGCTACGAGCACCAGGTGTCGCGCGCGACGGCCCTCACGCGCCTCGCGTCGACCGTGATGCGCCGCTCGGTCATGGGCCCGCGAGAGCTCTTCTACGCCGACATCTTCGCCAGCCGCGAGACGCCGTGCCGCTCGCAGATGGGGCTGCCGGGCGTGCGCGACCAGCACGCCGGGTGCGTCGCGTCCTACATGGTCGAGGAGGACCTCTTCGACTTCCTGCTGCTGTCGCTGCCCGACAACGACACGCACTCCCACAAGCACGGGCCCCACGCGCAGGTCACGTCGATCGCCAACGCCGACCGTCAGATCGAGCGCATGTTCCACGCGGCCGGCGGCGTGGACGCGTTCCTCGACGAGCACGCGATGATCATCGTGGCCGACCACTCCCACGCCGCCGTCGAGGCGTCCGTCGACCTGTTCGCCCCGTTCTCGGAGCTGAGCGTGCTCCCGGCGTCGGGCAACCGGGCGCAGGACGCCGAGATCGCGCTGTGCCCGTCGCAGCGCAGCGCGATGATCTACGCGCTCGTGGCGGAGGGGCGCGACGCGCTCGTCCCGCGCCTCGTCGAGACGTCGCTGGCGATCGAGGGCGTCGACCTCGCGATGTGGCGCCCCGCCCGCCGCGAGGGGGCGATCGCCGGCGAGCGCGGCGAGCTGCGCTTCGCTCCCGGCGGCGACCTGCGCGACCCACGCGGCGGGCGCTGGTCGGTCGACGGGCCGCTGGAGGTCCTCCGGGCGCGCGTCGAGGACGGCGTGCTGCGCTCCGACGAGTACCCCGACGCCCTCGCCCGGGTCTGGGCCGCGCTCACGTGCGAGACGTCGGGCGACGTGCTGCTGTCCGCCGCGCCGGGCTACGAGTTCGCCGACTGGGGCGGCGTCGACCACGTCGGCGGTGGCAGCCACGGCTCGCTGCACCGGTCGGACTCGCACGGCTCGCTGGCGTTCTGTGGCGTGGACGCGATGCACGACCACGAGGCGTGGTCGATCGCCGACGTCACGCCGATGACGCTCGCGCACTTCGGCGTCTGAGCAGCGCGCCCTCTACTCTCGGGCGCATCGTCCGCGCCGCCGCAATAGCGCTGCTCCTCGCGCTCGTCGTCGCCGCGCCGGCGGGCGCGGCGAGCGACCTGACCCGGCCCAAGCGCCTGGACCGGCCGCCGCCGGGCTACGTGCTGACGGGCAACCGGGCGATCGCGATCGCCTCGAGCGTGCCCAAGATCCGCGCGCTCACCAAGGCGAACCCGGGCTCGTTCCCCAATGCGTTCGTGAAGTCCGGCGGGCGCTGGCAGATCAGCTTCTACTCCCGCGCGAAGAAGCCCAAGGAGATCGGACAGGTCTACGTCGTCGACGCCACCGGCAAGGTCAGCGAGGCGTGGACGGGCGCGCAGGTCGCGTGGACCATGGCGCGGGGCTACCCGGGCGCGTTCGGGCGCAAGGCCAACTCGCCCTGGGTGTGGATCCCGCTGACGATCCTGTTCCTCGCGCCGTTTATGGACTTCCGCCGCCCCCTGCGGGTGCGCAACCTCGACCTGCTCGCCCTCGTGTCGCTGGGCGTCTCGCTGGCCTTCTTCAACGACGCGCAGATCGAGCGCTCGGTTCCGCTGGCCTACCCACCGCTGCTCTACGTGCTCGGGCGCATGCTGTGGGTCGGGCTGCGCCGCGGGCGCCGCGGCGAGCCGCTGCGCCTCAACGTCCCCGCCACATGGCTGGCCGTCGCGCTCGTGTTCCTGATCGGGTTCCGCATCGGGCTGAACGTCGCCAGCTCGAACGTCATCGACGTCGGCTACGCGGGCGTGATCGGCGCCGACAAGCTCGTCAACGGCGAGC
>JBDTYI010000233.1:0-5034 GCA_040005775.1 Solirubrobacteraceae bacterium
CCGGGTCGTGCCGGTAGACGTGATCCCCCAACGCGGGCGCAGGCCGGAAGCCCTGGAGATGGCCGTAGCTCGGATCGGTGAACCACACGGCGCCGTCGGGTGCGACGACGACGTCGTTCGGCGAGTTCAGCGGCAGGCCGCGGAAGGAGTCGACGAGCAGCTCACGCTCGCCCGTCCGGCGGTCGACGAGCGTGAGCGCTGCGGGGCTCTCGGGCCCGCCCTGCTCGCAGACGACGAGGCGGCCGTCGGGCGCCAGGGCCATGCCGTTCGCCGCGTTCGCATCGGCCACGACGGTTTCGACGTGTCCGTCGCCGAGCGTCAGCCGCCGGATCGCCACCTCGGGTGAGCGGTCGGCCCGCGGCCGCGGCAGCGACGTGAAGTAGAGGGCGTCGTCGTCCGCGACGTGGACCGGGCCCTCGTGGGCGTCGACCTCACCGACCAGCTCGAGTCGCGGCGCCTCGCCGGTGACCTCGGCGAACCCCGGGTCATGCGTCCCGAACGGAGCGCTCACGAGGGCGGGAGCCATGGCACACCGTCTCGCGGAGGCGATGGCACGTTACGCCGCCGGGGGGATGGCGCTGCGGAGCGCCGTCAAGCCGTGCAGGAAGATCTCCGAGAAGGTTGGGAAGGGCTGGATCACGTCCTCGAGCACCTCGAGCGGTACGCGCGCGCGGATGGCGACGGTGGCCTGCTGCAGCCACTCGCCCGCCTCCGGCCCGAGGGCGTGGGCGCCCGTCAGTCGCTCCCCGTCAGAGACGAGCGTGAGAAAGCCCGGCTTCTCGGCGTAGGCCCGGGAGGTGGTGGCGGCTCGGGGCACCTCGCTCATCGGCACGGTCGCCGTGAGCGGGCCCTCGACGGCGCCCACGGCGGCAGCCTGCGGGTCGGTGAAGACGACCCGAGGCACCGCGTCGTAATCGGCCTGGCGATCGCCGCCGAGAATGTTCGCGGCCGCGATCCGGCCCTGGTACTTGCCCACGTACGTCAGCGGCCAGACGCCGGTCACGTCGCCGATTGCCCACACTCCCTCGGCCGCCCTCATCCGCGCGTCCACGGCGATCCCGGCGCGGCCCGGCTCGACGCCCACCCATTCGAGGCCAAGCCGGGCCACCCGCGGGCGCCGGCCGGTGGCGACGAGGAGCCGGTCACCGACCAGCTCCCGCCCGCCGGGCAGCTCGACCAGGATCTCGTCGCCCCGGCGGCGCACAGCCGTCGCGTGGGCGCCGAGGTGCAGCTCTATGCCATCGCCGGCTAAAACGGCGCCAAGCGCCTCGCCGAGCGGTCGCGGCTCGCGGGACAGCAGGTGCTCCATGCCCTCGACGAGCGCCACCTCCGCGCCGAGTCGCCGGAAGGCCTGGGCGAGCTCGACCCCGACGGGACCGCCGCCGAGCACGACCAGCCGCCGCGGGATCTCCGTAGCGCCCGTCGCCTCCCGGTTGGTCCACACGCCGTCGACGTCGCCGAGGCCGGGGATGGGGGGAAGGACGGGGTCAGAGCCCGTGGCGATCACGATGTCGCGCGCGACATGGACCTCGTGGCCGACGCGTACTCGCCCCGGCCCCTCGATCCGAGCGTCGCCGCGGAGCACCGCGATGCCCTGGCCCTCGAGCCACTCGGCCTTCGCACCGTCCTCGTAGTTCGACACCATGAAGTCCCGCCAAGCGAGCGCACCAACGCTGTCGAGCTCGCCGCGCACGGCCGCCGCCGCGCCCGGGGCCTCGCGAGCAGCCTGCAGTGCCTCGCCGGGGCGAAGCAACGTCTTGGAGGGAATGCACGCCCAGTAGTCGCACTCGCCGCCGATCCGCTCGCGCTCGGCGACCGCGACGCGTTGCCCGGCCGCGGCGAGGACCGCGGCGCAGTGCTCGCCCGCCGGCCCGGCGCCGATGACGATGGCGTCCCAGTCCCCCGCCCTCACGTGGTCGCCCCACGGGCCGAGTCCACCTGGTTCGCCGCGGTGATGAGACCGATGTGGGAGAACGCCTGCGGGAAGTTCCCAAGCTGCTCGCCGTTCGCCGTGTCGATCTCCTCGGCGAGCAGGCCGAGGTCGTTCGCGTAGCCGGAAAGCTGCGCGAACAGCCGCTCGGCTCGCTCGAGCTCGCCTGCCTTGGCCAGGCACGACACGAGCCAGAACGAGCAGATGACAAACGTCCCCTCCTCGCCCGTCAGCCCGTCGGCGTTCAGCCCCTCGTCATTGCGGTAGCGCAGGACAAGGCCGTCCTCGGTCAGATCCCGGGCGATCGCCTCGATCGTTGAGCGCATGCGGGGATCGTCGGCGGGGAGGAAGCCGAGGACGGGCATGAGGAGCTGGGCGGCGTCGAGCTCGTCGGAGTCGAAGGACTGCGCGTAGGCCTGCTTGGCCTCGCTCCATCCGCGCTCGAGCACGGCGGCGCGGATCTCGTCACGGGCCGCTTCCCACGCCTCCACGTTGGCGTGCTCCCCGAGCTGCGGCGCGAGCTTCACCGCGCGGTCGAGCGCCGTCCAGCACAGCACCTTGGAGGAAAGGTGGTGGCGGGGCGCGCCGCGCATCTCCCACATGCCCGAGTCGGTTTCCTGCCAGCGCCGGGCGGCCGTGTCGGCGAGGTCGGCCACGAACGCCTGGATCTCCGGGTGCAGCTCCCCGAGGCGCTCGCGGTATAGCCACAGGGAGTTCAGCAGCTCGCCGTAGACGTCGAGCTGCGTCTGGTCCCACGCGCCGTTGCCGACGCGCACCGGGCTCGAGTCGCGCCAGCCGCGCAGGTGTGGAAGCGTGCGCTCGGAGAGGTCGTGCTCGCCGCCGATGCCGTACATGATCTGGAGCGAGCGCTCGTCGGCGCGGCCGCCCGCCGAGCTTGTCATGAACGAGACGAACTCCTCGGCCTCGTCGGAGCAGGCGCCGATGTAGAGCGCCTCGACCGTGAGGCTCGCGTCGCGGATCCACGCGTAGCGATAGTCCCAGTTGCGCTCACCGCCCACCGTTTCGGGCAGCGACGTGGTGGGCGCCGCCACGATCGCGCCCGTGGGGCGGTACGTCAGCCCCTTGAGCACGCGGGCGGACAGGCGCACAAGTTCGCGGTGCTGCCCGTCGTAGACGTCGTGCTCGGCCTCCCACGAGCGCCAGGCCTCGGCCGTGTCGCCGATCAGGTCGCACACCGCCTCGGGCGCCGTGGCCGGCGGCCGCTCACGCTGTGTGCCCGAGGTCCAGCGCATCGAGAAGCCGACCCGCTCGCCCGCCTTGACCGCGAAGCGCGCCCGCAGGGTCGCGTCCTCGAGCGTGAGCTCGACGCCTGCGCGGATCGAGACGGGGTGGGCGCCGAACGTGCGCGCGCCCCCGCGCTCCAAGCGGATCAGGGGCCGCACGAGGCCGTACTCCGGGCGCGGGGCCAGCTCGAATTCGAGCTCGACGGTCCCCTCCACACCCTCGACGCTCCTCAGCACCTCGTGGGGCGCGTCGAAGCCGAGGTCGTGTCCACGCTGGCCGTCGGGGAAGGCGAGCGCGTCGCGCAAGCGGACCGCGCCGGTGGCGGTCGTGAAGGTGGTCTCGACGACGAGCGACCCGGGCTCGTAGCGCCGGGTCGCCTCGAAGTCGCCCGCCGGGCGGACCGACCAGTGGCCCGCGTCCGGGTCGAGCAGCCGCGCGAACAGCGCATCGGAGTCGAAGCGGGGCAGGCACAGCCAGTCGATCGACCCGTCGCGGCTCACCAGGGCGGCGGAGTTGCAGTCCGCCAGCAGGCCGTAGTCGGCGACCGGGCGCGAGGCACCCGTGTTCGGCGTCGGCGCGGAGCTGCGGGCGGGGGTTGTCGGCGTCATGTCACCACCGTCGCCGCGGGGCGTCGCGGCGTTACGCGTCCACGTAACGCCGAGTCGTCTCGCCTGACCAACAGGGGATGCCCTCGTTCAGCGGCCTTCTCATCGTGGTGGCGGTCGCCTTCGCCGTCCCGTTCGTCCTCGGCCTGTTCCCGCGCGTACGCGTGCCGTCGACCGTTCTCGAGATCGTCGTCGGCATCGCGATCGGGCCGGCGGTGCTGAAGGTGGTCGAGCCCGACGAGGCGATCGAGACGATCTCGGTCATCGGCCTCGCCTTCCTGCTCTTCCTCTCCGGCCTGGAAATCGACTTCAAGCGCCTACGCGGCCACCCGCTTCGGGTCACCGGGGCGGGCTTCGTCGTGTCCTTCGGCGTCGCCATCGCCATCTCCCTGCTGCTCAAGGCCGGCGGTCTGGTCGACACGCCGCTCCTCGTGGCGATCATCCTGTGCGCGACGTCGCTCGGCGTCGTCGTCGCGGTCCTGAAGGACGCCGGCGAGGTGGGCTCCACCTTCGGCCAGCTCGTGATCGCAGCGGGCAGCATCGCCGACTTCGGCGCGATCATCCTGCTCTCGATCTTCTTCTCCGGGGAGGGCGGGATCGGTTCCACGCTGCTGCTGCTCGGCGCGCTGCTCGCGATCGGTGCGGCGGTGCTGCTCGCGGTTGGCGGCGCCTCCCGGTCGGCGATCATTCGCGCCGACATCCTGCGGCTTCAGGACACGACCGCGCAGATTCGCGTGCGCGGCGCGATCGTGCTCGTGGTCGGATTCAGCGCCATCGCGGCGTCGCTGGGGCTTGAGGCAATCCTCGGGGCGTTCGCGGCCGGCGCCGTCCTCTCGCTGGTCGACCGCGACGAGGTGATGAACCACCCGACCTTCCGCGTCAAGCTCGAGGCGATCGGCTTCGGGTTCCTGATACCGGTCTTCTTCGTCACCAGCGGGCTCAAGTTCGACCTGACCGCGCTGCTCGCCAAGCCCTCCAACGTCGCCATGGTGCCGGTGTTCCTCCTCGCGCTCCTGCTCGTTCGCGGCATCCCGGCCCTGCTCTACCGCGGCACGCTCGGCACGCGGCGCACGCTGGTGACGGCGCTGCTCCAGGCGACATCGCTGCCCTTCATCGTTGCCGCCACCGCGATCGGCCTGAACCTGAAGCTCCTCGACGGAGCCCAGGCAGCGGCCCTGATCGGCGCCGGGCTGCTGTCCGTCCTGCTCTTCCCGGCGCTGGCCCTCGGGATCCTGCGCGGCGGCGAGGCGTCCA
>JBDTYI010000234.1:0-4786 GCA_040005775.1 Solirubrobacteraceae bacterium
CCCACGCGGTGTCCTCGCCCTCCTTCTGCGCCTTCCACAGCGCGAAGTCCAGCGGATCCTCTTTCAGGCCGCCCGCGGCGGGCGCGTCGTCGCCCTCGCCCTGGTCCATCTCCGCCAGCGGGCGATGGCTCAGCGAGCCGTACTCGGGGTCGCGGCGCACACGGAAGTACACGTCGCCCTGCACCGCATAGGCGGCGTCGCGCTCGATCAGGGCCGCGATCAGCGCGACGATCGAGTCGATCGACTCGGTGGCCAGCGGCTCGACGTCGGGGCGTCCGAGCCCGATCGCATCGGTGTCGGCGATGTAGTGCGCGGTCATCTCGGCCGCCAGCGCGGCGCTCGGACGACCCTGCGGCCGCGCGGCGTCGTAGATCTTGTCGTTGACGTCGGTGACATTGGACGCCAGCGTCACGCGGTAGCCCTCGTGCTCGAGGAAGCGCTTGAGCAGCAGGTACACGACGAATGGGCGCGCGTTGCCGACGTGGATGCGGTTGTAGACCGTGGGGCCGCAGACGTAGATCCCGACGTGGCCGGGATCGCGCGGCGCCAGGACCACCCGGGAGGCCGTGCGGGTGTCGTGCAGCCGGATCTCGCGCATGTGCAGGCAATCTACGCATCAAGCGGGAAGATGGCGGGCTCGGCGGGCGCCCGGCCGCCGGTGATGGCTATAGGTTGCGCGGCCGATGGCCGGGGCTGTCCCCCACGCGGCGCGCGTGCGCGCGGTCGACGAAGCGTTCCGCACGCTCCCCGGGCGCTACCTCGGCGCGGGCGCGGACTTCGACGCGACCTACCGGATCGTCCTGGGCGACGTGGGCCAGAGCTGGGAGGTCCGCGCGACCACCCACGGCGCCCGGGTCCGCAAGGGCGGCACGCGCCGCAGCCCCGACGTGACCATCGGCACCGATGCGGCCACGTGGCTGGCGCTGCGCCGGGGCGAGCTGTCGGGTGTCGAGGCCTACTCGCAGCGCCTGCTCTACGCCCGCGGCGACGTCGACCTGGCCGTCGCGTTCGAGGGCCTGTTCCGCCTGCCCAACGGCCGCCCGCCGCTGCTGCGCATCCACGACGTCCGGCTGCCCGGGCGCCGCGTGTCGACGCTGACCATGGGCGAAGGGCCCGACGTGCTGCTCATCCACGGGCTCGGCGCGACGAAGTCCTCGTTCTTCGACACCGCCGCGGCCCTCACCCGTTCCGGCTACCGCGTCCACGCCCTCGACCTGCCCGGCTTCGGCTCGTCCTCCAAGCCGCTGGCCGGCCCCTATTCGGCGCGCTGGTTCGCCGACACCGTCGTCGACGTGATGGATGCGCTGGGCATCGAGTCCGCGCACCTGGTCGGCAACTCCATGGGCGGGCGCGTCGCGATCGAGGTCGGCCTGCGCGCGCCGTCGCGCGTGAAGGCCGTCGCGCTGCTGTGCCCCGCGGTCGCCTTCGTGCGGCGCGAGTGGCATCCGGTGGTGCGCCTGCTGCGCCCCGAGCTGGGCCTGCTGCCCCACAACATCTCCCGCCGCGCCGTCGCCGCGCAGTTCTGGAGCCTGTTCGCCGACCGCGACCAGGTCGACCCCGCCGTGGCCGACGTCGTCGTCGACGCCTTCCGCCACATCTACGCGACCAAGGGCGCGCGCCTCGCGTTCCTCACCGCGGCGCGGAACATCTACCTCGAGCGCCCGTTCGGCCGCGGCGGCTTCTATCCGCGCCTGGCCGATCTCGATGCCCCCGCACTGTTCGTGTGGGGTACGCACGACAAGCTCGTGCCCGCCAGCCTGCGCCACCACGTCGCCAACTGGCTGCCCACCGCGCGCCAGGTCGTGCTCGAGGACTGCGGCCACGTGCCCCAGGTCGAGCGCCCGGAGGAGACGATCGCCCTCCTGCGCGACTTCCTCGCCCGCGCCGACGCACGCTTCGCGCGCCGCCGGCTGCGCGCCGTGGCCTGAGAGATGGCCGCTCTGGCGGTCACCGTCGAGCCGGTGGGCGCCCGCCCGGCGGCCGTCGTGACCGTCCACGTCCGCGGCGCGCTGCCGGCCGACCTGCGCGTCGACGGCGAGATCGTCGGCCGCGCGACTCGTGCGCGAGCGCGCGTGCGGCTGCCCGCGTCGGTCGGGCTCGGGCGCCACCGCCTCGCCGCCTGCCGCCCGGCCGGCTGCGGGCGCTCGACGCCGCTGGTCGTGACCGATGGCCCCGTCCTGAGCGGCTGCCCGGTCCTGCCTCCCGGCGCCGCCTACAATCGCGACGTCAGCGGCGCCCCCCTGGCGCCCGACTCGGCCGCGCTCGTCACGGCCCAGGCCGCGGGCCACCCGCTCCACCTCGACCTCGGCAGCACCCAGCGCGAGTACGGCATCCCGTTCGCGGTGGTGCCCATCGGCCAGCGGCGCCTGCCGCTGCTCTTCGGCACCGACGGCGCCGACTACTCCAGCGAGAGCGACCGCGGTCCGGTGCCCGTGCCCGCCGGCGCACCGGTCGAGGGGGCCGCGGGGGTGGGCGGTGGGAATGGTTCCGGCGACCGCCATGTGCTCGTGCTCCAGCGCGGCCGCTGCGTGCTGACCGAGCTCTACAACGCCGTCCGCGTGCGCGCCGCGAGCGGTGCAGTGCGGGCCTGGCGGGTCTCGAGCGCCGCGCGCTGGGATCTCACGCGCGAGCAGCGCCGCCGGCCCGGCTACACGTCGGCCGACGCCGCGGGCCTGCCGATCCTGCCCGGCCTGCTGCGCTACGAAGAGGCTGCTCGCGGCGCGATCCGCCACGCGCTGCGCTTCACCCTCCCGCGCGCCCGGCGCGCCTACCAGCCGCCGGCGTCGCACTGCGGGACGACGACCGATCTCACCGCCCCGCCGTACGGATCGCGCTGGCGCCTGCGCGCGGGCTTCGACGAGACGCCCTACCGCGGCCCCGCGCTGGCGATCGTCCGCGCGCTGAAGCGCTATGGGCTGATGTTCGCCGATCAGGGCTCGGCGTTGTTCGTCTCGGGCACGAGCGATCCGCGCTGGGCGCCGGTCATCGATGAGCTCCAGAACCGCCATCCCATCGACGGCGGCGACTTCGAGGTGGTCGCGGGCGGCGCCGTGAGCACCTGCGGATCGCGATAGCGTCCGTGGATGGCGGCGACCACGGCGAGTTCGCGCAACGGGCACAGCTCCAACCCGGTCGGCACCGCGCGGCCGAGGCGCACGCGATCAGGCGCGGGCAGCCGCCCGAAGCCCGAGGAGGCCTCGCTCGCCGGACGCGTCCTCAAGGGCATTGCGGGCCGAGTCGTCAGCCGCGTGCCGGCAGCCGACCTCGACGAGCGCGACCCCGACTACATCCGCGAGTCGCTGCCGCGGCTGTGGCTGCTGTGCAGCGTCTGGTTCCGCGGCGAGGTTCGCGGGCTGGGGAACATCCCCGAGGAGGGCGCCGTCCTCATGGTCGGCAACCACTCCGGCGGCAACATCACCCCGGACACGGGCGTCTTCACGCTGGCGTTCACCGCCTACTTCGGGGTCGAGCGGCGCTTTCACCAGCTCGCGCACAACCTCGTGCTGTCGATGCCCCAGCTCGGGTTCCTGCGCAAGTACGGCACCGTGGCGGCGTCGCCGCAGAACGCCGAGACCGCGCTGCAGGCCGGCGCCGCGGTGCTCGTGTACCCCGGCGGCGATCACGAGGTCCACCGCCCCTCGTGGAACCGCCACCGCATCGACTTCGACGGGCGCAAGGGCTGGGTGCGCCTCGCACTCGAGCACGACGTGCCGATCGTGCCGGTGGTCGGCATCGGCGGCCAGGAGACCGCGCTGTTCCTCTCGCGCGGTGACCACCTCGCGCGCTGGCTGCGCCTGGACCGCCTGCTGCGCCTGAAGGTCCTGCCGATCTCGCTGTCGCTGCCGTGGGTACTGAACGTGGGCGACTTCCTCGGCCACATCCCGCTGCCGGCCAAGATCACCGTCGAGGCGCTGCCGGCGATCGACCTACGCGAGGAGTTCGGCCCCGACCCCGACGTCGACGAGGTCTACGACCACATCGTGCGGCTCATGCAGGAGACACTCGACGCCCTGGCCGCCGAACGGCGGCTGCCGGTGCTCGGATGAGAGTCGCGGCGAGCGTCGACGTCTCGGCCCCGCCCGGCGCGGTCTGGGAGGTGATCACCGACCCCGCCCGCTATCTGCACTTCATGGCCGGCATCACCCGCTGGGAGGTCGTCGGCGACGAGCCCACGGGCCTGGGGGCGCGCTACCGGATGCTGATGCGCGTCGGCTCGGCCGAGATCGGCGGGCTGATCGAGATCGTCGAGTGGACACCCGAGCGCGACATGGCGTGGACGTCGGTGACGGGCATCGACCAGCGCGGGCGCTGGCGGCTGCGGGGGACGAGCACGCCGAATCGCACACGCGTCGAGCTGCGCCTGAGCTACGGGGTCGCGGGCTCGGGGCTGATGGGCTGGGCGGCCGAGCGGGTGGCCGCGCCGACCGTCGGCCGCCACCTGCGCCGGTCGCTGCATCAGCTCAAGCGCCAGGTCGAGCACGAGCAGCTGCGCCGCCAGGCCGCCGAGCGCCGTTCGGCCCGGGGCGGGGCCGCCCGCGCCCGGGCATCCTGAGGCTGTTTCAGCACAGGGCGGTGGATGTGAACGGCATCGGTCGTGGATGCCGGTCACGCCGCCGACCGTCTGAAGCAGCCTCCCAGCCAGTACCGTTGCCCGCGATGCAGGCTGCCTCATCAGCGCTGGACATCCTGGTCGTCGACGACGACGCGCCCCTGCGCGACATGCTGACGCGATCCTTCGAGCGCGAGGGCCATCGCGTGACCGCCGTGGCCGACGGCGAGGCCGCGA
>JBDTYI010000235.1:0-3635 GCA_040005775.1 Solirubrobacteraceae bacterium
TCGTCGAAGCTCGATCGGCAGTGGATGCGCACGCCGTGGTTGCGGGCGTACTCGACGGCGCGCAGCTGCAGCACGCCGGCGCCCGACGCGGCCATCTCGAGCATCTCCTCGAACGAGACGACGTTGAGCTTGCGCGCGTCGGGGACGATGCGCGGGTCGGCGCTGAAGACGCCCGGCACGTCGGTGTAGATCTCGCAGACCTCGGCGCCGACGGCGGCGGCCAGCGCGACGGCGGTGGTGTCCGAGCCGCCGCGACCCAGGGTGGTGACGTCCTTGGCCGTCGAGACGCCCTGGAAGCCGGCGACGAGCACGATCGCGTCCTCGTCTAGCGCGGCGAAGATGCGATCGGCCCGCACGTCGAGGATCCGCGCCTTCGTGTGCGAGGTGTCGGTGACGATGCCCGCCTGCGACCCGGTGAGCGAGATCGCGCGGTGGCCGAGGTCGTTGATGGCCATCGCACACAGCGCGCAGGACACGCGCTCGCCGGTCGACAGCAGCATGTCCATCTCGCGCGCCGCGGGGTGCGGGCTGACCTCATGGGCGTCGGCGATGAGCCGGTCGGTCTCCTTGCCGCGCGCCGAGAGGACCGCCACGACGCGGTGGCCGGCCTCGCGCTTGGCGACGATCCGCGCGGCCGCGCGCTTGAGGCGCTCGGCGTCGGCGACGGAGGTGCCCCCGAACTTCATGACGACGGTGTCGGGCATGCGAACGCGCAGGGTAATTGGTCTCGTTCGGACCGCGACTGTTCACGCCGTGTGAAAGGCGGGTAGCGGACGACGATGCGCCTCCCGGTCCGCCTCCTCCTCGCCGTCCTCGCCGCCCTCCTCCTGGCCGCTCCCGCCCTGGCCGCCACTCCTCCGCCGCGCCAGCCCAGCGCGGTCGGCAAGGGCGGCTCGGCGGCCACCGTCGACCCGGTCGCGACGCGCGCGGCGATCGACGCGCTGAAGGCCGGCGGCAACGCGGTCGACGCGGCCGTGGCCGCGGCCGGCGTGCTCGGCGTCGTCGAGCCCTACTCGTGCGGGGTGGGCGGCGGCGGCTTCATGCTCATCTACGGGGCCAACGACCGACAGGTGCACACGATCGACTCGCGCGAGGCGGCGCCGCGGGCGATGACCCCGACCTCGTTCCAGGGCCTCACGACCTTCGCCGCCCAGCGCGTGAGTGGGACGAGCGTCGGGGTGCCCGGCACGCCGCGCGCGTGGGAGAAGGCGCTGAAGGAGTACGGCACGTGGTCGCTGGCCCGCGCGCTGAAGCCCGGCATCGACGTCGCGACCAAGGGCTTCGCCGTCGACCAGACCTTCTTCGACCAGACCGACGCCGCCAAGGCGATCTTCGGCGACTTCGGCGCCACGTCGGCGCTGTACCTCGACAAGGACGGCACGCCGCGCGACGTGGGCAGCACCGTCCGCAACCTCGCGATGGCGCGCACCTACAAGCTGCTGGGCCAGAGGGGCGCGACGAAGGGCTTCTACACCGGCGCGGTCGCAAGGGCGATCGTGGACACCGTCACCAAGCCGCCGCTGCGCACGGGCTCCACGCGCGACGTCCGGCCCGGCGTGATGACCCTCGACGACCTCGGGCGCTACCGCGCGCGGGACCGCGAGCCCACGAAGGTCCGGTACCAGGGCAACGACGTGTTCGGGATGGGGCCGCCCTCCAGCGGAGGCACCACGGTCGGCGAGGCGCTGAACATCCTCACCGCGATCCAGGCGCGCCCCGACGTCGGCTACCTCGGCGCGATCCAGCGCGAGCGAGCGCTGCACTTCTACCTGGAGGCCTCGCGCTACGCCTACGCCGACCGCAACCAGTACGTCGGCGATCCGTCCTTCTACCCGGTGCCGACCGCAGGCCTGCTCGACCGCGACTACGCGGCGCAGCGCGCCTCGCTGATCGGCGAGCAGGCGGCGAGCCCGGCGGTCGTCCCGGCCGGCAACCCACCCGGAGCCACGACGCGCGGCGCGGTGCGCGTCGACCGTGTCGGCTCGACGACGAACATGACGATCACCGACAGGCGGGGCAACGTCGTCGAGTACACGTTCACGATCGAGCAGACCGGCGGCAGCGGCATGGTCGTCCCGCACTACGGCTTCCTGCTCAACAACGAGCTCACCGACTTCAACCTGTCCAGCGACGGCACGAGCCCGCGCGGCGCCAACCAGCTCACCGGCGGCAAGCGGCCGCGCTCGTCGATCTCCCCCACGATCGTGCTGCAGAACGGCCGTCCCTTCATGGCGCTGGGCTCGCCCGGCGGCGCGACGATCATCACCACGGTCCTGCAGACCCTGGTCAACCGGTTGGACTTCGCGCAGCAGCTGCCTCAGGCGATCGGCACGCCGCGGCTGAGCCAGCGCGACGCGTCGACCACCGAGGTCGAGCCGGCGGTACTCGCCGACACCGAGCTCAGCAACGCCCTGGGCGCCCGCGGGCAGAAGCTCGCGCTGACGACCAGCAAGCCGCCCGAGATCGGCGCGGCGACGGGCGTCGAGTTCCGCCCCGGGGGCGTCGTGCAGTCGGCGGCCGAGCCCGTCCGCCGGGGCGGCGGCGACGCGCGGGTGGTGAAGCCGACCGGCTAGCGCGTCGAACGTCGGTCTCCCCCCTCTGGAGGGGGCAGGACCGACGTTCGGCCCCTCAGACGGCGGTGCGGCGGCCCGCCAGGGCCTTGCCGAGCGTGACCTCGTCGGCGTACTCGAGGTCGGCGCCGACCGGGAGCCCGCTGGCCAGCCGCGTGACCACCAGGCCGGGCGCGCGCTCGCGCAGCTCGGCGGCGATGTGCAGCGCCGTCGCTTCGCCGGTCGTCGTCGGGTTGGTGGCCAGGACGACCTCGGCGATAGCCGGCTCGGCCGTGGCGATCCGCGCGTACAGCTCGGCGATCTTCAGATCCTCGGGGTCGACGCCGTCGATCGGGCTCAACGCGCCGCCGAGGACGTGATAGCGCCCGCGGTACTCGTGCGTGCGCTCGACCGGGATCACGTCGCCGGGCTCCTCGACCACGCAGATCAGGCTCGCGTCGCGGCGCTCGTCGGTGCAGATGCGACAGCGCGGCTCGTCGGCGAGGTTGAAGCAGACCTCGCACAGCCCGATGCGCTCCTTGACCTCGCGGATCGCCGCCGCCAGGCCCTCGGCGTCCTCGGCGTCGGCGCGCAGGATGTGAAAGGCCAGGCGCTGGGCCGTGCGCTGCCCGATCCCGGGCAGCTTGCCCAGCTCGGTGATCAGCCGCTGGACGGGCGGGGCGTAGAAGCTCAGGGCGCTGCCCTCTTAGAAGCCGGGGAGTCCCAGGCTGCCGAGGTCCATGCCGCCGCCGATGCCGCCGAGCTTTGAGGCCTGCAGCTCCTGGGCCGCGCGCATCGCCTCGTTGACCGCGGCGAGGACCATGTCCTGCAGCAGCTCGGGATCCTCGGGGTCGATGGCCTCGGGGTCGATCGTGATCGACTTGACGGCGAGGTCGCCGGTGACCTTGACGGTGACCATCCCGCCGCCCGCGGACGCCTCGACCTCCTCGTGCTTGAGCTGCTCCTGCGCGGCCATCATGTCCGCCTGCATCTTCTGGACCTGCTGCATCATCTTGTTCATGTTCGGCGGCTGGGGCATCAGGCTCCCTCGGGGGGTCGTGGGTCGGACGGAGGCTCCTCGTCGGG
>JBDTYI010000236.1:0-10535 GCA_040005775.1 Solirubrobacteraceae bacterium
ATCGCCGCGATCTCCGACGCCGTCTCACCGCTCGCCCGCGCCCCGGTCGTCGGGGTCTACCGCTTCTGGCGCAACTCCGGCTACGTCGCTGGCGGGCTGGTCGCCGGCGTCCTCGCCGATGCCGTCGGATTCGCTGGGGCGATCACCGCCGTCACCGCCCTCACCGCGGCCTCCGGCCTCTGGGTCGTGCTGGACCTCCCGACACGCACCCGGCCGCCGCAGTCCAGGCAACGCGAGGCACCCCGACCCGGCGTGGGCGTCGCATGAGCGACCTGAGCACCGAGCGCATCCAGGCATTCTTCGACGAGGTCGCGTCGGACTGGGACAGGATGCGCATCGCCTACTACGACGAGGGCGTCATCGAGCTCATGGCGACGTCCGCCGAGCTCGACCGCAGCATGACCGTCGCGGACATCGGCGCCGGGACCGGGTTCGTGGCCGCCGGCGTGGCTTCACGCGTCGCACGCGTGATTGCCGTCGACAGCTCCCCCGAGATGCTCGCGGTCGCCCGGCACAACCTCGCAACACTCAATATCGAGAATGTCGAACTCGTCGAAGGCGACATCGAGGCGCTCCCGCTCGCCGACGGCTCCGTCGACGCCGCGTTCGCCAACATGGTCCTGCACCACGCCCAGAACCCGGCAGCGATGCTCGCCGAGATGGCCCGCATCGTCCGGCCCGGCGGCACCGTCGCCATCTGCGACGAGGTCGAGCACCCCTACGAATGGATGCGCACCGAGCACGCCGACGTCTGGCTGGGCTTCTCCGAGCCGCAGGTCCGGGCGTTCTTCGCGGCCGCCGGCCTCGATTCCCCGACGATCGAATCGCTCGGACGCCAGTGAAGCGTGCACTCCACGACCTCGGTCGAGGTCGCCGACATCAGCGTCTTCGGAGCGTCCGCTCGCGTTCGCGACGCCTGACCGAGCTGCCGCGGACTCACCCACCCTGATCGTCTGACGCGCCGATGGCGTGCAAGCGCTCGTTGAACTCTTCGGCGCTGAGCTCCCCACGGGCGTCTGGCCTTTGAGGATGTCGACCGGACCCTCCTGCGTTTCCAGGCGATTTCGTCGGCCGCCGTGGACACCCAGGACACTGAGGACGGGGCGGCTGGTACGAAGTTGGTACTACGAACGCCGGCGCTGCGCCCCCGCTCGCCCTTTTGCTTTGCGTCCAAGCAGTGGTGGTCTGTCCGAGTTGTCGCGAGGCCGTTGTGGGGCCGTCGAGCGGGTGGGGGACCGGTCGGAATGCTGCTGCGACTCGCTGACGCTGGCCGGCGCGGGGCCGCTCGTCGGCTTGGCTAGAGCTCGTCGTTCCTCGCGCGACGGGCGGTACACCATCAGGTACCAGAGCGCGCCCACGAACAGGTATCCGCCGCCGAGGATGACCATCGAAATCACTGCGATGCCGACGGTGTTTTCGACGGCCATGAGAGGCACCCTACGCTGGCGTCCGTCAGCTCGCGCGGATCCGGGAAGACGCCACCCACGGGAGACACGGCTGGGACCGGCAACCTCGACGCGCCGCTCCGGCCAAACCGCTGTCCGGCGTTTGGGCCTCGGCACAGGAGGGTCCGGCATCCAGGGCCATGCCCTCGCGTGAGTGGAAAACCGTCGTTCTTCAGCACTTCCACGTGCAGGCGTCGGGTTCAGCTCTTGAGCGCCTCCGTCTCGCTTTCCGGGTCTGCGCTCAGACCGAGGTGTTCGGCGGCGAGTGCCGCTTGGACGCGGTTGGACACCCCAAGCTTGGCCAGGATGTGCGACACGTGCAGGCTCGCTGTCTTGACGCTGATGAACAGGCGCGCGGCGATCTCCGAGTTCGATCTGCCGACCGTGAGCTCGCGAAGGACGTCAAGCTCGCGCGGCGTCAGCCCGAGCTCGGCCGCGGGTCCTGGCGCCTCCGGAGGCTCGTCCGCGACAGCCAGGTCGATCCGCGCCCGGCGGGCGAGCACCTCGATCTCGCGCAGCAACGGACGGGTGCCCATCGCCGCGGCCGCGGCGTGGGCCGCCTGGAGGGGCGCGACCGCCGCGGCGCGATCGCCGGCTGCCAGGAGGGCCTCGGCCGCCCAGCGGCGTGCATACGCCGCCGGCCACGGGCGACCGAGCCGGTCGCCGGTCGCCGCGACGGCCAGCCATGCCGCCGGCTCGGTCGTGCCCTGCGCCCGCAGCAGCTCGGCCTCCGAGAGTGCGGTGAGCAGGCCCACCTCGGGCAGCGGCGGCTGCGATCCCGCCGCGGCGCGGGCCCTGGCCACGTCGGCCATCCGTTCCCGGCCACGACGGACGGCTGCGTCCGCCGCGTCGTCGCGGCGCCGTGCGCGGGCCCGGACGGCGATCTCGGCCAGCGCGCGCAGCTCCACGGCGGCGCAGCGGGCCAGGTCCGTCTCCCATCGTGGCTCGACGCCGTCGAGTTCGGCCAGCGCCGAGTCCGGATCGGAGCGGGCGAGTGCGAGCTCCGCCGCGAGCCGCGCGAGCGTGATCGTCAGCATGGCGACGTCGCCCGCCTGGGCCCGGGCCGCGGCCAGGTGCGCGTCGGCGAGCTCGAGGTCGCCCATGAGGATGCCGGCGGCTGCGACGTGGCCGTGGCAGAGCACCGAGGCAGCGCCGGCGGCCGCCTCGCCGATCACCGCCTCCGCAAGCGAGCGCGCCTCGGCGAACCGGCCGAGCGTCAGCATGGCCTCAGCTGCGTTCGCGCGCGAGGCGGCCCCCAGCGCGGCGCCCAGGCCCGCGTGCTCGGCGATCTCCGCGCCTTCAATGGCGGTGCTCACCGCCTCGTCGAGGTCGCCCGCCAGGATGAGAGCGTCGGAGAGCAGCACGTAGGCGCGAGCGGTGTCCTCGGGGCGCTCGTGCTCGTCGGCGAGGCTCAGGGCGGCGCGGAGCTCGTCGACCCCCTCGTCGACGCGCCCGACGCCGACGAGACTGCCGCCGAGGTAGGTGCGCACGCCGGCCTCGACGACGGACGCACCGGCCTCGCGGGCCAGCGCGATCGCGTCGCGCGCGGCTTCGATGGCCTCGGGATGATGGTCCGACAGCGTCAGACGCAGGGCTTGGTGGGCCACGACGTGCGCCGTGCCCTCGCTGGGCGGCTGCCCGCGCACCAGGCGGAAGGCCTCCGAGCTGGCGGTGTAGGCGTCCGCCTCGCGCCCGAGCTGCCACAGGCACAGCGAGCGGCGCGTGTGCACCAGCGCGACGCCGACCGGATCGGCCACGGCGTCCATCTCCTCGGCGAGCCGGGCGAACAGCGCTTCTGCCGACTCGCGCCGCGAGGCCATCAGCGACGCCTCGGCCGCCAGCTCGAGCAGCCGGGCGTGGGACACCCCGACCCGCCCACCCTCGGGCAGTGCGGGCCACAGCTCGAGCGCGCGGTTGTAGTGGTCGGCGGCGTCGCCGAAGGCCACGAGCGCCTCAGCCGCATGGCCGGCGGCGAAGCTCGCCTCCAGCGCGTGCGGGGTGTCCCCTGCCGCGCGCCAATGCAGGGCGCGCTCGGCGGCGTCTCCGAGCTCGGGCTGCCCGTCGAGCGCTCGGGCGATCAGCCGGTGCAGCTGACGGCGCTCACCGGCCGGCAACGCCGACAGCACGGCCTCACGGCCGAGGGCATGGCGGAACGCGTAGCCGTCGCGGTCGGCGCCGAGCGCGACGACCTGGCCGTCGATCGCCTCGCGCACCGCCGCCATGAGGTCCTCCTCGGCCAGCGGAGAGGCGGCGGCAAGCAGCTCATGCCGGGCGCGGCCGCTCGCGACCGCGAGCAGGTCGACCGTGCGGCGGCCAGCGGGCGACAGCGAGCCGACGCGCGAGAGCAGCAGGTCCCGCACGCCCGCCGGGAGGTCGCCGGCGGCAGCGAGAAGCTCCTCGGCGAAGAACGCATTGCCGCCCGAGCGGTCGAAGACGGCGTCGAGCAGCGCGGCGGGCGGGTCGGCGCCGAGCACACCGCGGGCGAGCTCGTCGACCTCGTCGCGGTCGAAGCGGACGAGGTCGACGCGCAGCGTTCCTTCCAGCCGGGCGAGCTCGCCGAGCAGGACACCGAGCGTGCCCTGCACATGCGGCTCGTCGGCGCGATGGGTCACGAGGATGAGCACCCGGGCGCCGTGCAGCCGGCGCGCAAGGAACGACAGCAGCTCGCAGGTCCCGCGATCGGCCCAGTGCAGGTCCTCGAAGATCACCACCACGGGCGCGTCGCGCCCGAGCCCCTCAAGCACCCGGGCGAACGCGGCGAACAGGCGCCCCTGCGCGCCGGGGCCCGCCTCCGGGAGCTCGGCCGAGCCCAACTCGGCCGGGAGCAGGCGGCCGATCTCCGGACCGCCGAGCTCGAGCACCCGCCCGGGGCCCTCGGCGCGGACATGTGCCCGCAGGCCCTCCACGGCCGGCGCGTAGGGCAGCGTGCCCTCGGGCAGGTCGATGCATCCGCCCGACAGCACCACGGCCCCCCGCGAGCGAGCGCGGCTCGCTAGCTCACCGGTGAGGCGGGTCTTGCCGACGCCCGCCTCGCCGCTGATGAGGGCGAGTGCCGGGCGCCCCGACGCCGCGTCGGCCAGCGCGTCCTCAAGTCCCGCGAGCTCGTGCACCCGACCGACGAAGGGTCCGCATCGCGTCGTGGTGGACATCGGGCTGCGATCCACACTACCGGCGCCCACCGCCGCGGCATAGGGCTGCGGGCGGCCCAAAGACAGGGCATCTGTCCGATGGCAGCGGCCCGCGGCGCGCCTAGTTTGCCTCGACATGACCGTGATCGACCGGCCCTCCACCATCCGCGCCGCCTCGCGACGGCGGCGGCGCCGCCTCACGAGCGCCGTGGCGGCCGTGTTCGCCGGCGGTGCCCTGGCTGGCGCCGCCGGCGCCGCCACCGTGGCCACGCCCGCCTTCGACGTCGCGACCGGGAGCGTCGGCACCCCGTCGATCTACGTCGACGGGTCCGGGACCGCGCACATCGCATGGAACCAGGCGGTCGACGGCGCCCCCGACGTCCTGCATTACTGCCGCGTGCCACGCGGCGGGCGGGCCTGTACGGGCGAGAAGACCTTCGTCCCCGACCAGGACTACGCCTATGGCGGCAACGGCCCGGCGTTCAACACGCAGTTCGCCGGCCTGGAGATCCTGCCGGCGGGCGGCAGGATCGTGCTGCTCAGCCACCGCTACCCGAACGTCGTCCAGAAGCCCGACGGCAACGACAGCAGCGACGCGACCTACGCGTGGACGTCAGGCGACGGCGGGCAGACCTTCGACGGCCCCGCCCTGGTCGGCGACGGGCGCTTCGCCGGCGGCGCGTTGGCCTTCGGCAGCGGGACGATCGGGACGATCTCCGACACGACCACGGGCGGCACGTTCTTCCAGGCGGTCGCGCCGGGCGGCTACACCAGCGAACAGGCGAACCTGGGCGCCTCGGGTCCCGACCAGGCCTACGACGGCAGCCTCGCCGACGTCGACGCGAACACACCGGTCGCCGCCTTCGACGACCTCCACGACACCACCTACCTGCGCCAGTACAGCGGTAGCGGCGACATCAACAGCGCCGCGAGCTGGCTGGCTCCGGTGGTCGTCGGCGCGAGCACCGAGCCGCGCCTGGCCAGCGGACCCAAAGGCGTGTTCCTCATCACCCACGCCGAGGGCGGCGCAGCGAAGGGCACGTATGTCGTCCGCCGCTACGCCAGCGGCGGCACGCTCTCGGCCCCAATCGCCGTGAGCTCCGCCGCGGCGATCCGCCGGGCACTGTTCGAGGACGGCGCCGGAGCACTGCACGTCGCGTGGTTCGACCGCACGACCACGTCCGAGCACGCGGTGATCCAGGCCCGCGCGTCGGCGAACGGGACCGCATGGGGACCGGTCGCGACGCTCGCCGACGTCGGCACCGCCGACGCCAACGGGCTGCGGCTGAGCGGAGCGGCCGACGGCGCGGGCTTCGCGATCTGGACGTCGTCGACCCCGACCGGGGCGGCCATCACGATGGCCCCCTACGCCCCCGATCCGCCCGCCACCGTGCCCACGCAGACCGACCCGGTGAGCGCCGCCGGCCTGACGGGCGTGCGGGTCGCGTGCCACCCCACCGGTCCTTGCGCCGGATCGATCCGGCTGCTGTCGGGGACGGCGCCCGCGGCGCGCGCCGCGGCCGTGACCCGGACCGTCCTCGCCCGTGGGCGCTTCTCGCTGAAGGCCGGGCGGACGGGGCGGGTCCGGCTGCACCTCGGCCGCGCCGCGCAGCGGCTGCTCGCCCGCAGCGGCCGGTTGCGGGTCACCGCCTCGGTCGTCTCGACCCGCGGGGGCACGCATCGGCGCGCCACGGGGCTCGTGATCCTTCGGCGCGGGCACCGCTGAGGCCGTGTCGCGCTCGCGCTGGGGACGCTCGACGGCGGCAGCGCTGGCGCTGGCCACGACAACGGCGCTCGCCGGGGCCGCGGCGGCCGCTGCGGCCACCCCGGTGGAGGGCATGTCGTTCGCCGGGTTGACCGTGAGCGCCCCGGCCGGATGCAACGCGCAGCCGGCCCCCGCGATCGACTGGGGCGACGGCGGCCCGGCATCGGCCGGAACGTGCGCGGACTTCAACCACGTCGCCACCGGCCCGCACACCTACGCCCGCGCGGGCCACTACTCGGGCGTCGCGGGCTACACGAGCCCCAACGGCCCGCGCACGAGCCCGTTCACCGTCGACGTCGCCGACGCGGCGCTCACCGGCGCGCCCGTCGCGATCTCGGCGACCGCCGGGACGGCCTTCTCCGGCCCCGTCGCCCACTTCACCGACGCCAACCCGCAAGCGCGGGCCGCCGACTTCTCCGCCACCGTCACCTGGGGCGACGGCGCCACGTCGGCGGGAAGCGTCAGCGCGGACGGCGGCGGCTTCGGCGTCACCGCCACCCACACCTACGCGGCGTCCGGCCACCCCACGGTGAGCGTCGCCATCCAGGACGCGGGGGGCGCCACCGCGACCGTCACCGAGTCTGCAGACGTCGCCGCGGCGGCGTCCGCGGGGCAGACCACGCTCGCGGCGGGCGACCCCACGATCCCGCCCGCGACCGCCGCCTTCACCCCGAGCGCCGCGACTGCGGGCCACGTCGTGGCCGACGCCGGGGCCTCACGACCGCCCGGCGCGGTCGTGACGTCCTACGCGTGGAACCTCGACGGGCACACCGGTCCGCACCCCAGCGCGCTGTGCGGCCCTGGCGTCTCACAGCTCTCGGCCCGGCTGGCGGCGGGCACGCACACGCTGACCCTGGCCGTCACGGGCTCCGGTGGGCAGGTCACGACCGTGACCCACCAGTTCGTCGTCGCGCGGACCGGACCACCGCGGCGGACGACCGTGCGCGCTGCGGCCAGCGCCGCACTGACGCAGGTGTTCGTCTGCTCGCCGGGCCCTGGCGATCATCCGGGCGACCCAACGGCCGGGGGCGGACCCCCGGCGGGCTGCGCGACCGAGGTGCAGTTCGGGCTGGCCGACGCCGTGGGCTGCCTGAACCGCATCACCTCGCGCAGCGACTGGCCGGGCGCCGAGAACAAGATCTTCCAGCATCTGATCGGCTCGCTGTCGACCCAGAACTGCCAGGTCTGCGCCGGGGCCGCGGCGGCCGGGCGGCTATCGCTGCTCGCCTTCGAGGACGGGGTGATGGCCCACCAGGACCCGTTCGTGTCGACCCGGACGGTCCGGATCAACGGCATCGACTTCGCCCCGCGCCCGGGAGCGGCGATCGTGCTGCTGCCGGATCAGAACATCGTGCTCAGCGCGAACGCGAGCATGAGCCTGGGCGGAGTGCCCATCCAGAGCGGGCTCGTCGAGCTCTACGTCCCCAGGGGGCACGGGAGCGCCGGCACGGTCCACATCGATGACTACAAGCTGTCCGAGCAGGCCAAGCGCATCGGCCTGGGCAGCTTCCCGTTCGACGGGTCCATCGGCCTGGACTTCGCCTACCACCGCAGCCAGCTCCCGGTCCACGTGACGCTGCCCAACGTCTTCACCCTCGGCGACGGCGACGCGATCGAGGGGGCCGTGACCCTGTCGACCGACAACCAGAGCAGCCTGCGTCTGGACTCCGTGCACGTCACGGTGCCCGACGCATTCCTGGGGCCGATGGAGATCCAGAACCTGTTCTTCGACTACCAGCGCGAGGGCAACGCATGGAGCGGCGGGGCGAACATCGTCTTCCCCGAGATCAGTCTCCTCGCCAGCCCGCCCCCGCCCGACCAGGGCTTCGGCATCAAGGACGGCAGCTTCGACCACCTGGGCGCGACGCTCGCGTTCAACCCGGCCGTCGAACTGTTCCCGGGCGTCGGGCTCACGCACATCGGCTTCACGATCGGCCTGAACCCGACGCGCTTCAGCGGCAACGTCGGCCTCAACGCGCTCGACGTCGTCGACGTCGACGGATCGCTGGTCGGCGTCTTCGCCAGCCCAGGCGCCCCGTACACGATCCCTGCGGATGCGGGCGCCGGGCTCGAACCCGTCGCGGGCCGCCGGCTCACCTCGACCAGCTTCGCGGTCGGCGGGGACACCTCCATCGTCACCCCCGTCGGCCGGATCGGGCTGGGCAGCGGCTACGCGCTGTACCAGTACCCCGACTACGCCGAGTTCGGCGGCGGCTTCTTCTACGGCTTCCACGACATCTTCAGCATCGACGGGCACATCACCGGCTTCGTGCAGGTCAGCCGCAGGCGATTCGACGTCGAGGGCGGGATGCACGCGTGCGTGGCGGTCCTCGGGTGCACCGGCGTCGATGCCGTGATCTCCAGCAACGGCATCGCCGCGTGCTGGTCGCAACCGATCCTGTTCGCGCACATCGACGTCGGCTTCGGCTACCACTGGGGCGACTCGCTGCCCGACATCTACCTGCTCGGCTGCGACATCGGGCCATACACCGCGCACGCCGCGCGCGCCGCCCAGGCGGGGGGCGCCCGCACGGTCACGATCCCGGCTGGGCTGCCATTCGCCAACGTGCGCGTGCGTGGGTCGGGCGACGCGCCACGGGTCACGCTCACGGGTCCCAACGGCGAGCGCGTGGAGACGCCCGCCACCGAGAATCTGGCCGACGACGCCCGCTTCGTGCTCGTGCGCCAGCCCCAGAGCGACACGACGTTCATCGGTATCCGCCACCCGGCGGCCGGCACCTGGACGATCACAGCGCAGGCCGACTCGGCGCCCGTGCTCGATGTCGCCAGCGCCAACGGGCTTGCCGCCCCCGACGTCCACGCGCAAGTCGCAGGCACCGGCCTGCAGCGCACGCTCCGCTACCGCGTCACCCCGCAGCCCGGCCAGCAGATCAGCTTCGCCGAGCGCGGGCCGGCGACCTGGCGGGTGCTGGGAAGCGCGACCTCGTCGCACGGGGTGCTGCGCTTCCACCCGGACGCCGGCCCGGCCGGGCAGCGCCAGATCGTCGCGCTCGTGTCGCATCTCGGCTTGCCCAGCCGCGAGATCCGCGTTGCCGACTTCCACGCCGCCGCGCCGGGCGCCCCCGGCTGGCCCGTCCACCTGCGCGTCGTGCGCACCGGACGACGCCTGACGGTCCGATGGGGCGCGAGCGGGGGCGCGGTGCGCTACGCCGTCACAGTCGACCTGAGCGACGGGCGACGGCTGCTCTTCCTGCGCCGCGGGCACGTCGTGCGCCTGGCGCACGTCGCGCCCAGCGACGCCGTGGTCGTCCGGGTGGCCGGGCTCGACGCGACGAACCACCACGGGCGCGCGGCCACGGTCAGAATCGCCCGGGCGCAGCGGCCGCGTCATCCGGCACTACCCCGCCTGCGCGCCTAACCGAGTGAGAGGAAGCACGGGAGATACGCCAGCCGCCGACGTCTTTTCAGATCGCGGCGCGACGTGGTGCAGCGGCAGGGCGGTGGGGCGCACCAGCCGACTACCTACCGGATCGGTGCCCGCGCGACGGGCCCCCGCGAGGGACGTCGTGGGGGCGGGTAACCAGTCGGGGCGCCATACCATGCCATCCCAGAACCCTGGGATGGCGCGGCCGGGTCTATTGACGAGAGCCTGGCGCGCGGTGGGTAGCCGCGAGTCGTTTCCGTCGGGCTTCGACGACCTCAAGATACGGGTGGGACGCAATCCAGGTCGCCTACTTCACCAGTGCCGCGACCTGGAACTACCTCACTGAGCCCTCCCATCGCCGGCTTCACTGCCCTTAGGACCGCCCGGTACGAGACCGGGCGGTCGACCGCGGCTGCGCACGGCAATCCCGGAAATCCAGCGGCACGAGACTCGCTCCGCGCGCCCTTTTCGGCCGGCGCGTGGTACCAAGGTGGTACTACGAGTTCTCCGGAGTCTCGACGCCAGAACGAGAAAAAGCCCTGCATTTGCAGGGCTTTTCTAAGTCGGGGAGACAGGATTTGAACCTGCGACCGCCCGGCCCCCAGCCGCAACGCACGGACGTGCTCTGCGTCCAGAAGGCGCATTTGCAGTCGTTCTTGTCGCGCCGCGTAGACGTCCCGGACGTTGAGGACCGGGCAGCTGGTACGAAATTGGTACTACGGGCCTGCCTGCCCGGCCGACGGCTAACTCTGCTTTCGTCCGAAGCAGTAGCGGGTCGCGATTCTCCTGCCGTGGCCGGAGGCGCGCGACTC
>JBDTYI010000237.1:0-23643 GCA_040005775.1 Solirubrobacteraceae bacterium
CGCGACGACCTCCCTGGAGACCGGCTGCTCGGGCTCACCGCCTTCGTAGCCCGGCAGCCGCAGCATCGTGGCGGGCCCGAACGCCTCGGTGGTCCAGCCGAAGGCATCCGCGTAGAAGGCCGCGGCGCGCTCCGGGTCTTCGCAGATGAGCATGCTCATGGCCCAGGCACCGGGCTCGTTGACCCGTTCGGCCCCCTGCCTGGCTCCGGGCTGCCAGAGGCAGATGGTCGCGCCCGCGGGATCGGCCAGCACCGCGATCCGGCCGGCCGGAGGCGCGTCGAACGGCGCCTTGACCAGCGTGGCGCCGGCGGCCGTCGCCCGCGGCACGGCGGCGTCGACATCGTTGGTCGACACGTAGGTGTTCCAGGCCGCGCCCGCCTGGCCGGGCGGGCACGACGCGATGCCCGCCACCTCGCCGCCGCCGGCGCGGGCCACGTGGTAGCGCCCCGGCGAGTCGTCGGCCATCGGGCCGGGTTCGGTCATCTCCCAACCGAAGACGTCGGCGTAGAAGCCGACTGCCGCGTCGACGTCGCCCTGGGTCGTGTCGACCCAGCAGGGCACGCCGGGCTCGTAGCGGTCACGTGCGCTCATGGTGGTCCTCCCGAAATGTTTAGTTTGTTTTCCCAACTATACAGATGTTTTTCCCGACTGCAACCGCTAGAGTCCGGTCGATGGCAGGCAAGCGGAACTACGGGGACCGATGCGGCGTCGCCCGGGCACTCGACATCGTGGGGGAGCGCTGGGCGCTGCTGGTCGTCCGCGAGCTGCTGCTCGGGCCCAAGCGCTTCACCGACCTTCGCGCCGGGCTCCCGCACGTCAGCGCCGACGTGCTCACGCAGCGCCTGCGCGAGCTGGGCGAAGCGGGTGTCGTCGCGCACCGTCGCCTCGACCCACCGGGTGCGCAGCAGGTCTACGAGCTCACCGAGCGCGGACAGGCCCTCGAGCCGGTGGTCCTCGCCCTCGGGCGGTGGGGCAGCACCGCACCATTGGCCGACGCCGGCGCTGCGATCGGCCCCGACGCCCTCGCCGTCGCGCTCAAGACCCAGTTCGACCCGGCCCGCGCCGGCGCCCTGGACGCGACGTTCGAACTGCGCCTGGCCGGTCAGCCGTTTCGCGCCCGGGTGGCCGGCGGAGCGTTCGACGTCGTCCGCGGCCGGGCCGAGCTTCCCGACGCGGTCCTCGAGGCCGAGCCCGGCGCCCTCGCGGAGGTGATCTGGCACGGGCGCGACCTGACCACTGCCGTCCGCGCCGGCGACGTTGCGGTCACGGGCCGCGAGACGCGCGTACGCCGCTTCCTGACCCTGTTCCCGCTGCCCCCCGAACCGGGCACGTTCTAGGCATGGCCACCTACACCGTCAACGACCGCGCTGTCGCCCGGGCGCGGGAGCTCATCAGCGCGCGCCAGTACGTCCTCGACAGTGACTGGGGCGACTCTCAGCCCGACGCCGCCGCCGAGAACGCCTACCTCGAGTCGCACTCGTGGGAGGACTACGGCGCCTGGCACCTCGGGCTCACCGAGGGTGCTACGGACGAGACGAAAGCACGGCACGCGTTCGTCTTCGGCGACTTCCGCCGCATCCACCGGTCCGGGCTCATCGCCTGCCGGTACCGGGCCGCCGAGTGGCGCCACAAGGCGGTCGAGCTGGCCGCCCACGATCTCCTGCAGCTGCTCGACGAGACAAGCGGTTAGGCCGGCGCGATGAGCGAGCGCATCGCGCTGGTGCAGGCCTCGAGCATGCCGGCGTAGTCCTCGTCGGGGGCGTTGACGAGACGCAGAGCGACGCCGTCGCCCAGCGCGAGCAGCACCTCGGCCACCGCGTCCGGCGCCGCGTGGAGCACGAGCACGCCGGCGTCGCGCTTGGCCGCCAGCGCAGCGGCGAGGCCGTCCCGGCGGCGGCCCATCAGCACCGCCAGCTCGGTGGCGACCTCGGTGTTGCGCTGGGCCAGCGAGAAGAGCTCGTAGAAGAGCACGACGGACTCCGGGTCCTCCCGGACGAGGTCGTTGAGTGACACGACCATCGCGCGCATGACGCCGTCGGCGTCGGCGGCCTGGGCCAGGCGCGCGTCGAGCAGGCCGAGCCGCAGCTCGGCGTCGCGGCGCACGACCTCCGCCAGCAGCCGCTCCTTGGTGGCGAAGTAGTAGTGCAGCAGCCCGCGCGACACGCCGGCCTCGCGAGCGACGTGGTGGAACGTCGAGCCGGCCACGCCGCGGCGCGCGACGCTCGAGCGCATCGCGTCGACGATGCGCTGGGCCTTCTCGCCCTCGATCGGGCGCTGGGCCCCGGCGACCTCCATCGCGCCAGCCTAGCTGGCTGACCAGCCGGGACCGGGGGGTCTGCGAAATCGCGGGTGGTGGGCACGAACGCAGAGAGGGCGCCCAGCGGGCGCCCTCTCGGAACGGCGTGTGACGCGTTCGGCGCCTAGATGCCGTCGCCGGGACCTGACGCAGCCGGCGCACTGGGCGCCGGAGGCGGCGGGGCTGGGGCGGGCGCGGGCGGCGGGGGCGGCGCGGTCGTCGAGGAGTAGTCGAACTCCTCCTCGGAGCCGAAGAGCGCGTCAAGGAGCTTGTTGCGAATGTCCTCGCTGAGCGCGACCGCCAGTCCGGCACCGATGATGCCGACGACGAGCAGCTTGCCGAAGCCACCGCGGCGCTTCTTCTTCGGGCCGTCCTTCAGCGCCTGCGCAGCATCGCGCAGGGCCTCGGCCGACTGCTTGAGGTCCTTCTGGAGCTTCTTGTCGTCGACGAGCTTGGATGCCGGCTTTCCGCTGGCGATCCGGCCGTAGGCGCTCCGGGCGTTGTCGACGGCGACACGCACGTTGTCGCGCAGCTCCGCGTCTTGGACGACGCGCTGGACGTAGGGGTTCCCCCACGCATCTTCGGCGGCGGACTGCGCCTTCGCCGCCTTCTTCTTCGCTGCCATCTAGGTCACCTCTGGCGTTGCTTGCGTCGTTCGGATAGCGATCCTATACCCGGCTCGCCGCCTGGGCACCCACCGCCGTCTGCTGAAGCGCTTCCGCGAAAACGTCCTCCACGCGGTCGACCCAGACGAAGGCCAGCCCGGCGCGCAGGTGCTCCGGGAAGTCCTCGGCGTCGGCCTCGTTGAGCCCGGGCGCGATCACGGTCCCGATACCGGCCCGCTGCGCCGCCAGCGCCTTCTCCTTCAGGCCGCCGATCGGGAGCACCTGTCCGGTGAGCGTGATCTCGCCGGTCATCGCGACGTCGTCGCGCACGCAGCGGCCGGTCAGCAGCGACGTGAGCGCCGTGGCCATGGTGATCCCTGCGCTCGGGCCGTCCTTGGGCGTCGCGCCGGCGGGGACGTGCACGTGGATGTCGTGCGTCGCGAACCAGTTGTCCTCCAGCTCGGGCGCGATGACGTGCAGGTGCCCGCGCACGTAGGAGAGCGCCGCCTGGGCGGACTCGCGCATCACGTCGCCGAGCTGGCCGGTGATCGTCAGTCGCCCGCCCTCCGGCGCGCTGGTGGGCATCGCGGTCGCCTCGACGAAGAGCACGTCGCCGCCCACCGGCGTCCAGGCGAGGCCCGTGGCGACGCCGGGTACCCGGGTGCGCCGGCGCGCCTCGGAGTGAAAGCGCGGGCGACCGAGCATCTCGCGCACACGCTCGGGCGAGATCGACGCCTTCTTGGCCGGCCGTCCGTTGCCGCTCATCGCCACGTCGCGCGCGACCTTCCGGCACAGGGTGCCGATCTCGCGCTCGAGGTTGCGCACGCCCGCCTCACGCGTGTAGTCGGCGATGACCGCCTTCAGCGAGCGGTCGGAGATCGAGATCCACGACTTCTTCAGGCCGTTGCGCTCGATCTGGCGCGGCACGAGGTAGCGCTTGGCGATCTCGAGCTTCTCCTCCTCCGTGTAGCCCGCGAGCTGGATGATCTCCATGCGGTCGCGCAGCGGGCCGGGGACCGTGTCGAGCGTGTTCGCCGTGGTGACGAACATGACGTTCGACAGGTCGAAGGGCACGTCGAGGTAGTGGTCGCGGAACGTCGCGTTCTGCTCGGGGTCGAGCACCTCGAGCATCGCGCTGGCCGGATCCCCGCGCCAATCCGAGCCCATCTTGTCGATCTCGTCGATCATGAACAGCGGGTTGTTGGAGCCCGCGTCGCGCAGCGCGCGGACGATCGTGCCGGGCATCGCGCCGATGTACGTGCGGCGGTGGCCGCGGATCTCGGCCTCGTCGCGTACGCCGCCCGCGCTGATGCGCTCGAACGAGCGCCCCAGGGCGCGGGCGATCGAGCGTCCCAGCGACGTCTTGCCCACGCCCGGCGGCCCGACGAAGCAGAGGATCCCGGCTCTCGCGTCGGGCTTCAGGGACCGCACCGCGAGGAACTCGACGATGCGGTCCTTGACCTGCTCGATGTCGTAGTGGTCGGCGTCGAGGATCTCGCGCGCGTGGTCGAGGTCGAGGTTGTCCTCGCTCTGCTTGTCCCACGGCAGCGATGCGATCCACTCCAGGTAGGTGCGGATGATGCCGTGCTCGGCGGCCTGCGGCGGCAGCGACTCCAGGCGCTTGAGCTCGCGGTCGACCTGCTTGCGCACGTCCTCGCCCAGCGCAATCGCGTCGAGCTGCGCGCGCAGCTCCTGCGCCTCGGCGGCGGACTCGTCGAACTCGCCGAGCTCCTTGCGGATCGCGTCGAGCTGCTGGCGCAGGACGAACTCGCGCTGGCCCTTGTCGATCTCCGACTGGACCTGGGTCTGGATCTCGGTGCCGATCGAGATGACCTCGAGCTCGCGAGCCAGGATGTCGGCGAGGCGGCGCAGGCGGCGGGCGATGTCGACCTCCTCGAGCAGCCCCTGCTTCTCCTCCGTCTTCAGCCGCAGCGACCCGGCGATGAGGTGGCTGAGCGCACCGGGGTCGTCGATGTTGGCGACGGCCAGCTGCAGCTCCTCCGGGAGGTAGGGGACCTCCTCGACGATGCTCGAGAACGTGCGCTGCACGTTGCGGGTGAGCGCCTCGAGCTCGGTGGACTCGGCCGGGACCGCGTCGGGCAGCTCGGAGATGCGCGCCGACAGGTAGGGGTCCTCGCCGACCCACTCCTCGATCTTCACGCGCTGGCCGCCCTGGACGAGGATGCGCATCGTCCCGTCGGGCACCTTGAGCATCCGCGCGACCGCCCCGACGACGCCGACGTCGTAGAGCTGGTCGGGCGTGGGCGCCTCGACCTCGGGATCGCGCGAGGCGACCATGACGAGCAGGCGGTCGCCGCTGAGGACCTCGTCGACGAGCCTGACCGACCGCTCCTGGCCCACCGCCAGCGGGGTGATGGTGTCGGGCAGCGGCACCGCGTCGCGCAGCGGCAGCACCGGCAGCACGTCGGGAAGCGGGCGGGGAGCGCCGATCTCGACGGCGCGCTCCTCGTCGGCCGCGGCGATGTCGATCATCCGTCGTGCTCCGGGTCGGGCGTCTCGACCTCGATCGGCACGCTGCGCGCGGTCGCGCCGGGACGCAGGAGCGGCAGCTCGATGCGCAGGAGCCCATCGCGGTAGGTGGCGCGGGCCTGGTCGGCGACGACGTCGGCGCCGAGGTGGATCGCGCGGCGGAAGGGCCCGAAGTCGATCTCCAGCTGCTGGTAGACGCGGCCCTCCGCGTCGGCTGGGCGGCGGTGGCCGGCGAGCACGAGCTCGCGGCCCTCGACCTCGAGGCTCAGCTCGTCGGGGTCGATGCCGGCCAGCTCGGCCTGCACGACCGCGCGCGGTGGGGCGGGATTGGGTGGGTTCTCATACCAGACGTCGACGTGCGGGCTGAAGCCGCCGCGCCGTCGCGGCGTGAGCGCGGGGCGGTCGAAGACGTCCCCGAAGAGCTCGTCCATCTCGCGCCGCATGCGCTCGAAGTTGGCGAACAGATCGCGTTCCCGGGCCACGCCGTGACTGTACCTAGGCCGAGATCAGCCTCGGACAGGCTCGTCCAGCAATGACTGGTGCATGACGTGCAGACCGACGTACCCGTGGTCGGGATGGTCGAAGGCCTCGGGGATCGTCGCCAGCACCTCGAAGCCGAGCGCGCGCCAGAGCGTCACCGCCGGCGTGTTGGACTCCACGACAGCGTTGAACTGGATTGCCCGGAAGCCCACATGGCGCGAGCGGTCGATGACGGCCTCCCCGAGCGCGCGGCCGGCGCCGCGACGGGCGTGGGCGCGGTCGACCATGAAGCTCGCGGTCGCCACGTGCGATGCCGGGCCGCCGTGGTTGGGCACCATGACGGCGGTGCCGATCACGTCCCCGCGCTCCGCGTCGACCGCCACCAGCGTTGCGCCCGGCGGCGGCGCGAACCAGATGTCGCGGGCCTCGGCCTCGGGCATGGCCTGATCCCAGGAGAACGTCTCTCCGGCCGCCACGATCGGCGCCATGAAGCGCCACATCGCGGGCCAGTCGGCTGCGGTGGCGTCGCGGATCACGGCGGCGATGGTAGTGCGATTCCCAAGAGCGACCGTGATGGCGACGATTCGTGCGCTACCGCTCTCGTCCGGAGTGGTGGCTGCATTTCGACTCGCTATGCGGGCTCAAACGCTGCCACCCCCCTGGCTGCACGGCTCACGATCTGGGCGCGCCGGCCGCCCACTAGCCTCAGGGCATGTCCCTCACCTTCCCCGGCGGCCCGCTGGCCGCGGGCTCCACGGCTCCCGACGACGTCAACTACGAGATCGACGGGCCCAAGCACCGGCTGCTCATGCACCCCTTCCCGCGCCGCGTGCGGGCGGTGCTCGGCGGCGTGACCGTGCTCGACACCACGCGCGGGGTCCTCCTGCACGAGAGCAACATCCTGCCACGCTTCTACCTCCCGCTCGAGGACGTCGCGGGCGAGTTGCTGGAGCGCACCGGCCACTCCACCCACTGCCCGTTCAAGGGCGACGCCTCGTACTGGTCGGTCCGCGCCGGCGGCCGCCACGCCGAGAACGCGGTGTGGACCTACGAGGAGCCGATCGACGCGGCACCGTGGCTGGGGGGCCTCGTCAGCGTGTACCACGAGGCGATGGACGCGTGGCTCGATGAGGACGAGGAGATCGTCGGCCACCTGCGCGACCCGTACCACCGCGTCGACGCACGCCGCAGCTCGCGCCGGGTGGAGGTGCGCGCCGGCGGCGAGCTGATCGCGCGCAGCGAGCGCCCCGTCGTCGTCGGCGAGACGAACCTGCCGATCCGCCTGTACATCCCGCGCGAGGACGTGCTCGCCGAGCTGCGCCCGAGCGACACCCCGGCCGTGTGCCCGTACAAGGGCGAGGCGTCCTACTGGTCGCTGGACGGCGTCGAGGACGCGGGCTGGTCCTACGAGCAGCCGCTGGAGGCGATGGCGAAGGCCCCCGGCCACGTGGCGTTCGACGAGACCAAGGTCGACGTCCGCGAGGTCGCCTGATGGCCGGGTCGCCGAAGCAGTTCCTGGTCCCCGACGCGGTCGCCCCGCCCGTCTCTAACGGCTACTCGCACGCGGCGGTCGCGGGCGGGGCCGTCTACGTCGCCGGGCAGATCGGGATGGACCCTGGCGGCGAGGTCCCCGACGGGTTCGAGGCCCAGGCGCGCCGGGCCTTCGAGAACGTCCGGGCCGTTCTCGCCGCGGCCGGCGCCGAGTTGACCGACATCGTCAAGGTCACCGTCTTCCTCGTCGAGCGCTGCGACCTCGCCGGCTACCGCGCGGTGCGTGAGGATTACCTCGCCCACCTGCCCGCCAGCACGCTGGTGGTCGTCGATTCGCTCGCCACGCCCGAGTTGCGCTTCGAGATCGACGCCATCGCCGTCCCGGACTGATTGCCCGTCTCAGAGCTCGAAGACGTCGCCCTCGTGGGCGACGTGGACCGGGCCGCCGAACGCGCGCTCGGCCTCGCCGCGCGCCCACAGCTCGTCGAGCTCGTCGGAGATGTGCGTGATGACCAGGCGCCCGACGTCGGCGCGGGCGCCGTGCTCACCGGCCTCCGCGGGCGTGAGATGCCCGCGCGGGCCCGAGCGCTCGGGGCGCGGCAGCGTCGCCTCGATGAGCAGCAGGTCGGCACCGCCCGCGAACTCGACCAGGTCGTCGTTGGGGGCGGAGTCGGCGCCGTAGGTCATCCGGCCGCCCCCGTTGGCCGAGCGGACGTCGATCGCCCAGGTCGGCAGGAAATGAGGCACCGGGTGGAAGCGGATGCGCAGGGAGCCGACCTCGAGCTCGTCGTGCTCCTCGTACTCGGTGACCTGGAAGGCCTGCTCGACGTGGTCCTCGAGCATCCCGCCGCCGCCGCAGACGCGGCGCATCGCCTCGCGCCCGCCGGCAGGCAGGTACAGCCGCGGGCGCGCCGGGCTGTCGGTGCCCGGCCAGCGGTCCACGGACACCGGCTGCTGGCGCGGCGCGTAGGTCAACCCCGACGCGAACGGGATGAGGTCGAGGATGTGGTCGGCGTGCAGGTGGCTGATGACGACCGCGTCGACGCACGTGTAGTCGCGGAAGCGCCGCAGCTTGGAGAACACGCCGTTGCCGCAGTCCATGAGCAGGCACGTATCGCCCTCCTCCACGAGGTAACCGCTGCAGGCCCCGTCCGCGTCCTGCCAGGCCGGGGATTTGCCCAGAACCGTTATGCGCAAAGCGCCTGCTCCTCCGCTGATCCGTGTGGGACTGTACCCCGATGACCACCTACGAGACGGCGGCGACCGTGCTCGGCGTGCTGCTCGTCGGTGGCGCGCTGCTGTCGGGTCTGGCGCGGCGCTCGATCCTCTCGCTCACGGCAGTCTTCGTGCTGCTCGGCTTCGCGCTGGGCGACGGCGGCACCGGCGTGCTGGACTTCGATCCGCGGTCGGGCTTCGTCGAGGATCTGGCGCTTACCGCGCTCGTGCTCATCCTGTTCCGCGACGGCCTCGAGGTCGAAGCCGAGATGCTCCAGAAGGCCTGGCGCCCGCCGCTGCGCAAGCTCGTGCTGGCGATGCCGATCACGGCGGGCATCATCGCCCTCGCCGCGCATGCGCTGACCGACCTGACCTGGACGCAGGCCTTCCTGCTCGGGGCGCTGCTCTCCCCCACCGACCCCGTGCTGTCCTCCGGCGTGGTGACCAATCCGCGCGTGCCGCGCATCGTGCGTCACTCGCTGAACCTGGAGTCGGGGCTCAACGACGGCCTCGCCCTGGCGCCGGTGCTCGCGCTGATCGCCGCGCTGGGCGCCGACAGCGACTTCGTGTGGTGGCGCTTCGTCCTGCAGGACGTGACGCTCGGTGTCGCCTACGGCATCGCAATCGGGCTGGCAGCGTCGCTGGTGCTGCCGCGGGGCGAGGCGATTCCGGCGCACCAGCGGGCGCTCGCGGCGCTCGGCGTGGCGTTCATCGCCTACGGGGCGACGACGCTGCCGCCGCACGGCAACGGCGTGATCGCCGTGTTCGTCTGCGCGATCACGCTCGGCATCCGCCGGCCCGACGTGCGCGCCACGTTCGAGGAGCGCTCCGACGACATCATCGAGATCGCCAAGCTCGGTGTGTTCGTCGTGTTCGGCTCGCTGCTCACGCTCGACGGGCTCTTCGCCGACGGGTGGGCCGCGGTGGCGATCGTGCTCGCGACGCTCGTCGTCGCCCGCACGGTCGCGGTCATGGCCGCGCTCGCCGGAACCGGCCTGGACACGGCGACCAAGGGCTTCATGGCGTTCTTCGGTCCCAAGGGCGTGGCGACCATGACGTTCTCGCTGCTCGTGCTCGGCGCGGGCGTGCCCGGCGGCGAGCGGATCTTCAACCTCGCCGCGCTCGTCGTGATCTGCTCGATCGTGCTGCACGGCCTGAGCGACACACCCGGCTCGGAGTGGATCGCGCGGCGTTCCGAGGAGCGGGAGGCGCGGCGCTCGGCCGCGCCGGTCTGAGTAGGCCGCTAGCGGTAGAGACCGAGCAACGTGGTTGGGGGTCGGGCATCGAGGGGGTGGGCGTGCGCGGCGGTGCGCTCGCGGTCCGCCGCGGACGCCCCGAGCGCGTCGAACGTCGGTCCTGCCCCCTCACAACGGGACAGGACCGACGTTCGGCCCTCGCGGAGCGCCAGGCACGCGGCGGACGGCCCCCGACCCTCCTCACCAGCCACGCGGCGCCCGAGCGCACACCACCACCGGACCTCACAACGTCCTCAGGAACTACACCTAGCGGGCGTGGAGCGCGGCCTGCTCCTGGGCGTCGGGGAACGCCCAGGTTGCCTGCGTGCGCCGCTCCTGGCGGAAGTGGAAGCGCATCTGTTGCGGCGGCCGCAGGCCGTCGGGATGGTCGGGGCGAAACGTCGCGCAGGGCGCGTCGAGATCGAGGGCGCAGAGCAGGTTGCAGCGGAAGTAGCAGTCCTCGCACGACACCTTCTTCGCTGCTGGTCCGCGACCCTTTGCCATCCGTGTTCCCGACCTCTCCGTGAGCACTTCGTTTGCGGCGACTGGGGCCATAGAACCAGCCACCGGGAGGGGCCGCAACGACACTTCCCGCAAATGGCGCGGATTTCGTGACCAACGGGTGAATAGCCCGGAAACGGCGCCTTTTCGCCCCGCTGCGCCGAAAAGATCCCGCATCTTCGGGAAATAGATCGCGTTAGGAACGCGTCAGAGGTCGAGCTCTGCCTGCGCACGGCCGGCGATCTCCGCGGCGATCGCCAGCGCGGAGGTCGCCGCGGGCGACGGCGCGTTGCGCACGTGCAGCGTCGCGCCGGCGCGTGAGAAGACGAAGTCGTCGACGAGCGTCCCGTCGCGGCCGATGGCCTGCGCGCGCATCCCCGCGAAGCCGCGCTGCACGTCGCGGGCCTCGAGCGCGGGCACGTACGCGGCGCACGCGGCCACGAACGCCGCGCGCGACACCGCGAGGCGCAGCTCGTGCAGCCCCGCGCGCCAGTGGCGGCCCATCACGCGCCAGGTCCCGCGCCAGCGCAGCCCGCCGGCAAGCAGCGCAGTTGGCCCGAGCCAGACGGCGCCCGAGACATGGCGGGTCAGGTGCACGCCGAGGAAGGGCAGCGCCGGATCGGGCACGGGATAGATCAGCCCGCGCACCAGGTGGCGCGCGGCCGGACGCAGCTGCAGGTACTGGCCGCGGAACGGGACGATGCGCGGATCGGCCGAGGCGCCCGCGGCCACCGCCAGCGCGCTCGCGGCGCCGCCCGCGCAGAACAGGGCGCGCCGCGCGGCGGTGGCGTCGCCGTCGTCGTGGCGCAGCAGCACCTCGCCCGCACCGGTGTCGACACCGCGCACCGCGCGGCCCAGGCGCAGCTCGCCGCCGCGCTCGGCGACGTCCTGCGCCAGTCGCCGCGCGACGGCGCCGAAGTCGACGATGCCGGTGGACGGCGAGTGCAGGGCGGCCAGGCCCGCCGCGTGCGGCTCGACCTCGGTGAGCTCCTGCGGGCCCAGCCGCCGCAGGCCGGGGACGCCGTTGGCGCGGGCGCGCGTCTCGAGGTCGTCGAGGCGCCCGAGCTCGCTCGCGTCGCGGGCGACGATGAGCTTGCCGCAGCGCTGCGCGTCGATGCCGTGCTCGGCGCAGAAGGCGTAGAGCGCGCGGGCGCCGTCCACGCAGAGGCGCGCCTTCAGCGAGCCGGGCGCGTAGTAGACGCCGGCGTGGATCACGCCGCTGTTGTGCGACGTCTGCCCCGTACCGACAGCGTCGGCGGCGTCGACGACGGTCACGCGCAGGTCCGGGCGGCGGATGAGCAGCTCGCGGGCGGTGGCCAGGCCGACGATGCCCGCGCCGACCACGGCGACGTCGACGCGCGCCATGACGCCAGCCTAGTGGTCTGCGTCGCGGCCGCCCCTCGTAGGCTCACTGACGTGCACGTCCTCGTGACCGGCGCCAGCGGCGCCATCGGCGCAGAGCTCATCCCCCGCCTCGCGGCGGACGGGCATCGCGTGCGCGCCTTCGGCCGGGACCCGGCGCGGATCACCGCGCATGGGGTCGCCGAAGTCGTGCGGGGCGATGCCGTGAGCGGCGCCGGGGTCGAGGAGGCCCTCGCGGGCGTGGACGTCGCCTACTTCCTGATCCACTCGATGGAGACCGTCGCCGCGGGCGGCGACTCGTTCGCCGAGCGCGACCGCATCGCGGCGCAGGCCTTCGCGGCCGCCGCGAGCGGGGCCGGCGTGCGCCGCCTGGTCTACCTCGGCGGCCTCGTGCCGGCCGGCGCGGCCGCCTCGCCGCACCTCGCCAGCCGCCTGGAGGTCGAGGAGGCGCTGCTCGGCGCCACGCCCGAGGCGGTCGCGCTGCGGGCCTCGATCGTCATCGGCGCACGGTCGCGCTCGTTCCGCTTCCTCGTGCGCTTGGTCGAGCGCGTGCCGGTGATGCCGTTGCCCGCCTGGCGCACACACCGCACCCAGCCGATCGACGCGCGCGACGTGATGGCCTACCTGATGGCAGCCGGCACAAGCGACGTCGTCGACGGGCCCCTGTCGGTGGACATCGCCGGCTCCGAGGTCGTCAGCTACGCCGAGCTGATCGAGCGCATCCGCGACGCGCTGCTGCTCGGCCGCCCGCGCGTGGACCTGCCGGTGACCATGACCGCCGTCGCCAGCCGCGTCGCGGCCGCGATCGCCGGCGAGGACCCCGGCCTCGTCGGGCCGCTCATGGGCAGCCTCGACACCGACCTGCTGCCCCGCGACGACCGTGCCCGCGAGCTGTTCGGCGTCCGCCTGCACTCCTTCGACGCGGCCATCGAGCGCTCATTGCGCGACTGGGAAGCCGTGGAGGAGCTCGCGGCGCGCTAGCGTGCCGCTGCTCATGAGCGAGGTCGTGACCAGCATCGACATCAAGGCGCCGCCCGAGAAGGTGTGGGCGATCGCGATGGACCCCGGGCGCCTCGACGACTGGGTGACGATCCACCGCGGGCTCGGCGACCACGACCGCGGCGCCGCCCGCAGGGGCTTCGAGATGCTCCAGACGCTGTGCCTGCGCGGGGTGAACTTCAAGGTCCACTGGGAGCTCGACACCTGCAACGAGCCCCATCACGCCGAGTGGAAGGGCAAAGGACCCGCTCGCTCGCGCGCCGAGACCGAGTACAAGCTCACGTCGATCGATGGCGGGACGCGCTTCGACTACCGCAACGAGTTCAAGGCGCCGCTGGGGCCGCTCGGCGCCGTCGCGAGCCGCGCGCTCGTCGGCGGGGTCCCCGAGCGCGAGGCCAACGCCTCGCTGAAGAAGCTCAAGGCGCTCGCCGAGAAGGGCTAGCCGCCGCCAGGATCTCGGTCACGCCGCCGGCGCCCACGCGGGCGCGGACGGTGTGCATTCCCTCCAGGCCCGCCTCGCCCTGGCAGCGCGCGACGCAGCGAAGCACGTGGCCACGGTCCAGGAAGACGGCGGCGGCGAGCTCGGCGGAACCTTCGTCAGGCCGGGCGAGGTCGGTCTCGCTCGCCACGCCGATGACACGCGGACGGGGCAGCGAGGTCGTGTCGAGCACCCGCCCGCACTCTCGCTCGATGTCGCCGGCCGCGACGACGAGCACCGCGCTGGGCGCGGTGCGCGACAGCTCGAGCAGCTCGGCGTCGCTCGCCTCGCGGGCGAGCACGACGACGGCCGAGCCGCGCAGGTCGCCGAAGCCCTCACCGCCGTGCACGCGGCGCCGGCTGTCGGCGCGCGCAACCGCTGCGGCGACCTCGTCGGCCGTCTTCGGAGCCCCCGGCGCCACGAGCAGCAGCTCGGCGACGTCGATGCGCGCCAGCAGTGACAGCGCGTGTGCACCATCGGGGCCCAGGAGAGATATCTTGCGTGACATTGACGTTAAACCTCGAAATGTGTGAGATTAATCAGCATGCCTGACTTCCTTGAAGAGAAGAAGCGCGAGATCAACACCCGCCTGAAGGAGCTCCGCCCGCTCGTGGAGGAATTCCACCGCCTCGAGGCCGCGGCCGCGGCGCTCGAGGGACTGCCCGCCGGCGGGCGCTCCGCGGCCACCGCGGCGACCCCGCGAAAGCGCCGCAGCGGCGGCTCCTCGGGCGGTGGCACCGGTCGTCGCGGGCGCCCGCGCGGCAGCGGCACGCGCTCCAAGCAGGCGCTCGAGCTAGTCCGCACCCGCCCCGGCATCACCATTCCGGAAATCGCCGAGGCGATGGACATCCAGCAGAACTACCTCTACCGCGTTCTGCCGTCGCTGCAGAAGGACGGCCTGGTGCGCAAGGAGGGCCGCGGCTGGCACCCGCTCGATGCCGCGTGAGGTACTGCCCGGAACACGCACAGCGCCGCGACCCCACCTGCTCCTTCTATCTGTTAAACGAGGCCGAGCCCGCTGACCGCGTCGCGCTCGTCGGTGAGCTCCTTCACCGTGGCGTCGATCTTCTGCTGTGAGAAGTCCGGGACGTCCAGCCCCTGCACGATCGAGTACTCGCCGCCGGAGCAGGTGACGGGGAACGAGGAGATGATCCCCTCGGCGACGCCGTAGCTGCCGTCGGACGGGATCGCCATCGAGACGCAGTCGCCCTCTGGCGTGCCGTGCACCCAGTCGTGGATGTGGTCGATGGCCGCGCTCGCGGCGCTCGCGGCGCTGGAGGCGCCGCGGGCCTCGATGATCGCTGCGCCGCGCTTGCCGACGGTCGGGATGTAGTCGTCGGTGACCCACGCCTCGTCGTTCACGACGTCCCAGGCGCGCTCGCCCTTGACCTTCGCGTTGAACAGGTCGGGGTACATCGTCGGCGAGTGGTTGCCCCACACCGCCATGTTCGTGATGTCCGACACCGCGGCGCCGGTCTTCTTCGCCAGCTGCGCGATCGCGCGGTTGTGATCCAGGCGCGTCATCGCCGTGAAGCGCTCCTTGGGCACGTCGGGCGCGTTGGACTGGGCGATCAGGGCGTTGGTGTTCGCCGGGTTGCCGACCACGAGGACCTTGATGTCGTCGGCGGCGCCGGCGTTGATGGCCTCGCCCTGGGGCTTGAAGATGCCGCCGTTGGCCTCCAGGAGGTCGGCGCGCTCCATGCCCTTCGTGCGCGGGCGGGCGCCGACGAGCATGGCGATGTTCGTTCCGTCGAAGGCGGCGTTGGCGTCGTCGAAGATGTCGATCGAGCTCAACAGCTCAAAGGCGCTGTCGTCGAGCTCCATGGCGGTGCCCTCGGTGGCCTTGACGGCGTCGGGGATCTCCAGCAGGCGCAGGCTGACCTGCTCGTCGGGGCCGAGCAATTGGCCGCTGGCGATCCGGAAGAGCAGCGCGTAGCCGATCTGGCCGGCGGCGCCGGTGACGGTGACGGTGGTGGGCATCAGTGGTTCTCCGTTCGTGGGGACAAGGAAGATCAGGCCATGGCCTTCTGGAGGCGGTCGTCGATCGCGGCGAGGAACTCCTCGGTCGTGAGGAAGTCCTGGTCGGGCCCGACGAGCAGGGCGAGGTCCTTGGTCATCTGCCCCGCCTCGACGGTCTCCACGCACACGCGCTCGAGTGTCTCGGCGAACTCCGAGACCTCGGGCGCCTCGTCCATGCGCCCGCGGTGCTGCAGGCCGCGCGTCCAGGCGAAGATCGACGCGATCGGGTTTGTCGAGGTGGGCTTGCCCTGCTGGTGCTGGCGGTAGTGGCGCGTGACGGTGCCGTGCGCGGCCTCGGCCTCGACTGTCTGGCCGTCGGGCGTCATGAGCACGCTGGTCATCAGGCCCAGGGACCCGAAGCCCTGCGCGACCGTGTCGGACTGCACGTCGCCGTCGTAGTTCTTGCAGGCCCAGACGTAGCCGCCCTCCCACTTCAGCGCGGCGGCGACCATGTCGTCGATCAGGCGGTGCTCGTAGGTGATGCCGGCGGCCTCGAAGTCGTCGGCGAACTCGGCCTCGAAGACCTCCTGGAAGAGGTCCTTGAAGCGCCCGTCGTAGCGCTTCATGATCGTGTTCTTGGTCGAGAGGTAGACCGGGTAGCCGCGATCGAGGCCGTAGCGCATCGACGCGCGGGCGAAGTCGCGGATCGAGTCGTCGAGGTTGTACATCGCCATCGCGACGCCGCCGCCCGGGAACTCGTAGACGTTGTGCTCGATCGGCTCGCCGCCGTCCTTCGGCGTGAAGGTCAGCGTGAGCGTGCCCTCCTCAGGGACGACCATGTCGGTGGCGCGGTACTGGTCGCCGAAGGCGTGGCGGCCGATCACGATCGGCTTCGTCCAGCCCGGCACCAGCCGCGGCACGTTGGAGATCACGATCGGCTCGCGGAAGATGACGCCGCCGAGGATGTTGCGGATCGTCCCGTTGGGCGAGCGGTACATCTCCTTGAGGCCGAACTCCTCGACGCGCGCCTCGTCGGGCGTGATCGTCGCGCACTTCACGCCGACGCCATGCTTCTTGATCGCCTCGGCGGCGTCCACGGTGACCTGGTCGTCGGTCGCGTCGCGGTGCTCCATGCCGAGGTCGTAGTACTCGAGCTCCACGTCGAGGTAGGGGAGGATCAGCTTGTCCTTGATGAACTGCCAGATGATCCTGGTCATCTCGTCGCCGTCGAGCTCGACGACGGGGGTCTTCACTTTGATCTTGGCCATTGGGCGGGCGATGCTATGACACACCGCCCGCCGGGCCTGCCGACGCTCGCGCGAAGACCTGAATCGTGATTCACTTCTTCGCATGCCGTACCGAGCGACAGAGCGCACCGAGGCATCGCGCGCCGCCGCGCGCGAGCGCATCGTGCACGCCGCCCACGGGCTGATCGCCGAGGGCGGCTACCGGGCGGCCGCGGTCGCCGCGGTCGCCGGCCGCGCCGAGGTCGCCACCGGCACGCTGTATCGCCACTTCCCGTCGAAGTCCGAGCTGTTCGCCGAAGTGTTCCGGCGCGCGTCGCAGCGCGAAGTCGACGCCACGCGCGCCGCGGCCGCCGCGGCCGGCCCCGCCGCCGCAGCACGGCTCGCCGCCGCCGTGGACACCTTCGCCCGCCGCGCCCTGTCCGGGCGCCGCCTGGCGTGGGCGCTGCTGGCCGAGCCGGTCGACCCCGCGGTCGAGGCCGAGCGCCTCGCGTTCCGCCGCGCCTACGCCGACGGCTTCGCGGCGATCCTGCGCGACGGCATCGCGGCCGGCGAACTGCCGCCCCAGAACGTCGCGGTCGTCTCCGCAGCGCTCGTCGGCGCCCTCGGCGGGGCGCTCGTCGGCCCTCTTTCCCCCGTCGCCCCGCGCACCGACCCCGCCGCCCTGGTCGCCGACCTCGTGGCGTTCTGCCTGCACGCAGTCCAAGGAGAGAGCTGATGTCCGCCACCCACGAGGTGCGCAACCAGGCGGTCGCGCTGGCCGGCCGCAACGTCTACGCCGACGACACCGTGCTGCGCGAGGGCGCTCACCGCGAGGGCGCCGCCTGGGCCGAGGAGCGCCTGCAGGCCGCCGGCGCCTTCTGGGGCGGCGATCCGCTGGACTGGGGCGTTCAGGCCAACGAGCACCCGCCCGTCCTGCACACCCACGACCGCTTCGGACACCGGCGCGACGAGGTCGAGTTCCACCCCGCCTGGCACCGGCTCATGCGCGCCGGCGTCGAGCACGAGCTGCACGCGCTGCCGTGGCGTGAGGAGCGCCCGGGCGCCCACGTCGCGCGCGCCGCGGCCTACGTCTGCTCGGCGCAGGCGGAGGCGGGCTTCGGCTGCCCGATCACGATGACCTTCGCCGCGGTGCCGGCGCTCCGCGTGCAGCCCGACGTCGCCGCGGAGTGGGTGCCGCGGCTGACCGCCGCGACCTACGACCCCGAGCTGCGCGCCGGCAAGGCCAGCGCGCTGTGCGGCATGGCCATGACCGAGAAGCAGGGCGGGTCCGACGTGCGCGCCAACACGACGCGCGCCGAGGACGCCGGCAACGGCTGGCACGCGCTCACCGGCCACAAGTGGTTCTGCAGCGCGCCCATGTGCGATCTCTTCCTCGTGCTCGCCCAGACGAGCGAAGGCATCACCTGCTTCGCCCTGCCCCGGGTGCTGCCCGATGGTGCACCGAACGCAGGCTTCCAGCTGCAGCGCCTGAAGGACAAGCTCGGCAACCGCTCCAACGCCTCCTCGGAGGTCGAGTTCCGGGGCGCGCTCGCGCAGATGGTCGGCGAGCCCGGGCGCGGTGTGCCGACGATCATCGAGATGGTCAACCACACGCGCCTGGACTGCGTGATCGGCGCGGCCGCCGGCCTGCGGCTCGGCGTCGCGCAGGCGACGTGGCACGCGGCGCACCGCAGCGCGTTCGGCGCGCGGCTGGCCGACCAGCCGCTCATGCGCAACGTCCTGGCCGACCTGGCGATCGAGTCCGAGGCCGCGACGCTCACCGCCCTGCGCCTCGCCCGCGCCTACGACGAGGACGACGAGTTCCGCCGTCTGGCCACGGCGGTCATGAAGTACTACGTGTGCAAGCGCGCGCCCGGGCACGCCTACGAGTGCCTGGAGTGCTTCGGCGGCAACGGCTACGTCGAGGCCTCCGGGATGCCCCGCCTGTACCGCGAGGCACCGCTGAGCTCGATCTGGGAGGGCTCGGGCAACGTGATGGCCCTCGACGTGCTGCGCGCGCTGGCCAAGACGCCGGCTGCGCTGGAGAGCTTCTTCGCCGAGGTCGGCGAGGCCGCCGGCGCCGACACGCGCCTGGACGCCTTCGTCGCCGCCACCCGCGACGAGTTCATCGATCCCGACCGCCTCGAGATGCGCGCGCGACGCGTCGTTGAGCGCATGGCGCTGTGCCTGCAGGGCTCGCTCGTGGTGCGCCACGCGCCACCCGCGGTCGCGGACGCGTTCTGCGCCGCGCGCCTGGCCGGAGACGCCGGACTGAACTACGGAACGCTCCCGGCGGGCGTCGACACGGCAGCGATCGTCGCGCGGCACACACCGGCCGGCTGACACCGCGGCCGGGTTCGGTAAGTGCTGCGCCGCGCGCGCGCATCGACAATGCTCGCGGCGGCACCACCGAGCCAACGCAGCGTCTCGCCATCCTCGACACCGAGCGCCCCGACCCGCCCGCGGGTGATCTCGCGCGTCCGGCGTCCGGCCACGACGACCCGTAGCGCGGTTGCCGATCGGGACGATCCACGCCGTCGCGCCGTCGCGCCGCCGCGCCGCCGCGCCGCGTTCGCCTAGGCCGTACGGGCCTGCCTGCGCGCAACGGGCGCCGATCCACCGATCCTCAGCGACGGAGACCGGAACACGTTCGGGTTCGGCTCGAACGCCGAGGTGATCGCGATCGAACAGGCGACGATCACCACGCGCGTGCGGCGCTACAGCCGCTACGCCGGCTGCGTCTCGCAGACCGTTCAGCGGATCGACCTCGCGACCGGGTCCCGGACGCGGCCGCGGCGGGGCCCTGCGATTGAACGCCCCTGGCACAATGGCCGCATGGGCGGCGGCGGCTCCATCCAGCTTGCACGGATCTTCGGGATCCGCATCGGCGCCAGCCCGAGCTGGTTTCTCGTCCTGCTGCTCATGATCGTCTACCTGTCGCAGGGCTACGACGGCCGCTACGGACAGACGACGGCGTACCTGGTCGCGGTCGGCAGCGCCGTGGCGTTCTTCACTTCGCTGATCCTCCACGAGCTCGGCCACGCGCTGGCCGCCCGGCGCAGCGGGATCGGCATCGCCGGCATCGACCTGTGGCTGTTCGGCGGGATCGCGAAGCTCACACGCGACAGCAACTCCCCAGGCGAGGAGCTGCGCATCGCGGGCGCCGGCCCGCTCGTCACGCTGCTGATCGTCGTCGTGTGCACGGGGGCCGGCGTGGCGATCGGCGGCGCGAACGGGTTCGCCGACGCCGTCGCGCTGCAGGGCGACCCCTCCCCCGGCCTGGCGCTGCTGGGCTGGCTGGCCCTCGTCAACGCGTTCCTGCTCGTCTTCAACATGGTGCCCGCCTTCCCCCTCGACGGCGGGCGCATCGCGCGAGCGGTCGCGTGGAAGATCACCGGCGACCGCAACCGCGGCACGCGCTTCTCCGCCCGCCTGGGTCAGGGGTTCTCCTACGTGCTGATCGCCATCGGCGTCTACATCGCCGCGCGCGGCGACGCGTTCTCCGGGATCTGGCTCGCGGTCCTGGGCTGGTTCCTGGGCCAGGCGGCGACCGGCGCGGTCGCGTCGAGCCGCTTCTCAGAGCGCCTGGCGGGCGTCACCGCGCAGGACCTCATGGACACCGAGCCGGTGTGGGTGCCGGCCGACCTCACCGTCGGCGAGGCCCACGAGGACTTCTTCCTGCGCTTCAGCGAGCCGTGGTTCCCCGTGGCCGACCCGGTCAGCGGGCGGTTCATCGGTCTCGTGCGCGAGCCCGCGGTCAGCGCCGCCATGGCCACGGGCCGGCCCGAAGCGCCGGTGACCGACGTCGTCGACGCCGCCGCCGACGCGGGGCTGCAGGTGCGCGCCGACACGCCGGTGGAGGATCTGCTGGCCTCCGACGGCCTGCGAGCCCAGGGCGCCCTGATGGTGGTCGACGCCCAGCACAGCCTGCGGGGCGTCGTGACCCTCGACCAGGTCCGCCGCGCGCTCACGGCGACGGCCACCGGCGGGCGTCTGGCGTAGCGCGCGCGGTCGTCTTGCGTGCGAGACCCGCAGCAGCCGGGTCGTCTGTAGGCGCTCTGTGCGGTCTGACACAGACGCCAGTATCGCGCCAGGACGCCGGTCCACGACAGGCCGAACGACCCCGGTCGCCGTATAGAGTCCAGCCCCCCAATGCCTGCACATGACGTCCTCATCATCGGCGCGGGTCTGGCCGGCCAGCGCGCTGCGCTGGCCGCGGCGGACGCCGGCGCAACCGTTGCGATCATGAGCAAGGTCCACCCGGTGCGCTCGCACTCGGTCGCGGCCGCGGGAGGCATCAACGCCGCGATCAACCCGGCCGACGACTGGCGCTCACACGCCTACGACACGGTCAAGGGCTCGGACTTCATCGGCGATCAGGACGCCATCGAGATCATGTGCCGCGAGGCCCCGCACGAGGTGCTGCACCTCGAGCACATCGGGGTCACCTTCCACCGCAACGAGGGCGGCGAGCTCGACCTGCGGGCCTTCGGCGGCGCCTCGATGAAGCGCACCGCCTACGTCGCGGACATCACCGGCCAGGCGATCCTGCACGTGCTCTACGAGCAGCTCATGAAGTACCACGAGACGGTCGACCGCTACGAGGAGTGGTTCACCACCTCGCTGATCCTCGACGAGGACGGCACCTGCGTCGGCTGCGTCGCCCGCGACATCCGCACCGGGGTCATGGAGACGTTCATGGCCAAGAACGTGATCCTCGCCTCCGGCGGCGCGGGCCAGTGCTTCAAGCCCACCACCAACGCGCTCATCTGCACCGGCGACGGCATCGCCCAGGCCTACCGGGCCGGCGCGCCGCTGATGGACATGGAGATGATCCAGTACCACCCCACGACGCTCGCCGAGAACGGCTTCCTCATCACCGAGGGCGCGCGCGGCGAGGGGGCGACGCTGCTCAACGGCGCGGGCGAGCGCTTCATGGAGAAGACCGCGCCCAACAAGATGGAGCTCGCCTCGCGCGACGTGGTCTCGCGCGCCGAGCAGACCGAGATCAACGAGGGGCGCGGCGCCGGCCACGACAAGTCGGGCATCTACCTCGACATCACCGTCGTGCCGAAGAAGCGCGTCCTGGAGGCCCTGCGCGAGATCGTCAACATCGGCAAGGACTTCGCCGGCGTGGACATCACGAAGGAGCCGATCCTCATCCAGCCCGGCCAGCACTACATCATGGGCGGGGTCAAGACCGACGTGAACGGGGCGACGTCGATCCCCGGCCTCTACGCGGCCGGCGAGGTCGCCTGCGTCTCGGTCCACGGCGGAAACCGCCTGGGCGCGAACTCGCTGCTGGACACGCTCATCTTCGGCCGCCGCGCCGGCGAGCACGCCGCGCAGCGCTCCGGCGGGATGCCGATGCCGAAGGTCTCCGACGACAAGCTGCGCGAGGACGCGGCGCTGATCGCCGAGCTGATCGGACGCGAGAAGACCGGCCGCCGCGTCTCGGAGATCAAGGACGAGCTGGGCACCGAGATGAACCGCAACGTCGCCGTCTTCCGCGAGGAGGAGGGTCTGCTCCACGCACACGAGACGGTGCGCCGGCTCAAGGAGGAGGCGCAGACGGCCTACATCGACGACCGAGGCACCGTCTTCAACCAGGACGTCCTGGGCGCGATCGAGCTGGGCTACATGCTCGACTGCGCGGAGGCCACCGTCGTCGGCGCGCTGGAGCGCAAGGAGTCGCGTGGGGCGCAGTTCCGCACGGACTTCCCCGAGCGCAACGACGAGGAGTGGCTCAAGCACATCGACATCAGTCGCAACGGGGACGAGGCTCCCGCCGTGACCTACTCCGACGTGACGATCACCCAGTGGCAGCCCGAAGAGCGCAAGTACTAGGAGTCGAGAGCACGCAATGGCCGAAGAGCACAAGGCACCGACGGACTTCACGCTGCGGCTGCGCCGCTACGACCCCGAGTCCGGCGAGCCCGCCTACTGGGACGAGCACACGATCAGGCTCGCGCCGCACCGCTCCGTGCTGGAGGGCATCCTCCAGGCCAAGGCCCGCTTCGACGGCTCGATCGGCATCCGCTGCTCGTGCCGCGCGGCGATCTGCGGCTCGTGCGGCGTGCGCATCAACGGCCAGCCCGGGCTCGCCTGCCACACGCACCTCGACAAGGCGCTCGCCTCGTCGCGCGACGGCGTCATCGAGGTCGAGCCGATGGGCAACATGCCCATCATCAAGGACCTCATCGTGGACATGGACGCGGTCCACTGGAAGAAGGTCCAGCGCGTCACGCCGTGGCTCATCAACAAGGAGCCGATCCCGGAGCGCGAGTACGTCGTGCCGCGCGAGTCGATGATCGACATCACGCAATCGATGGCCTGCATCCAGTGCGGCGCCTGCGTGTCGGACTGCCTGTCGATGGAGGTCGACCCGCTGTTCATCGGCCCGGCCGCGCTGGCCAAGGCCTACCGCTTCGTCGGCGACCCGCGCGACGCCGAGCAGAAGGACCGCCTCAAGGACCTTGCCGAGGACCCACACGGCATCTACGACTGCACCCACTGCTTCAAGTGCATCGAGGCGTGCCCCAAGGGCGTCGCGCCGATGAGCCAGATCATGCGCCTGCGCCGCCGCGCGGGCAACGACCACCACATCGTCGACCGCAACAACGGCGAGCGCCACGAGGCCGCCTTCGTCACGCTGGTCAAGGACAACGGCCTGCTGTGGGAGGCCGAGCTGCTGCCGCGCTCGCACGGCGGCAACTCGTTCTTCGGCAAGTTCGCCCCCGCGTCGGCGCTCGAGCTGATCGACTCGTTGCCGGTCATCACCAAGGCGCTCCTGCGCCGCAAGGTCACCCCGGCCGGCGCTCTGAAGCCCCACAAGCTCCCCAAGGACGACCTCAAGGCCGTCCAGCGGATCTACGAGACGGTCGAGGGTCGCAACGAGCGCTACGAGCTCAATCTCTACATCTCCGGCTACGACGAGGACGACGCCGGCGCACTCCAGACCCCCGCGCAGTCGAGCTCGACGGAGGACGGCATGCCCTCCTCCCCCGGACAGTCCGCCGAAGGAAGGGCATAGCAATATGAGAGTCGCCTACTGGCCCGGCTGCGTCAGCCGGGGCTTCACGCCCGAGCTGCACGGCTCGATGGCCCAGGTCGCGCCGCTGCTTGATCTCGAGCTCGTCGAGCTCGACCGTGCCTGCTGCACCGGCGCCGGCGTCATCGCCGAGCACAACCAGGAGCTCGCCGACACGCTCAACGCCCGCACCTTCGCCCTCGCGCAGGACGTCGCGGGCGCAGAGCTGATGATGAACATCTGCTCGACCTGTCAGGGCGCGCAGAGCGAGTGCCA
>JBDTYI010000238.1:0-5789 GCA_040005775.1 Solirubrobacteraceae bacterium
CGTCTCCGGCGTGCGCCAGGACACCGCGAGGGCCTTCGGCAAGGACGTCATCGTCAGCGGCCTGGCGCCCCGGTTCGCCGACACCGTGGACCTGCGCTTCAAGCAGGGCACCGCCGCGGTCATCCCGCGCCTGGGCGCCTCCGGCGCGATCCTCGCGAAGGGCTACGCCGACGACCATGGTCTGCGCATCGGCAGCCCCCTGACCCTGACCACTCCGGCCGGCCGCCGGCTCACGACCCGCATCGCCGCGCTCGTGGAGCCCAAGGCCCAGCTGACCGGTGAGGTGATGGTCTCCCAGACGGCGTTCGACAAGCGCTTCGCGCGGCCCAGCGACATGTTCGTCTTCGTGCGCACGCCCGACGGGACGAGCGCGGCCACGACCGCAGGCATCAACAGGGCCATCGCCGGCTTCCCCGAGGTCGATGTCCGCACGCGCAGGGCCTGGATCGACTTCCGCGGCAAGGACACGCAGCAGTTCCTGATGCTGCTCTACGTCCTGCTCGCGCTGTCGGTCGTCGTCAGCCTGTTCGGCATGGTCAACGCGCTCGTGCTCACCGTGTTCGAGCGAACGCGGGAGATCGGGATGATGCGCGCGGTCGGCATGACCCGCCGCCAGGTGAGGCGCATGGTGCGCCACGAGAGCGTCATCACGGCGCTTATCGGCGCCGGGCTCGGGCTGCCGCTCGGCCTGATCGTCGCCGCGGCGATGGCCGGCGCGCTGCACATGCCGTTCATCATCCCCGTCGGGTCGCTGGTGATCTTCACCATCGTCGCGATCGTCGCCGGGGTCCTCGCCGCCATCGGCCCGGCCCGCCGGGCATCGCGGCTGAACGTCCTCAACGCCCTGCATTACGAGTGACGCGAGGAGCGAGGTTCGCCACGGCTGGCGCGACCGTCGTGCTGCGCGTCGCCGGGCTCGCGCCCGCCGCCGGGCAGGCGGCGCCGCTGCAGCGGGCGCTCGACGACGCCGTCAACGCCCGCGTGCCCGACGCCGTCCTGTTCGCCCGCCAGGGCACGCACACCGTGCGGCTGGCCGCGGGGCGCGCCGACGTCCGGACCCGGCGTCCGATGCGCCCCGGCGACCGCTTCCGGGTCGGGAACGTCACGACCTCGTTCGTCGCGACCGTCGTGCTCCAGCTCGCGGCCGAGGGCCGGCTCGCGCTCGACGACACCGTCGAGAGCCGGCTGCCCGGGGCCGTCACCGGCGGCGACGGGATCACCGTGCGCCAGCTGCTGAACATGCGCAGTGGGCTCTTCGACTACCTCGGCGACGGCGACACGACGGTGACGAGGGCGCTGTTCCGGGACGCACATCGCGGGGCGCCACGCCCGTGGCTACGAGCGCCTCGCCAAGGGCCGGGTCGCGGACCTCACTGCGGTCGATCCCTCCTACGCCTGGGCAGCGGGTGCAGTGGTGTCGACCGCCGCCGACGTGGCCCGCTTCTACCGTGCGCTCTACCGCGGGCGCCTGCTGCGCGCAGACCTCCTCACCGCGATGCTGACCACGGGCCCGATGGCCGCAGAGCTGAAGGGCTGGGGCTACGGAGTCGGCTTGATCGGGAAGCCGATGGGGTGCGGGACCGGGTTCGGAAGCGACGCCGCGGCGCCGGGATTCACCGCCTACGCGTACACCAGCCGCGACGCCCGGCGCCAGTCGGTCCTGCTGATCAACGCGGGCGACACGACGATGGCCCACGAGGACAACGGGGCTCTCCAGAGGATCGTGCGCACGGCCTTCTGCTCCCGGTAGGTCAACTCGCGGGCGCCTGGGTACAGGACGAGCGTGGACGACCTCCTGCAGGAGCGCCTCCGCGCGCTGAGTCTCGAGCAGAAGGTCCGGCTGGTCACCGGCGCGGACTTCTGGGCCCTGTACCCGGAGCCTGCCGTGGGTTTGCGGCGCCTCGTGACCTCCGACGGCCCCGCGGGGGTGCGCGGCGAGCGCTGGGACGAGCGTGAGCCGTCGGCGAACGTGCCCTCGCCGACGGCGCTGGCCGCCACGTGGGACGAGGCGCGGATCGAGCGCCTGGGCGATCTGCTGGCGGCCGAGTGCCGGCGCAAGGGCATCGACGTGCTGCTCGCCCCGACGGTCAACCTGCACCGCACGCCCGCGGGCGGGCGCCACTTCGAGTGCCTCAGCGAGGATCCGCTGCTGACCGCGCGCATCGGCGCCGCCTACGTCCTCGGCCTCCAGCGCGCCGGCGTGGGGGCGACGGTCAAGCACTTCGTCGCCAACGACTCCGAGACCGAGCGCTTCACGCTCGACGCGGTCGTGAGCGAGCGGGCGCTGCGCGAGCTGTACCTGGCGCCGTTCGAGCAGATCGTGCGCGAGGCGGATCCCTGGGCGGTGATGGCCGCCTACAACGGCGTCAACGGCGCGACGATGACCGAGAGCCCGCTGCTGGCCGACGTCCTCAAGGACGAGTGGGGGTGGGACGGCCTGGTGATGAGCGACTGGTTCGCCACCCGTGACCTGGTGGGCGCGGGCAACGCCGCCATGGACCTCGCGATGCCCGGCCCCGCGAGCCCGTTCCTCGACGCGCTCGCGGAGGCCGTGCGCGACGGGCGCGTCCCCGAGGCGGCCGTGGACGCCAAGGTCGCGGCGATCCTGCGCCTGGCCGCACGCGTCGGCGCCCTGGGGGGCGTCGCGCCGGCCGGCGGGACACCGGCGAGGTGGAACGAGCCCGACGTCGCCGCCGAGCTGCGCGCGTGCGCGGCGGCCTCGTTCGTGCTCGCCCGTAACGAGGGCGACCCGCTGCCGCTCACGCCGTCGACGCTGGAGCGGGTCGCGGTCCTCGGCCCCAACGCGGCGGTGGCGCGGACGCTGGGCGGCGGTAGCGCGACGGTGTTCCCGCCTTACAACGTGTCGCCGCTGGAGGGCCTGCGCGCCGCCCTGGGCGACGCGGTCGAGGTGACGCACTCCCCCGGCGTGCGCGCGCACGAGCGCATCCCGATCGTGCGGCCCGACCAGCTCGCGTCGCTCCAGGTGACGTTCCTCGGGCGAGACGGCTCCGTGCTGGCGACCGAAGAGCGCCACGGCGGGGCGCTGGCCTGGCAGGGCACCCAGCCCCCCGAGGCGCACAGCCTCGAGCTGCACGCGCGCATCCGCGCATTCGCCGCGGGCGAGCACGTGATCGGCTGCTCGGGCACCGGGCGCTTCGCGCTGACCGTCGCGGGCGAGGAGCGCTTCGACGCCGAGCTGTCGCTGCCGCCCGGTGCCGACCTCGCCGAGGCGCACATGCGCCCGCCGCAGCGCGGCGCGGCGGTCACGCTCGACGCGGGCGAGGAGGTCGACGTCGTGGTGCGCCACGTGCTCCCCGATGCGCCGTTCGTCGCCGTGCAGCTCAACGTCGACGTGCCGTTCCGCCCCGACGACGAGGAGCTCGAGCGCGCCGCCCTCCTCGCGGCCGACGCCGACGTCGCCGTGGTGGTGGTCGGCACCAACGAGGAGGTCGAGTGCGAGGGCTTCGACCGCGGCTCGCTCGCGCTGCCCGGCCGCCAGGACGAGCTGGTGCGCCGCGTCGCGGCCGCCAACCCGCGGACGGTCGTCGTGGTCAACGCCGGCGCCCCGGTGCTGCTGCCGTGGGCGGCCGACGTGCCGGCGGTGCTGCTGGCGTGGTTCCCGGGGCAGGAGGCGGGCAACGCGCTGGCCGATGTGCTCCTCGGCGCGGTCGAGCCCGGCGGGCGGCTGCCCACGACGTGGCCCGCGAGCGCGGCCGGCCTGCCGTCGACGCGTCCGGTCGACGGCGTGTTGCGCTACGACGAGGATCTGCTGATCGGCTACCGGTCGCCCGAGCGCGATGCGCTGTTCGCCTTCGGCCACGGCCTCGGGTACACGGGCTGGCAGTACGTCGGGATCGAGGCGCAGGGCGATGCGGTGCGCGTCCGCGTGCGCAACGCGGGCGGCCGGCGCGGGCGCGAGGTCGTGCAGATCTACGCGTCGCGCGACACGAGCGCCGTGACGCGCCCGCGGCGCTGGCTGGTGGGGTTCGGCGGGGTCGAGGCCGGCCCCGGCGAGGAGGTCGAGGTGGAGATCGCGGTGCCCCCGCGGGCGCTGGCGCACTGGGACTCCGACGCGCGGGCCTTCGTGGTCGAACCGGGGGCCTTCGACCTGACGGCCGGGCGGTCGAGCGCCGACCTGCGGCTCACCGCGCGCGTGGAGCGGTAGGTCGCGGACTAGGCTGTCGCGCGGAAGAGGTCGGCCAGCGGGCTGTCGCGCATGCTGGCGCGCGCGCGCCGGGCGGTGATGCGGGGGACGGGTGGCGGCGCGGCGGGTTCGATCTCAGGCGTCGCGGTGCGCAGCTCGGCCCGCTTCTCGCGCACGAGGCGGCGCGTGAGGACGCCGAACGTCTCGAGCTCCTCGAGGTAGGCGAGCCCGTCGGCCAGCTCGCGCCGGGCCGTGTCGCTCACGATCCGGTCGACCGCCTCGGCGTTCCAGGACTTGACAACCCACCCCATGGACGCCTTCTTCCACGCCCGGGGCGGGCGTCCTGCCGCGGTTACGCGTCGGGCGTCAACATCGGAGGATGGGCTACGACGGGTTCGAGGCGGTCGACGTGGGGACGCCGCGCGGGGTGGTGCACGCGCGCGTCGGAGGGAGCGGCCCGCCGCTGCTGCTCCTGCACGGCTGGCCGCAGACGCACCTGATGTGGCACGCGGCCGCACCGTCGCTGGCCGAGCGATTCACCGTCGTCGCCGCCGACCTGCCCGGGTACGGCGACTCGTTCAGGCCGCCGCCGAGCGACGACCACACCGCGCACTCCAAGCGCGCGCTGGCCGCCGACCTCGTCACCGCGATGGCTGCGCTCGGCCACGCGGCCTTCGCCGTCGCGGGCCACGACCGCGGCGGCCGCGTCGGCTACCGCATGGCGCTCGATCATCCCGACGTCGTGACCCGCCTGGCCGTCCTCGACATCGTGCCGACGGGCGAGGTGTGGTCGCACGCCGACGCGCTGTTCGCGCTCGGGTACTGGCACTGGGGCTGGCTCGCGCAGCCCGCGCCCCTGCCCGAGCGGCTGATCGGCGGCGACCCCGACGGCTTCTGGATCGCCGCCGAGCGCATGGGCGTCAAGGCGGGCGATGCGCGCTTCCCCGACGAGATCGTCGCCGCCTACCGGGCGCAGCTCGACGATCCGGGCACGATCGAGGCCATGTGCGAGGACTACCGCGCGGGCGCGACGGTCGACCGCGCGCTGGACGAGGCGGACCGCGGCGCGCGGACGATCGCCTGCCCGGTGCGGGTCCTGTGGGGCGCCGCGGGGGCGCTGCCGCTGTTCTACGACGACCCGCTCGCATTGTGGCGACCGTACGCCCCCGCGGCGACCGGGCAGGGCGTCGACGGCGCCGGGCACTTCCTGGTCGAGGACGAGCCCGCGGTCGTCGCCGCCGACCTGCTGACGTTCCTCGCCTCCGGGTAACCCGGCGCGCATGCACATCGGACCTGTCCTGGCCGCCACCGCCCTGGAGCGCGCCCGCGCGTTGCGTCCGCGCGCTGCGCAGCCAGGGCGTGATGTTCCTCGGGCCCGACGACCTGCCCTTCGCGCTCGACGAGGACGGCATCTCGGCCGACGCCGACGGGATCCGGGTCGCGTGGCTGCGCGACCCCGACGGCTCGGTGCTCACCGTGTTCGAAGCGTGACGCGACGCGGCGCGCGGCGTCGCGTACAACTCCGGGATGGCAGCCACCGAAGCCACGACGGTCGACGCCGGCGGGCGCGAGGTGCGCGTCTCCAGCCCGGACCGCGTGATCTTCCCCGCGACCGACCGCACGGCCGCGGTCACGAAGCTCGACG
>JBDTYI010000239.1:0-7745 GCA_040005775.1 Solirubrobacteraceae bacterium
GACTGGATCGAGATCACCGAGCGCGGCACCGCGATCATCCACGGCCGCAGCGACTCGACGATCAACCGCGGCGGCATCCGCATGGGCACGGCGGAGATCTACCGGGCGGTCCTGGCGCTGGACGAGATCACCGATGCGCTCGTCGTCGACGTGCCGCGCGAGGGCGACGAGAACTGGATGCCGCTGTTCGTCGTGCTGCGCGAGGGCGCCGAGCTCGACGACGCCCTGATTGCCGCGCTGCGCAAGCGCATTCGCGAGGACTGCTCGCCGCGCCACGTGCCCAGCGAGGTGCGTGCGATCAAGGAGGTCCCGCGGACGCTCAGCGGCAAGCTCCTCGAGGTCCCGGTCAAGCGGATCCTCATGGGTCAGGATCCCGACAAGGCGGCGAGCCGCGACTCGCTGGCCAACCCCGAGGCCCTGGACTACTTCTCCGAGCTGACGCCCGCGTCGAGCTGACGCTTCAGGCGGGCCGCGAACGCGAGCGCCAGCTCGGTCAGCGCCCCCGGCGGTCCGGCCAGCGTGATGGCCGGTCGCGACCCGGCCGGCAGCCCGCTGCCCCCGCGGCGCCGCTCCGCGGCCAGGTGGGCCTCGTCGTCGCCCAGGCCGCCCATGAGGGCCGCGAGCGTCGGGTGCGCGGTGCGCCAGGAGAGCCGCGCGGTCGGTTCGAGCCACATCAGCACGACGGACTCGGGGGGACGGCGGTCGGCGCGCACCCGCCGGCGCCGCCCGATCTCGCTGGCGCCGACGAGCACGACGTCGGCCCAGGTCGCGGCGAGCGCGACGGCGACCGCGGCGTCGGTGGCGGCGTTGTCGGCGTGGCCAGGCCGTGCGACCGCGGCGTCGGCCAGCAGCCCGGCGACGAGCAGGAGCACGGTGCTCGGAAGGATCTGCGCGGCGCCGAGGAGCGTTCCCTCGACGCCCGCCAGCCGCGCACCGGTCCCGGCCGTCTGGAGTGCCAGGGCGCCGGCAAGCCACACCAGCGGCGCGGGCACGCGGGCGAGCAGCGTCGCGCGTGGCCGGTCGAGCGCGGCGAGCACCACGAGCGTCACCGGGGCCGGACTCGGCGCGGGCGCCAGAACGTCCTGCGTCGCGCGGGCCCGGCCCAGCGGCAGCCGGCCGCGCCCGTGGAGCAGCGACACGAGCAGCGCGGCGCCGGCCAGGATCGTCCCGGTGAGCGGGTGCGACACACCGACGACGCCCGCCGCGACGCCCACGGTCGCGCACAGCGCCTGCACCCACGGCCATCCGGGACGCACCCAGCGACCGTCGGTGGTGCAGCGGCGCCCGCGGGCGCGCAGCGCAGCGGCCAGCGCGCGGGCGGATCGGCGCTCGGCGTCGCTGCAGGCGAGGGGACCTGGCTCCATCGGGGGCAGGAGCCTAAATAGTGTGCAGGCGATGGACGCCACCGACCTCTGCTTCGCCGGCGCCGCCGAGCAGGCCCGCCTCGTCGCCGCGGGCGAGATCTCCGCCCGCGAGCTCGTCGACGCGACCATCGCGCGCATCGAGGCGCTGCAGCCGCGCGTCAACGCCTTCTCGGTCGTGCTGGCCGATCGTGCGCGCATCGAGGCCGACCAGGCCGACGCCCGCCGGCGCGCCGGGGGCGAGCGCTCGCTGCTCGGCGTGCCGGTCGCGATCAAGGACGACGTGGACGTCGCCGGTCAGTTCACGGCCTGGGGCACGGCCGCCCACGGCCCGGCGAAGCAGCACGACGCCGAGGTCGTGCGCCGCCTGCGCTCGGCCGGCGCGATCATCGTCGGAAAGACGCTCACGCCCGAGCTGATGATGCTCCCGGCGACCGACACGACGACGTTCGGCGCGGCGCGCAATCCGTGGGACGTGTCGCGCACGCCGGGTGGCTCGAGCGGCGGCACCGGCGCCGCGGTTGCGGCCGGGCTCTGCGGCGTGGCCCTGGGCTCCGACGGGGCCGGCTCGATTCGGGGGCCCGCCGCCTGGTGCGGCCTCGTCGGCCTGAAGCCGCGCCGCGACCTCGTGCCGCTCGCGCCCCACGACGGCGCCTGGCAGGGCCTGTCGGTCAGCGGTCCGCTCGCCCGCCGCACCGCCGACGCGGCGCTGTTCATGGACGCCGCCGTCCCCGGCCACGACTTCGCCGGCGCGGTCACGCGCGGGCCAGGGCGACTCCGGGTCGCCGTCAGCGTCAAGGCGCCGCCCGGCGCGCAGTTCAAGCTCGGGCGCGAGGAGCGCGGGGCCGTCGACGCGCTCGCCGCCGACCTGCGCGCGCTCGGCCACGAGGTCGTCGAGCGCGACCCCGACTACCCGCGGTCGCTGTGGGGCGCGGTCTACGCCCGCCTGCTGCGCGGGATCCACGACGACGTCGCGACGCTGCCCCACGCCGACCGCCTCGAGGCCCGCACCCGTCACGCCGCCGCGCTGGGCGGCCTGCTCTCCGGCGGGTTGATGCGCCGGGTGCGCGCCGCCGAGGCCGACCAGGCCAGGCGCATCGGTGAGCTGTTCCGCGACGTGGACGTGCTCGTCACGCCGAGCTGCGCCGAGGGCCCGTATCGCGCCGGCGAGATGGGCCGGCGCTCGATCGTCGGCTGGGCCGCGACGGCGAGCCGGCGGATCCCGTACTTCGTCGCGTTCAACGTCACCGGTCAGCCCGCGATGAACGTGCCCGCGGGCCACGACGACGACGGCCTGCCCATGGGTGTGCAGATGGTCGGGCGCCCCGATGGTGACGCGACGCTGCTGGCCCTTGCGGGCCAGCTCGAGGCCCGGCGTGGCTGGAGCGCGGCCCGGCCGGTCCTGTGAGCGATGAGGACCTGCTGGGCGTCGCCGTCGACGCCGCGCGCGCGGCGGGCGCGGTTCTGCTCGAGCGCTACGAGGCCGGCGCCCGCGGCGTGCAGACGAAGTCCTCGGCGACCGACCTCGTCTCCGAGGCCGACATCGAAGCCGAGCAGGTCATCCGCGATCTGCTGGCGCAGCGCCGCCCCGACGACGCGATCGTGGGGGAGGAGGGCGACGACCACTCAGGCACCACCGGCCTGCGCTGGATCGTCGATCCCCTCGACGGCACCACGAACTACCTCTTCGGCATACCGCAGTGGTCGGTCTCCGTGGCCTGCGAGGGCAATGCCGCCGTCGTGCTCGATCCGGTCCGCGACGAGCTCTTCGCGGTCGCCGCGGGTGAGCCGCCCACGCTCGACGGCGTGCCGCTGGCGCGGCCAGGCGATCGCGACGAGCTCGCCACGGCCCTGGTGGCGACGGGCTTCGCCTACGAGGCCGGCGTGCGTGCGGCGCAGGGCCGGGTCGTGGCGCGGCTGCTTCCCCAGGTGCGCGACATCCGGCGCGCGGGCTCGGCGGCGCTCGACCTCGCCTGGACCGCGGCCGGCCGCTACGACGCCTACTACGAGCACGGCGTGAAGCTGTGGGACGTCGCCGCCGGGCGGATGCTGTGCGCCGGCGCCGGGCTCGAGGTCCGCGACCTGCCCGCCGGGCGCGGGCGCCCGCCCGGGATCCTCGCCGCGCCGCCCGCCCTGGCCACCGAGCTCGACGCGATCGTCAGCGGATGACGACGCCCGAGCCCAGGTGCACCGCGCGCACCGCGGGCCGGGCGGGTGGGTCGGAATTCACGTGCACGGGCAGCGAGCCGCCGCCGAGCCATCCGTTGAGCACGCTGCGGTCGCCGGTCAGCTCGATGCGCACGATCCCGCCCGCGTCTCCGCCGTCGCCCGGGTCGGCGACACCGCGGTCGCGTTCGATGAAGAAGGGCACGATCGGGGTCGTGAGCGCCTCCTCGACGCCGGCCAGGCGCGCGGCGAGACCGTCGCGCGCGATCGTCGAGATGGCCACGCTCAGACGCGCTGCGTGCGCCGCGATGCCCTCGACCACGACCGCCCAGGCCATGAGGCCCTCCGGGGCGGCGGCGATCGCGGCGCCGAAGGGCGATGACGCCGCCTCGGTCGCATCGGCGACGGCGATCAGCTCCAGGTAGCCGCCGCCCAGCGGTATCACGCGGTTGTGCGTGCCGTGGCCGGCGTGGCGCCCGCCGCCGCCGGCGTGCAGGCCGTGCTCGCGCGCGAAGCGCTCGGCTGCGGCATCGAGGTCCGCCGTCGCCCAGAGGACGTGGTCGATGCGCATCACGCGGTCTGGGCCGCGGCTTGCACCAGCGGGCCGGTGCGGTGGGCGATCTGCGTCGAGAGCGCGATGTAGCTGGTCGACCTGCGCACCGCAGCGGTCTCCAGGAGGCGGTTGATGATGTGCTGCAGCTGGGCGGTGTCGTGAGCGACGACGCGCACGAGCAGGTCGCGCGGCCCGCTCGTGGCGTGCGCCTCGAGGACCTCCGGGATGGCCTCGAGATGCTCGATCGCCTCGACCAGCCGCCCTTGGGTGATCTCGAGGAAGACGAACGCAGTGACGGGATAGCCCATCCGGGCGGGCTCGACCTCAGGCCCGAACCCGCGGATCACCCCGCGGTCGGTCAGCTTGGACAGCCGTGCCTGCACCGTGCCGCGGGCGACGCCGAGGCGCCGCGACACCTCCATCAGGCCGATGCGCGGCTCGGCGGCCATGAGCTCGATGATGCGTGCGTCGAGGTCGTCGATCGGACTGGGCATTATGCGCAGACGATACCCGCCCGAACTGTCGATGTTGGGCGTTCTGGCCGGTCCGGGGACGCCGGTTTGGCAACGGATGTCCGGTGTGGTGAGCTAGGTGGATGTTCGAGGAAGCGCAGCTCTACTCGCCGGTCACTCAGCACGACGACGGCAGGGTGGAGGTGCACCTCGGCGAGGACCATCCGGGCTTCAAGGATCCCGTCTACCGCGAGCGCCGCAATCAGATCGCCGCTGCGGCGATGGCCTGGTCGCCAGGCGAGCCGGTCCCGCAGGTCGACTACTCCGACGTCGAGCACGAGATCTGGCGCACGGTGTGCCGCGAGCTGCACACCAAGCACGAGCGCTACGCGTGCCGTGAGTACCTGGAGGGCAAGGCCGCCCTCGCGCTCCCGGAGGACCGCGTCCCGCAGCTCGACGAGGTCACCGCTGGCCTGCAGCCGCTGACCGGCTGGGAGTACCACTGCGCGCCGGGGCTCGTCCCGCTGCGCGAGTTCTACAGTGCGCTCGCCGACCGGGTCTTCCACTCAACGCAGTACGTGCGCCACCCGTCCGAACCGCTGTACACGCCCGAGCCGGACCTCATCCACGAGGTCATCGGCCACGGGAACATGCTGGCCAATCCGCGCTTCGCCGAGCTCAAGCGCCTTGCCGGCGACGCGGCACGGCGGGTGCAGACCGAACCCGCGTTGCAGTTCGTCGCCGACGTCTTCTGGTTCACGCTGGAGTTCGGCCTGGTCCGCGAGGGCGGCGAGGTGAAGGCCTACGGCGCCGGCATCCTCTCCAGCTACGGCGAGATCGAGGAGTTCCGCCACACCGACGTCCGCTCGATCGACGTCGCCGAGATGGGCACGCTGGAGTACGACATCACCAAGTACCAGCCGGTCCTCTACTGCGCCGAGTCGATGGACCACCTCGAGGAGGCCATCGGCGGCTTCTTCTCGTCCGTCGACGACGACACGCCCGCCCGGCTCACGGGCGGCCTGGCGAGGGCCTGATCAGGCAGCGCGCTCGGCGCCGCCGTCCAGCAGCACGAGGCGGGGGCGTTGGGTGTCGCGCATGGGGGGCGCGGCCGGGGGCAGCTCGGCCTCACCGTCGGATGTGAGGTCGGCGAGGTTCGCGGGGTCGATCTCGCGGCTGAGGCGGATCATGCGCTGGGGCGGTAGGAGGTCATCACTCCGAGAACTCGACCGCGACCGGGCGTCCATGCAATCCGCTGGACGGATGATCTAGGGGGTCGAACGTCGCTTTTCCCCCGCTATGGGTGGGGAGGACCGACGTTCGGCGATACCCGGGGCGGGATTCGAACCCGCACGGCCCGAGGGCCAGAGCCTTTTGAGGGCTCAGTGTCTACCGTTCCACCACCCGGGCGCGAGGCCCAAGGAGCCTAGTTCAGGCGATCGCAGGCTCGGCGTTGCTGCTGCCGTCGGCCTTGCGCTCGACCTCGACGCCCCAGCCCTGGCGGAACGCGTAGAGCGAGGCGACGATCAGCAACAGCTGCACGATCGCGATGATGATGCAGAGCAGGCCCATGACGTCCGGTCCGATCGACGTCGTGGCGAAGCCCTCCTTGTCGCGTTCGAACCACCCGGGCGCCGACACCAGCGCGAAGATCGCCATCACGATCGCCAACGCCGCGGCCATCGGCAGCACGCCGCTGGACCAGCGCAGGAGGAAGAACGCGAGGATCAGGTAGAGCGCGATGAAGGCGACCTGCAGGCCGCGGGCGCCCTGCGTCTCGCCCCATCCGCCCATCGAGCCGATGAGCAGCAGCACGGCCGACGCGATCAGCAGCACGAACACGATCAGGCGCGCGACCTTGCTCGACGCCTTCTTGCGGTTCGGGTGCTCGATCTCGACGTCGTCGCTGCGCTCGGCCATCGCTGCCGGGAAGATACATTCCGCGCGGCAGGCCTGCGACGGTCGTCACGAGCGGCGCGGCGCCCGCGGGCGTGGTGGAACTGGCAGACACGCCGGCTTTAGGTGCCGGTGGCGCAAGCCGTGGGGGTTCGAATCCCTCCGCCCGCACTCGCCGCCCCGGTGGCCGAGCTAGTCGGCCAACTGCGCGCGGTCCTGCGGCTCGGTGAAGTCGAGCTCAGGTCCGACCGGCACGATGCCCGACGGGTTGATCCCGCCGTGGGTCACGTAGTAGTGGCGCTTGATCTGGTCCATGTCGACGGTCTCCGCGACGCCGGGGGTCGCATAGAGGTCGCGCAGGTAGGGCCAGAGGTTGGGGTAGTTGACGATCCGGCGCAGGTTGCACTTGAAGTGCGAGTAGTAGACGGCGTCGAACCGCAGCAGCGTGGTGAACAGGCGCCAGTCGGCCAGCGTCTGCTCGTCGCCGAAGAGGTAGCGGCGGTCCTCGAGGCGCTCGTCGAGCTCGTCGAGCGTGTGGAACAGGGGCACGACGGCCTCCTCGTAAGCCTCCTGGCTGCTCGCGAAGCCCGAGGCGTAGACACCGTTGTTGACGTTCTCGTAGACGCGCCGGTTGAGCGGATCGATCACCGGGCGTAGGTCGGTCGGGTAGTAGTCGCGCTCGGGATGCTCGGCGAAGGCGTCGAAGGCCTCGTTCAGCATCACGACGATGTCGGCGGACTCGTTGTTGACGACGCGGCCCGTCTCCGTGTCCCACAGCACGGGCACGGTGATGCGGCCGTCGAAGTCCGGGTCGGTGGCGGCGTAGGCCTCGGAGAGGAGGTCCCAGTCGTGCAGCGGGTCGCCCGTCGTGCCCGGGCCGTCGCCGAAGGCCCAGCCTCGCTCGTCGCGGATCGGGTCGACCACCGACATGCCGATTGCGCCCGGCAGGCCCTTGAGCTCGCGCAGGATGATCGTGCGGTGGGCCCACGGGCAGGCCCACGACACGTACAGGTGGTAGCGGCCCGCGGCGGCCGGGAAGCCCGAGCTGCCGTCAGCGGTCACCCAGTCGCGGAACTTGCTGTTCTGGCGGGTGAAGCGGCCCCCGTCACCGCGTTCCCCGGGGCCGAAGGTCTCGGTGGCAAGCCTGTCGCTCATGGGTGGGCCCTACCCGGTCGTTGCACGCGCAATCATCGCTGTGCAGCTTTTGGCGAGGTTGACGCACCAATTGCGGGGTAGAGGCGGCGGCATGCGTGTGGGACTGGTGCTCGGGGCGGGGGGCGTCGTCGGGGCTTCGTGGCTCATCGGCGCCCTCGAGGC
>JBDTYI010000240.1:0-3530 GCA_040005775.1 Solirubrobacteraceae bacterium
ACCAGATGCGCGCGGCCATCAACGCCAAGCGCGCCAAGCGCGGGGCGCCGCCGCTCGGCGAGGACGAGATCGAGCAGCGTGTGGCCCAGGACCTGCGCGAGTCGATCGCCCGCCACGAGGACCCCGCCGACGAGGCGCAGCTGCGCTCGGCCCTCGAGCAGCGCCGCCGGGCCCGGCGCGAAAGCGCGCAGTGAGGATCCTGCTGGTCGGGGGCGGGCGCCCCGGTCTCGAGCTCATGCGCGGGCTCGCGGCGGAGGGGCACGCGGTGCGCTTCGTGACGCGCAACGAGGGCTTCCGCGCCGACATCGAGGCCGCCGGCGGCGAGTGCTGGATCGGCACACCCGACGTGGTGGGCAGTCTGCGCTACGCGCTGGAGAACGTGACGATCCTGATGTGGCTGCTCGGCGGCGTCGAGGAGGACCCCCTGCATGGATCGCGGCTGCGGATGATGCTCGAGAAGACGACGGACACGACCGTGCGCGGGGTGGTCTACGAGGTCGGAACGCCCGCCGGCGTGGCCGAGATGGAGCACGCCTGGGCGACGAACGAGATTCCCTTCGCACTTCTGGAGGCCGACCGCGAAGACCCTGCCACGTGGGTCCGCGCGACCCGCGCGGCGATCGACGACGTGCTCGCCGTGCGCCGCTAGACGGGCAGCACGGGGATATCCCACGTCAACGCGGCGAACACGAACGCCGCGACCGCCACGGCGGCCGCGGCGAGGCCCAGCGCCTTCTGAAGCGGGCTCGCGTCGGCCGCCTTGTCCTGCGCGTCGGCGGCCTTCTCCAGCGCGGTCTCCAGCAGCCGCTCGGCCCACGTGAACTCCAGCGCGAGGATCGCCAGCCCGATCGGGATGACCACGAACGCCGGCCCCGGCAGCGCCAGCATCGCGATGCCCGTGAGCAGGATCAGCACGCCGGCGATCACGAACGCCGCGCGGTAGAACTTCCCGCGCTCGCGGTGGGACTCCTGCTTGTCGCGCAGCTTGCGCACCAGCTTCGGCTCGGCCCGCTCACGGCGGCGTTCGGTGGGCTCTTCGGTCACAGCAGCTCCTCGGGGACGCGGGCAAGCAGGTCGCCGAGCATGCGGGCCGTCGCGCCCCAGACGAGATGCTCGTCCACGACGTAGACGTCGGTGCGGAAGGGCATGCCGCGGCGCAGGAGGCGGCGGCGCTCATAGCCGTCGCGCAGCGCCCGCAGGGGCAGCTCGAGCACCTCGTCGACCTCGGCCGCGCTGGGCACCCAGGCGTGGCCGGGCTCGATGAGGCCGACGAACGGATAGACGGCGTAGTTGGTGGCGATCGTCGGTGTCGGCTGCAGCGCCCCGAGCAGCTCGACGGCGTCGGCGGGCAGGCCGATCTCCTCCTCGGCTTCACGCAGGGCGGTGGCCCGCAGGTCGGCCTCGTCGTCGTCCTGGCGACCACCGGGGAACGAGATCTCGCCCGCGTGGCGGCGCATGTCCCCGCGCCGGCGCGTCAGCACCGCGTGCAGCTCGCCGTCGCGGGCGAACAGGGGCACGAGCACGGCGGCGTCGGTGCGGCCGTGGACGTCGAGCTGGGCCGCGGCGGCCGGGTCGAGCAGGACGGCGCGCAGCTCGCGCGCGATGTCAGCCCGCGAGCGTGACGCGCTCGACACGCTCTTCGAACATGACCTCGCCGTCGAGCGTCCGGTGCACCGGGCACTTCGCGGCGATGATCCGCAGGTGCTCGACCTGCTCGTCGGAGAGGCCGTCGGGGAGGCGCAGCACGATCTCGAAGCGGGTCACGCAGCCGCGCTCGGCCGGGTTGTAGTCGCAGGTGACCTCGACGCCGCCGAGGTCCCAGCCCTTGCGCGCGGCGTACATCTCCATCGTGACCGCCGTGCAGGAGGCGAGGCTGGCGGCCAGCAGCTCCTGCGGGCTCGGCCCGGAGTCGGTGCCGCCCTCGTCGCTGGGCTCGTCGACGCCCAGGTCGTGCGAGCGGACCTTGACGGTGTGGCGGTATCCGCTCTCGCGGGTTGCGGTGGCCTTCATGCCGGGTGATCCTCCTACAGCCGTTATAGCAGCGGGTTGAACAGCAGCCCAGTCGGAACCTTCGGGTAGAAGAACGTCGACTTCGGCGGCATGTTGACGCCGGCGGCGGCGATGTCGCGCACCTGCTGGACGGGAGTCGGGCGCAGGAAGAACGCGAGGTCGAAGTCGCCGTCGAGCACCATCGACAGCGCCTCCTCGTCGGTGCGGCTGTAGCCCATGCCCCGCAGGTGGGAGATGTCGTCCTCGGTGAGGCCGAACGGACCGGTGATGAGCAGCGTCTCGAGCACGGCCGTGTCAAGCCGGCGGTAAGCCTCGGGCATGCCGGCCAGGGCCTCGTCGGCGATCGCCTGGTCCTTTAGCACCAGGCGGTAGGCCTGGCGGTGGAAGGAGTCGATGTAGCCCATGGTCAGCGGCCCCTCGCCGGCGGCCGGAGCGAGCTCGGACTGCTCGATCGGCTCGAAGTCGAACAGCTCGCGGATGCGCTTGCCGCCGGCGACCTGCACGTCGGAGGTGGTGTCGCGCAGCAGGCGGTGGGTGGGGAAGACCGTCAGGCCCGGGTCCTGCAGCGCAACGAGGCACATCAGCACGTAGCGATGCTCGCCCTCGCCGCCGACCTCGTCGGCGTACACCCGCGCGGTCTCGTAGCGGTGGTGGCCGTCGGCGATCAGCAGCTCGACGCCGTCCAGCGCGTCGTGGAAGGCGGCGATCGCCTCCGGGTCGGCGACGCGGCCGAGGTGGTTGACGGTGCCGTCGTCGTCGGTCTGATCGCCCACGGGCGCGGCGGCGGCGAAGATCGCCGCGGTCGCATCGCCCGCGTCGTCGTAGAGGCTGAAGATCGGCGAGAGGTTGGCCCTCGTCGCCCGCGTGAGGTTCAGGCGGTCCTGTTTGGGGCCGGGATGCGTGCGCTCGTGGGGGCGGATGCGCCCGGGGCCGTAGTCCTCCACCCGCACGCGGGCAAAGACGCCGCGGCGCGTCAGCGCGCGGCCGGAGGGGTGGGCGGGGTCGAAATACTCCTGGGTCAGGGTCCACAGCGCGGGCGACGCGTCACGCACGACGGCGCCGTCGGCCTGCCACAGCGCCAGGAGCCGAGCGGCCTCGGCGTACATGTCGCCGCTCTCGCCCGCGACCGGCAGATCGACGCCGACCACGTTGTAGGGCGAGCGCGCGGCCAGTTCGGCCCGCTGCTCGGGGTCGATGACGTCGTAGGGCGGCGCCGCGACGGCGTCGAGCGAGCCGACCTTGGCGAGGTCGTAGTGGAGGGCGCGGAGCGGTTGGACGTCGGCCATGGGCCGACGAACCTAGCGACTAGCGACGCGTGCCGAAGTCCGTCACGTAGGTGCCGCCCGCCATGCCTCCGGGCGGCACACCGGCGGCGATGCCGACGCCGACGTGGCGGAAGCGCGGGTTCAGCAGGTTCACGCGGTGGCCGGCCGAGTGCATCCATGCGCGCACGATCGCGCGGGGGGTGCCGAGCGAGCCGCCGCCCCAGGCGATGTTCTCGCCGAGGGAGTAGGACCCGG
>JBDTYI010000241.1:0-6285 GCA_040005775.1 Solirubrobacteraceae bacterium
GCCAGCAGTTCTCCGGGACGATGGCGATCATGCTGCGCATGGCCGGGATCCCGGCGCGCGTCGCGTCGGGCTTCAGCCCCGGCGGGCGCAACGCCCGGCGCGGCGACTACGTGGTCAGCGACACCGACGCCCATTCGTGGGTGGAGGCCTATTTCGCGCCCTACGGCTGGATCACGCTCGACCCGACGCCCGGCGCCTCGCCCGCGCGCTCGCAGACCAGCGACACGGCCGCCGGCGGCGCCAGCTCCACCGACGGCGCAGGCACGCGCGCCGGCGGGACCGCGCTCGGGCAGTCCGGCGACCGGCCGTTCTCCAGCGGCGACCCGGGCGCCGGCTCGGCGCCCGCGCAGCCGGGCACCGACTGGGCGCTGATCGGCACCGGAGGCGTCGCGGCGCTGCTGGCACTCGCCGGCGCGGTGCTGCTGTGGCGCCGGCGGTCGCCGTTCGTCCCCAGCGCCCCCGAGCTGGCCGAGCTCGAGCGTGCCCTGCACCGCTCGGGCCGCACCCCGACGCCCGCGCTGACGCTCGCCAAGCTCGAGGCGATGCTCGGCGCGGGCGGCGCGGGCGCGGCCTACGTCCGCGCCCTGGGTCAGCAGCGCTTCGCCGGCGCCGGCGCGGGACCGACGCGCGCGCATCGGCGCGCGCTGCGCCGCGAGCTGGGCGCCGGGCTCGGCATCGCCGGGCGTCTGCGCGCGTGGCTCGCGCTGCCGCCGCGGCTGCCCGCCCGGCGGCGACGGGACGGCGTCCTAGACTGAGGCGGGGACATGGCGGGCGCCTACGAGCTGTACCGGAACGGGAGCGAGCTGCTGGAGCAGGGGGACTTCCACGCGGCCGTCGTGCCGCTGCGCGCGGCGCGCAACCTGCACCCCGAGAAGAGCTCGGTGCGCGAGGCGCTCGGCCGCGCGCTGTTCCGCACGCAGCAGTACCGCGAGGCCGCCGAGGAGTTCGCCGCGGTCGTCGAGCGCGCGCCGACGAACGACTTCGCGCTGTTCTGCCTGGGGCGGTCGCTGCAGCTCCAGGGCCGTCACGAGGACGCGCGCAACCCACTTGCGCTGGCGTCGTGCCTGCGCCCGGAGCGCGCCGACTATCGCGCCTACCTCGAGCGCGCGCGGCGCCACGCGGCGTAGCGGACGGTCCACTGTCGGACGGGGTCGCTCGCCCGCGCGGTGATACAGTCACTGCACAGCTTTCGCGGCCGCTTCTGCGGTCGATGCAGGATCGGAGAGCGGGCGCTGGCCCGCTTTTTCTTTTGGCACAGGGAGGAGGAGAGATGAGCAGTCTGCAGGCCGAGATCGAGGCGAAGCTCGCCACGTCGATGCCCGGCGTCGAAGTGCTCCTCGCGGAGCTTCTCGGCGACAACATCGTGCGTCTCTTCATCGACCACCCCGACGGCGTCACCCTCGCTCTGTGCACGCAGGTGACGCACGCCCTGCCCGAGGTCCGCGAGCGCTACGCGCTCGAGGTGTCCTCGCCTGGCTCGAAGCGCCCACTGACCAAGCCCGACCACTTCCGCCGCTACCTGGGCCGCAAGGCCCGGGTGCGGCTGCGCGACGCCGAGGACGGCCACAACACGCTCACGGGAGAACTGGTCGGGGCCACCGACCGCGAGGTCACCATCGCCGCCGACGCCGGGATCATCGCGATCCCCTACGACGCCATCCGTCGGTCCAACCTGGTCGAGGAGTAGACGCTATGTCGCGAGAGATCGTTGAGGCCATGAAGGCCCTGGCCGTCGAGAAGGGCATCGCCCCCGACCGCCTCATCCACGCCCTCGAGGACGCCCTGTTGTCGGCGTACAAGAAGCAGCCCGCAGCGGCCAAGTACGCCCGCGTCGAACTCGATCCCGAGACCGGTGACTACCGCGTCATCGAGCTGATCGTGCCCGAGCGCCTCGAGGCCCACCTGATCGTCGAGACGATCGACGAGAACACGCACTTCGACCCGGACACCGGCGAGCTCGTCGAGCCCCAGGATCCCGAGATCGACGCCGCGAAGCTCGCCGAGTACGCCGACCAGATCGAAGAGCAGGACGTCACGCCCGACGACTTCGGCCGCATCGCCGCCCAGACCGCCAAGCAGGTCATCCTGCAGCGCATCCGCGAGGCGGAGCGCGACATGATGTTCGAGGAGTACCGCGACCGCGTCGGCGAGCTGATCACCGGCATCGTCCAGCAGTCCGACTCGCGCTACACGCTCGTGCAGCTGCGCGAGCGCGTCGAGGCGCTGCTGCCGCGCTCCGAGCAGGTCGACGGCGAGCGCTACGACCACTCCCAGCGCGTCAAGGCGGTCATCAAGGAGGTCTCGCCCTCTACGAAGGGCCCCTCGATCGTCGTCTCGCGACGCGACCCGGAGCTGATCAAGAAGCTCTTCGAGCTCGAGGTCCCCGAGATCGCCGACGGCCTCGTCGAGATCGCCAACGTCGCCCGCGAGCCCGGCTACCGCTCGAAGATCGCGGTCGTCTCCTACGCCGACGGCGTCGATCCGGTCGGCGCCTGCGTCGGCCCCCGCGGCTCGCGCGTGCGCATGGTCGTCTCCGAGCTGCGCGGCGAGAAGATCGACATCATCCCGTACAACGACGAGCCCGCCCGGTTCGTCGCCAAGGCGCTTTCGCCCGCCCGCGTTCGGGAGGTCCTCGTCGACGACGACAACCGATCCGCCACCGTCATCGTGCCCGACGACCAGCTCTCGCTGGCGATCGGCCGCGAGGGGCAGAACGCGCGCCTGGCCGCCCGCCTTACCGGATGGCGCATCGACATCAAGTCCGAGACCGAGTGGGCCAGCGAGGACACCAGCGGCGAGTACGAGCAGGAGGAGACCGGCGGGCGCTGCGCCGCGGTGCTGGCCAACGGCCGCCGCTGCCCGAACGCCGCGCTGCCGAGCTCGCGCTTCTGCGGCGTCGAGGCCCACCAGGCGCTCGAGGCGGCCGGGACCACGCAGCTGGGCCCCGACGGGCAGCCCGTCATGCCGGGCGACGCACCGCCGGCCGAGCCGGTCGATCCGGAGCAGGCCGCAGCCGACGAGCAGGAGCTCGAGGAGCTCACCGAGGTCGAAGCGGAGAACCTCGCGTCCGAGCCCGACGCGATCGCTGCCGACGAGCCCGAGGCCGTGACCGCCGACGAGCCCGAACCCGCCCCGGTGGCCGAGGAGGCGGCCGATGACGGCTCTGCGGTCGACGAGCCCGCTGCATCGGCCGAGCCCGAACCCGCCCCGGTGGCCGAGGAGCAGGCATAACCGTCTCGCCGCACGTCCCCGAACGCCGCTGCATCGGCTGCGGCCGCCGCGCCCCGAAGGCGGAGCTCCGCCGTATCGTCCTCGCCGGCGACCGCGTGGTCGCCGATCCCACGGCAACGCAGCCCGGCCGGGGCGCGTATCTGTGCGGTCCGGACTGTGTCGCGCCCGCGCTCAAACGCCACGGGCTCGGCCGCGCCTTCCGGCGGGCCGTCCCCATCCCTGACGACCTCGTAGAATCGGTCCGCTGAATGCCTGAGACGCGTGTCATCGATATTGCCAAGAGCCAGGGGATGTCCACTGCGGACGTGCTCATGCGCCTGCGTGACGCCGGTTTCGACGTCACCGCCGCCGCGTCGACCGTCGACGAGGGCTCGGCGCTCGCCGCCCTCGCCGCCAACGGCACCACCGCTCGCGTCGCGGCGCCGGCCGCACCGCGCCCCGCCACGGCCCAGCAGCCCGCGCCCCGTGCGCCGCAGCCGTCCGCGCGCCCGGCGGAGCCCTCCGAGGGCGCTGCGTCCAATCGCCGTGTCTTCGAGCCCGACGGCCCGCCGCTGCAGATGCGTGGGCGCCGCGAGGAGGAGCCCTACGCGCAGCAGCCGATGCCGCGCCCGACCGGCGCGCGCCCCGGTGCTCAGCCCTCGGCCCGTGGCGGAGGCCAGCCCGGTGAGAGCGGCACGCGGCCCGCGCCGCGCACCGGCCCGACCATCGTCGAGGACGCCAAGGTCCGCCCGGCCCCCACGCCGCCCCCGCCGCTGCGCCGCGCGACTCCGGCCGCCACACCCGCCGCGCCCGCGGCGCGCCAGTCGCAACCCGCCCGCCAGGCGCCGAGCCGGCGCCCGGCCGCGCCGAGCGGTCCGCCGCTACCCAAGCCCTCCAGCGAGCCCGCCCGCCGGCGCAGCGAGCAGATCGCCGCCGCCCGCGCGGCCGAGCAGCAGGCCCAGCAGCCCGCTGCCGAGGTCGCCGAGGTCGCCGCGCCGGCGGCCGAGACCGACGAGGCCGCGGCCGCCCGGGCAGCGCGAGGCCCGAAGATCATCGCCCAGCCGGAGCCCGTCAAGCGCCCGACGCGCGACGAGACCAAGTCTCAGCCGCAGGCCCGCGGCGGCCGCCCCGGTGCCGCCGCCGGCGGTCCCGGCGGCAAGCGCCGCGTCGTCATCGACTCGCAGGCGGCGCGCCGCGGTCCCGGCGGCCCCGGCGGCCCCGGCGGCCCGGGTGGCCCCGGTGGCGGACCCCCGTTCGGCGGTCCGCCCAAGCGCCGCGGCAAGAGCCGCGGCCGGCGTCGCCGCGAGGTGCTCGAGGAGGTCGCGACCCCGCTCGCCGAGGACATCATGACCCGCACCGACCTGGTGCGGATCAACTCCGGCTCGACGGTCAAGGACGTCGCCGAGTACCTCGGCGTGCCCGTCCCCGACATCATCAAGAAGCTCATGAGCATGGGGGAGATGGTCACCCTCACCCAGACGCTGCCCGACGAGGCGATCCAGGTCCTCGCCGACGAGTTCGACCGCAAGGTCGAGTTCGTCTCGGCCTCCGACGACGCCGACGAGGACGTCGAGTACGACGACGACGACACCGATCTCGTCGAGCGCCCGCCGGTCGTCACGATCATGGGCCACGTCGACCACGGCAAGACGTCGCTGCTGGACGCCATCCGCTCCACCGAGGTCGCCTCGGGCGAGGCGGGCGGCATCACCCAGCACATCGGCGCCTACCAGGTCCACCACAACGACAAGACGATCACCTTCCTCGACACCCCGGGCCACGAGGCGTTCACCGCCATGCGCGCCCGTGGCGGGCAGGTGTCCGACATCTCCGTGGTCGTGGTCGCCGCCGACGACGGCGTCATGCCGCAGACCCGCGAGGCCGTCGACCACTCCCGCGCCGCGGACGTGCCGATCGTCGTCGCCGTCAACAAGGTCGACAAGGAGGGCGCCGACCCGACCCGGGTGCGCACCGAGCTCACGCAGCTCGACCTCCAGCCCGCCGAGTGGGGCGGCGAGACCGAGTACGTCGACGTCTCGGCCAAGACCCGCCAGGGGCTCGAGGACCTGCTCGACACGATCCTCGTGGTCGCCGAGCTCGAGGAGCTCACCACCAACCCCGACACCGAGGCCAGCGGCGTCGTCATCGAGTCCAAGCTCGACCCGGGCCGCGGTCCCGTCGTCACCACGCTCATCCAGCGCGGCACGCTGCACGTCGGCGACGCGCTCGTCGGCGGCGAGCACTGGGGCAAGGTCCGCGCGATGGTCGACTACAAGGGCGACCGCGTGCAGGAGGCCGTCCCCGGCGATCCGGTCGAGGTTCTCGGCTTCGACGGCGTTCCCGATGCCGGCGACTTCGTGCGCGTCGTCGAGAACGACCGCACCGCCCGCCAGCTCGCCAACGAACGCGCCGTTCGCGTCCGCAACGAGATGCAGGCGCGCCGCTCGGGCCGCAAGACGTCCTTCGACGACCTCTTCAAGGGCATCCAGCAGGGCGAGGTCAAGGAGCTCGATCTCGTGCTCAAGGCCGACGTCTCCGGGTCGCTGGAGGCCTTCGAGGACGAGATTGCCCGCCTGCCCCAGGACGAGGTGGCGGTCAACGTCATCCACTCCGGCGTCGGCGGCATCAACGAGTCCGACGTCATGCTCGCCGCAGCCTCCGACGCGGTCATCCTGGGCTTCAACGTCCGCCCCGTCGGCGACGCCCGCCAGGCGGCCGAGCGCGAGGGCGTCGAGGTCCGCTCCTACGCGGTGATCTACCAGGCGCTCGACGACCTGCGCGACGCGATGACCGGCATGCTCGAGCCCGACCAGGTCGAGGAGACCATCGGCACCGTCGAGGTTCGCGCGACGTTCAAGGCTTCGCGCGTCGGCACGATCGCGGGCTCCTACGTCACCGACGGCGTCGTTCGCCGCGGGTCGAAGGTCCGCGTCATCCGCGACGGCACCGTCATCTACGACACGACGATCGACTCGCTCAAGCGCTTCAACGACGACGCGCGTGAGGTCGCTGCCGGCTATGAGTGCGGCATCGTGCTGGCCAACTACCCGGACGTCAAGGAGGGCGACGTCCTGG
>JBDTYI010000242.1:0-5931 GCA_040005775.1 Solirubrobacteraceae bacterium
CGCCGACTTCGAGGCGCTGCACGAGGAGCGCTACGGCCACCGCGACCCCGAGGGCACGGTCGAGGTCGTGACGGTGCGGGTCACCGGCCGCGTGCCCGGCGCCGAGATCGACCTGGCCGGCGACGGCGCCGACGCCCCGGAGCTGCACGCGGCGGGGTGGTCTGCGCGCACCGACGTGACGGGCACCCTCGTGCTGGAGCGCGACGCATGAGCGCCGTCGACCCCATCGCGCTGCAGGTCACGACCGGCGCGCTGCGCGCCGCCTGCGAGGAGATGGGCGCAGCGCTCGTGCGCTCGGCCCACAGCGCGAACATCAAGGAGCGCCGTGACTGCTCGACCGCGCTCTTCGACCCCGACGGCGAGATGGTCATGCAGGCCGAGCACATCCCGGTGCACCTGGGCGCGATGCCCGCCGCGGTTGCAGCGGTGCTCGGCGAGAATCACGCGGAGGGCGTCAGCTGGATCCTCAACGACCCCTACGCGGGCGGCACGCACCTCCCGGACATCACCGTCGTCACCCCCGCGTTCACCGACGCCGCGGAGCTGCTGGGCTTCGCCGCCTCGCGGGCCCACCACGCCGATGTCGGCGCGCGGGTGCCGGGCTCGATGCCCGCCGACTCCACGACGCTGGACGAGGAGGGCGTCGTGATCGCCCCGCGCGTGCTCGACGACGCCGCGATCGCCGAGCTGAGCGAGCGCATGCGTCAGCCGGCCCAGCGCCGCGCCGACCTGCGCGCCCAGCTGGCCGCCAACCGCACGGGAGTCATGCGCCTGGGCGAGCTCGCCGAGCGCCTCGGACCCGACGGCCTGCGCGAGGCCACCGCCACCGTGCTCGACTACGCCGAGCGCCGCACCCGCGCGTGCCTGGCGGACCTGCCCGACGGGGAGCACAGCGCAGCCGACATGCTCGAGGCGCGCGAGGGCGACCTCGGGCTGCGGCTCACGGCGACCGTAGCCGGCGACGCGCTCACGCTCGACTTCAGCGGCTCGGCCGATCAGCACGAGGGCAACCTCAACTGCCCGCTGGCGGTGACCGTCAGCGCCTGCCTGTTCGCCCTGCGCGTCATCACCGACCCCGACATCCCGCCCAGCGCCGGCGCCCACCGCCCGCTCACCGTGCGCGTGCCCGAGGGCTGCCTGCTCAACGCGCGGTCGCCTGCCGCGGTGGCCGGCGGCAACGTCGAGACGTCCTCGCGCGTCGCCGACCTCGTGCTCGCCGCCTTCGGCCACGCGCTCGGCCAGGGCACGATGAACAACCTCACGCTCGGCACCGAGGAATGGACGTACTACGAGACGCTCGGCGGCGGCCAGGGCGCGTGCGCCGACGCCGACGGGCCCAGCGGCGTGCACGTCGCGATGTCCAACACGCTCAACACGCCAGTGGAGGCGCTCGAGCTCGAGTTCCCCCTGCGCGTCGTTCGGTACGCGGTGCGCCGCGGCTCGGGCGGCGCGGGCGCCCACCGCGGCGGCGACGGCGTCGTGCGCGAGATCGAGGCGCTGCAGGACATGGACTACTCGCTGATCACCGAGCGCCGCCGCCACCCGCCGCCCGGCGCGGACGGCGGCGAGCCGGGCGCCCGTGGGCGCAACCTCCTCGACGGCGAGGAGCTCGAGCCGAAGGCTTCGGGCGTCTTGCGCGCCGGGCAGCGCCTGCGGATCGAGACGCCGGGCGGCGGCGGGCTGGGTCAGCCGCGCTGAAAGGGCGCCAGCGCCGCGCGCACGGCGTCCGGGATCGGCGTCTTGATCAGCGTCGCCGGGTCGACGAACACGTAGGCCGTCGTGCCGCGCACGAGCTCCTGCCCCTCGCGCCGCGCCACGGACTCGGTCGTCATCGACGTCGTGCCCAGCCGCGTGATTGCGACCTCGATCGCCAGCTCGTCGTCGAAGTGTGCCGGCGCGAGGAACCGCGCGCCCGTCTCGACCACGACGACGTCGCAGCCGTGGTCGGCGAGCGCGCCGTAGGAGCCGAGCGCCGGGCGCCACAGCTCCGTGTTGGCCACGTCGAAGTAGGTGAACCAGTTGGCGTTGAAGACGATCCCCTGTGCGTCGCATTCGTTGTAGCGGACGCGCAGGTGGTGGACGAAGGCCATCGGCGCCGGAGCCTATTCCGGGCCCCGGCGCCGGGCCCCGCGGCTCAGTGGTGCGCGGGCTCTAGCATCTCGCTGGCCACGCGGCTGACGGAGACCTCGCCGAGCATCGTGTCGGTGCGCGTGAGGGCGAACTGCGGCGCGAGCGTCGAACGCACCCACTCCATCGCGAGCCCGTCAGAGGCCAGCGCCGCCTCGCGGTCGCGGAAGATGCTGACCGTGCAGATCCGGCCGTCGTCGCAGTCGAGGACCTCGTAGCCGACGAAGCCGTCGGCGTCGGAGATCGACTCGGCGAAGTCGGTGTCGATGAGGTGGAGGAGATCGTCCATCGAGCCGTCGATGAGCTGATACCGGCGAATGCTGGCGTACATGCGGTGCTCCCTTGGTTGAGCGAATGGCTGCTCCGGACCGGGGACCGCGCGGGTGCAGACGACGCTACTAGCGGCGCCGGGGCCGGGCAAGGGTCTGCCTACGCCCGGCCCGGCGCGTCCGATCCGCTGGCCTTCTGGCTAGTTGCAGGCTCGACCAGGCTCATGGGAGCTTGGCGCCTCGTTGCCACTAAGGGGACCCATGAGTAGCCGACGCCTCGTCCATGTCGTTGTCTTGGCCCTCGCCCTGATGCTCGGGGCGGCGCCGGCGAGCCGGGCGCTCGACGGGCCCCCCGATCAGGTGGGGCAGTGGGGTCCGGTGCTCGACTGGGGCGTGCAGGGCAAGCACATGGCGCTGCTGAACACGGGCAAGGTGCTCGTGTGGTCAACGGGTGATCAGGCGCGCGTCTGGGATCCGATCACCGGCGACTTCACGCTCACGCCCGCGCCGTTCGGCGACGTGCACTGCGCCAGCCAGGTCACATTGGCCGACGGCCGCCTGCTCGTCGCCGGCGGGCAGATGGGCTCCCCCCACATCGGCATCCCGGTCACCTCGATCTTCAACCCGCTGACCAACAGCTGGTCGCGCGGCGCCGACATGGCCTACTCGCGCTGGTATCCGACGCTGACGACACTGCCTGACGGCCGCGCGCTGGTCACGTCCGGGGACGCGGTGAGCGGCACGCGCATTGACACGCCCGAGATCTACGACCCGGTCAACGACACCTGGACGCCCAAGGCCACCAAGCAGTTGGGTCTCTACCCGTTCATGTACGTGCTCCCCAACGGCAAGGTCTACGAGGCCGGGACGAACACGACGACGTCGTACTTCGATCCGTCCGGCGGCGGGTCCTGGTCGTCCGGTCCGACCGCCAAGTTCGGCAGCTCGAGCTACTCGGAGTCGGGCGCGACGTACGCGCCGGGCAAGATCCTGCGCGCCGGCGGCGGCGATCCCGCGATGAACCGCACGCAGATCATCGACATGAACGCGGCCGACCCGCAGTGGGAGGAGACCGCCGGAATGGCGTTCCCGCGCCGGCGCATGAACACCCCGATCCTCGCGGACGGGTCGATCATGGCGGTCGGCGGCACGCGCGCGTCCGACGACGCCACGCAGGCCGTGCTCGACGGCGAGATCTGGAGCCCGACCACCAAGCAGTGGACCACCGTGGCCTCGATGACCGAGGCGCGGATGTACCACTCGACCGCCCTGCTGCTGCCCGACGGGCGCGTCGTGACCGCCGGCGGCGAGAGCACCGGCCGCCTGCACGCGCAGGTCTATTCGCCGCCCTACCTCTTCAAGGGCCCCCGGCCGACAATCACATCGAGCCCCTCGGACGCGGCGTATGGGGCCTCCTTCACCGTGGGGACCGACGCCACGGACATCGAGAAGGTCGGGCTCATCCGTCCCTCCGGTGTCACCCATGCCATCGACATGAACGAGCGGTACGTGCCGCTGAGCTTCTCGGCCTCGGGCACGCAGCTGACCATCACGGGACCCGCCAGCGCCAACCACGCCCCGCCCGGCTACTACATGATCGTGGTCGTCAACTCCAACGGAGTCCCGTCGGTCGCCAAGTGGGTGCACTTCGCCGGGGCGGGCACCCCCCCGCCGCCGCCCCCCGGCGACGCGCCGGTGGCGGCGTTCAGCGGATCGCCGCTGTCGGGAACGGCTCCGCTGACGGTGTCGTTCACCGATGCCTCGACGGGATCGCCGACCAGCTACGGATGGGACTTCGACAACAACGGCAGCATCGACTCGACTCAGGCCAACCCCCAGTTCACCTACACCGCACCGGGCACCTACTCGGTGAAACTGACGGTGACCAACGGATCGGGCACCGACTCCACGACCAAGACCAACTACGTCTCGGTCGGATCGGCACCGCCACCGGGCGGCACACAGACGCTGACCCCCATCGCCGACGCGCACGTGAAGTCCACCAGCCCGAACAACAACTACGGAACGCTGACCTCGTTGCGCCTGCGCCAGGGAACATCGTCCTCGCCCGACACCTACCACAGCTATCTGAAGTTCGACATCTCCGGACTCAGCGCGCCGGCCGCCTCGGCCAAGCTGCGCCTGTGGGTCACCGACCCCAGCCCCGACGGCGGCAGCGTCTTCGCCGTCTCCAGCGCCTGGTCGGAATCGACGATCAACTGGACCAACGCACCCGCGATCACCACCAGTTCGCTGGCCTCCGCCGGCGCCACGGCCACCGGCTCGTGGATCGAACTCGACGTGACCGGGGCCGTCACCGCCAACGGACCCGTCAGCTTCGCCCTGACCACCACGAACTCCAACAGCTCCTACTACACCAGCCGCGAGGGCACCAACAAACCACAACTCGTCATCACCCCCGGCAGCGGCGGCCCGCCACCGGGCGGTGCGCCGGTGGCGGCGTTCAGCGGATCGCCGCTGTCGGGAACGGCTCCGCTGACGGTGTCGTTCACCGATGCCTCGACGGGATCGCCGACCAGCTACGGATGGGACTTCGACAACAACGGCAGCATCGACTCGACTCAGGCCAACCCCCAGTTCACCTACACCGCACCGGGCACCTACTCGGTGAAACTGACGGTGACCAACGGATCGGGCACCGACTCCACGACCAAGACCAACTACGTCTCGGTCGGATCGGCACCGCCACCGGGCGGCACACAGACGCTGACCCCCATCGCCGACGCGCACGTGAAGTCCACCAGCCCGAACAACAACTACGGAACGCTGACCTCGTTGCGCCTGCGCCAGGGAACATCGTCCTCGCCCGACACCTACCACAGCTATCTGAAGTTCGACATCTCCGGACTCAGCGCGCCGGCCGCCTCGGCCAAGCTGCGCCTGTGGGTCACCGACCCCAGCCCCGACGGCGGCAGCGTCTTCGCCGTCTCCAGCGCCTGGTCGGAATCGACGATCAACTGGACCAACGCACCCGCGATCACCACCAGTTCGCTGGCCTCCGCCGGCGCCACGGCCACCGGCTCGTGGATCGAACTCGACGTGACCGGGGCCGTCACCGCCAACGGACCCGTCAGCTTCGCCCTGACCACCACGAACTCCAACAGCTCCTACTACACCAGCCGCGAGGGCACCAACAAACCACAACTCGTCATCACCCCGCAGGCCGCCTCCCCGACGTTCGCATCGTTCACCGGCTGTGCGGCGACCAGCGCGACCTTCCTCTGCCCGCTTGCTGCTGATGCCGTCAAAGGCGTGGTCAGCTGAAGCCCTGCGTCGGGGGCGGCCCGCCGACCGCGGTGCCGGAGCAAGCGGCGAAGCGCGATGTCGATCGGCGCGTGGGCAGGCGCCCGCCCGCTTGAGCGGGCGCACCGGCCCCCCGCGCGCGTAAGCGCTCATCCGGGGCGGCGTAAGCGTGCGGGGGCGCGAACCGCCACCGTTCGCCCGATGTGGCGTGGGGCCGCGCAGCTCACCATGTCCTCATGTTCTCCGACCACCTCCTCCACTCCCTCTCAGA
>JBDTYI010000243.1:0-2688 GCA_040005775.1 Solirubrobacteraceae bacterium
GCGATGTCGCTGTTCAGCATGTTCTTCTTCATCTCGCTGTACCTCCAGCAGGTGCTCGGCTACGACGCGCTGAAGGCGGGCTTCGCCTACCTGCCGCTGGCGCTGACGATCATCGTCAGTGCGGGGCTCGCGTCAGTGCTCGTGACGCGCCTGGGCTTCAAGATCGTGCTCACCGCAGGCATGCTCTTCGTGGCCGCGGGCCTGGCCTGGTTCTCCCGCGTGTCGCCCGGCGGCGCCTACGCCAGCGACGTCCTCGGGCCGTCGCTGCTGGCGGCCGTGGGCCTGGGCTTCTCGTTCGTGCCGGTGACGATCGCCGCGGTCACGGGCATCCGGCCCGACCAGGCCGGCCTCGCGTCGGGCCTGGTGAACACGTCCCAGCAGGTCGGCGGCGCGCTCGGTCTGGCGATCCTCGTCGCGGTCGCCAATCACACCACCCGCAGCGCGCTGGCCTCCTCCGGCGGCGGCGACCCGCGCGCGGCGCTGACCGACGGCTTCCAGGACGCATTCCTGGTCGGCGCGGGGATGGCGCTGCTCGGGGCGATCCTGGCCGCCACGCTGATCTCCTCGCGCGACGCGCGCGAGCACGCCGCCGCGGCGCGCCGCGGGGACGCCGAGGCCGTCGCCGTGTAGGTGCCATGCTGAGGCCGTGCCCGGCCTGCGCTCGATCTGCGTCTTCTGCGGCTCCAACCCCGGGACCGATACGGCCTACGTCGCGGCCGCAGGCGCGGCCGGCGAGGAGCTCGCGGCGCGTGGCATCCGCGTCGTCTTCGGCGGCGGGCGCGTCGGGATGATGGGCGCGCTGGCCGACGCCGCACTGGCCGCGGGCGGCGAGGTCATCGGCGTGATCCCGCGCGACCTCATGGAACGCGAGATCGGCCACACGGCGCTCGACGACCTGCGCGTCGTCGGCTCGATGCACGAGCGCAAGGCGCTGATGGCTGAGCTGTCCGACGCGTTCATCGCGCTGCCCGGGGGGATCGGCACGCTCGAGGAGCTCTTCGAGGTCTACACCTGGGCCCAGCTCGGCCTCCACGCCAAGCCCATCGGGCTGCTCGACGTCGCGGGGTTCTACGCGCCGCTCGCCGGCTTCCTCGACCACGTGGTCGACGAGGGGTTCCTCCGCGCGAAGACCCGCGGGGCGCTGGCGGTGGCCGGCGACCTCGACGCGCTGCTGGCCACGATGGCCGCGGCCTAGCCGGCGCGGTCGGGGCCCGTCGTCGTCGTCATCACCTGCGCGCGCGGTCCGTCGAGGATCCGACGCACGAGCCCGGGCGCGACCACCCGCAGCGCCGCGAAGATCGCGTAGCCGCGCGGCACGTAGCGCTCGTGCCTGCCGCCGAGGCCGGCGTGGCGGATCGCCTCGGCGCCCTTCGCGGGCGTCGAGACCAGCCAGCGCGTCCACGGCTTCGCGGTCAGCTCGGCCTGCGGGAAGCCCTCGGTCGAGATGAAGCCGGGGAGCACGAGACCGACGTGCACGCCGTTGGCTGCCTCCTCCCCGCGCAACGCGTCCGACCAGCCGGCCAGCGCGGCCTTCGAGGCGCTGTACGCACCGGTGCGCGAGCGGGCGACGCGGCCCGCGGTGCTGGCGACGTTCACCATCGCGCTGGGCGCCGAGGCGCGCAACAGCGGCAGCAGCGCCTCGGTCAGGCGCAGCTGGGCGTCGAAGTTGATCTCCATCGTGCGCCGTACGTTCTCGTAGCCGCCGTCGGCGAACGTCGACCGCCAGGCCGCGCCGGCGTTGTTGACCAGCAGGTCCAGCCGGCCGCCGTGCTCGGCCTCGAGGTGCGCCCGTACGCGCGCGGGCGCCTCGGGATCCACGAGGTCGACGGCAACCGTGGTCGCGGGCGCCGGCACGGCCGCGGCGAGCGCGCGCAGGCGGTCCTCGCGGCGCGCGACGAGCACGAGCGTCGCGCCCGGCTCCTGGGCGAGGCGATGGGCCGTGGCCTCGCCGATGCCACTCGACGCGCCGGTGATCAGGTAGACGGGGCCGCTCATGGGCCTGACCCTATGGGCAGCACGGGTGCACCTGCTGGGCGCAGGCGAGCGACGGTCTGGTGCGGGTGGGCGACGGTCTGCTTCCAGGTGACGCGCAGGACGCGCTCGCCGTGGGCTTCGAGGATCGCCTGGCGCTCGGCGTCCCGCGCTTGGGCGAGCTCGCCGGCGTGCCAGGTGCGGCTGTCGGCCTCGACGCAGAGGTGCTGGGCGGGCCAGCGCAGGTCGGGATAGAACGTGCGCCCGGCGATCATGAGCTTCGGGTTGACGTGGGGTGGCTCGAACGTCGTAAGCACCAGGTCGAGCAGGATGTCCTCGAACTCCGTGCGGGTCGGCGCGGGGCCGGTCGCGACGATCGGCGCCAGGCGCGGAGACGTGGCGAGCTGGCGGACGTTGACGTGGTGCAGGGCCTGGGCACGGCGGACGAGGCGCGTCAGGCCGGTGGGGGTGATGTCGCGGGCGCTGTCGTGGAGGGTCTTCAGCGGCGTCGTGGTTGGGACTCCGCGGTGGCGGGTGGTGGTTCGGGCATCGAGAGAGGCCGTGCGGTGCGGGCGGATTCCGGGGTGCGAGCGGGTCGACGTGCCCGGGATCGTCACGTCGATCGCGCGGTCGAACGGGTCGGTCAGGCCGAAGAGGATCGCCGCGCAGAGGTGACTGAGGACGGCGCTCCGGCCGCACGCCTTGACCGCCGCGAGG
>JBDTYI010000244.1:0-13185 GCA_040005775.1 Solirubrobacteraceae bacterium
TGGGGTCCTACGTCGCGCCGCTGTACCTCGCGATCGTCGTGCACATGGTGCTCGCCTTCCCGACGGGACGCCTGGAGACGGTGGGCCAGCGGGCGATCGTGATCGCCGGGTACATGGACGTGCTGCTCGTCCGCGCCCCGTACTTCCTGCTCGGCGGCGACCCGGGTAGCCGGCTGGAGGGCGCGCGCCCGCGCAATGCGCTCGCCGTGGCCGACATCCCCGACCTCGCCGACGTCTTCGGCTACACGTTCGGGTTCGTCGCGGCGGTGCTGCTGATCGCCACGGTCGTGCTGCTGCTGCGCAAGCGGGGGATGGGGAGCGCGCCGCAGCGGCGCGCGCAGGCGCCGATGCTCACGGCGAGCCTCGCCGCGGCCAGCCTGCTGACGGTGACGGCGCTGCTCGAGGTCGGTGGGGCGCCGCGATCCATGTCGGACCTCGCGAGCCTGCTGGCGACCCTCGCGTTCGCCGCGCTGCCCTACGGCTTCCTCGCCGGCCTCGTGCGCAGCCGCTACTCCCGCGCGGGCGCGGTCGGTGAGCTCATCGAGCGCCTCAACGCCCCGACGTCGGCGGAGTCGCTGCGCGACGCCCTGGCGACCGCCCTGGGGGACCGCGCCCTGAGCCTCGTCTACTGGCGCGAGTCCGTCGGCCACTACGTCGACTACGACGGCCGGCCGGTCGATCTGCCGGCGCCGGGCTCGGGGCGCGCGGCCACTGAGGTCGAGCGCGACGGGCGACGCGTCGGGGCGATCATTCACGACCAGGCGCTGGCGGAGGAGCGCTCGCTCGTGCGTGCGGCGGCCGCCTCCGCGGCGCTCGCGCTCGACAACGAGCGCCTGGAGGCCGAGCTGCGCGCGCGACTGGAGGAACTGCATTCCTCCCGCGCTCGGCTCGTCGAGGTCTCGATGTTCGAGCGCCGTCGCCTGGAGCGCGACCTGCACGACGGCGCGCAGCAACGCCTGGTGGCGCTCTCGCTCCAGCTCGGGCTCGCGCGGCGGCGCATCGACGACGGCAGGACCGACGAGGCGGGGGAGATGCTCGACTCCGCCCGCGAGGAGCTCGGCCGCGCGCTGGAGGAGCTGCGCGAGCTCGCGCGGGGCATCCATCCGGCCGTCCTGACCGAGCGCGGGCTGCAGGCCGCGCTCGAGGCCCTCGCCGGTCGCGCCGCCGTAGCCGTTAATCTCGACGAGATGCCGCCCGAGCGCCTTCCTGCCGCAGTAGAGGCCGCGGCCTACTTCGTGGTGGCCGAGGCGCTGACGAACGTCGCGAAGTACGCGGGCGTGACGGAGGCCAACGTGCGCGTCGGGCGTGACAACGGCTTCGCCACGGTCGAGGTCTCCGACGCCGGCCGCGGCGGTGCCGACCCGTCGGGCGGCAGTGGCCTGCGTGGTCTGGCCGATCGGCTCGCGGCGCTGGACGGGCGCCTCGAGGTCCATTCGCCGCCGGGGGGCGGCACGGTCGTCAAGGCGAAGGTGCCATGCGCGTAGTCCTGGCCGACGACAGCATGCTGCTGCGCGAAGGCATCGCGCGGCTGCTCGAAGAGGCCGGCATGGAGGTGGTGGCCCAGTCCGCGGACGCCGAGGACCTGCTGCGCAAGGTCGGCGCTCACAAGCCCGACGTCGCCATCGTCGACGTCCGCATGCCGCCGACCCACACCGACGAGGGCCTGCGCGCGGCGGCGGAGATCCGCGACCGCTTTCCCAAGACCGGCGTGCTCGTGCTCAGCCAGTACATCGAGGAGTCCTACGCGATGGAGCTCCTGGGCTCGCACACCGAGGGCGTCGGATACATGCTCAAGGACCGCGTCTCCGACCTGGACCGCTTCGTCGAGGGCGTCAAGCGCGTGGGCGAGGGCGGCAGCGTGCTCGACCCCGAGGTCGTCTCGCGCCTGCTCGGCCGGCGCCGCGAGGCCGACCCGCTGGCGGAGATCTCCCCGCGCGAGCGCGACGTGCTCGGGCTGATGGCCGAGGGCCGCTCCAACCGCGCGATCGCCACCGAGCTGGTGGTCACCGAGCGCGCCGTGGAGAAGCACGTCACGAGCATCTTCACCAAGCTCAACCTTCCGCCGACGGCCGACGACCACCGCCGCGTGCTGGCGGTGCTGACGTACCTGAAGGCCTGAGCCCTGGGGTGACCCCTAGTGGCCCGAGTACGGCTACCCGCACCTCACCCTCCGGTGGCCTTGCGACCCTTGGGCGATGGAAAGCATCGTCACCACGCAGGCCCTCGTCTCGGCCACCGATCTCTCGCGCGTCTACGGCACCGGCGAGGCGGAGGTGCGCGCCCTCGACGGCGTCTCTGTCGACTTCCCGGCCGGGCGCTTCACCGCGATCATGGGCGCGTCGGGCTCGGGCAAGTCCACGCTCATGCACGTCCTCGCCGGCCTCGACCGGCCCACGAGCGGCACGGTGCAGGTCGACGGCGTCGAACTCGGCGGCCTCGACGACAAGCGCCTTACCGAGCTGCGCCGCGAGAAGATCGGCTTCGTCTTTCAGTCCTTCAACCTGCTCCCGGTGCTCAACGCGCGGGAGAACATCGTCCTGCCGCTGTCGATCGCCGGCAAGAAGGGCGACCAGGAGTGGATCGACCGCCTCATCGAGACCGTCGGTCTGGGCGACCGGCTGAGCCACCGGCCCTCCGAGCTCTCCGGCGGCCAGCAGCAGCGGGTCGCGGTGGCGCGCGCGCTCGTCGCGCGCCCGGCGGTCGTCTTCGGCGACGAGCCCACCGGCAACCTGGACTCGAGGTCCTCGGGCGAGGTCATGAATCTGCTGCGCCGCTCGGTCGACGAGTTCGGCCAGACCGTGATCATGGTGACCCACGACGCGGGCGCCGCGGCCTACGCCGACCGCATCGTCGTGCTCGCCGACGGAAGGATCGTCCACGACGGCGACGCCGGCTCCGCCGACGACGTCCTCGACCTCATGAAGGCTGTGGCATGACCCGGATCGCCCTGCGCGGCCTGCTGGCCCGCAAGCTGCGCTTCTTCCTGACCGCGCTGGCGGTGCTGCTCGGCACGACGCTGATCGCCGGCACCTACATCTTCACCGACTCGATCAACAGCGGCTTCGACAAGATCTTCACGGCGTCCAACAAGGGCACCGACGCGTCGGTCACGGCGAAGAAGACGTTCGAGAACTCCGACGGCACGCAGCCGGTCGTGCCGGCCTCCGTCCTCGAGCAGGTGCGCAAGGCACCCGATGTGGAGACCGCGGGCGGGACCGTCTTCGACCTGGCGACGATCCTCGACAAGAAGGGCAAGCGCACCGGGTCGGGGGGCGCCCCGAGCTTCATCGGGTCGGTCGCGCCCGAGGCGCGCTTCAACGCGGTCACCTACCCGCAGGGCCGCGGCCCGCGCACCGACGACGAAGCGGCCGTCGACAACGGCACCGCCAAGAAGGCGGGCTTCAAGGTGGGCGACCGCATCTGCGCGGTCGCCGCGCAGCCGCGCAAGTGCTTCAAGCTCGTCGGGGTCACCGAGATCGCCGGCGTCGGGTTCGGCGGGGCGTCGACACTCGAGCTGACCCTCCATGCGGCGCAGCGGATGCTCGACAAGAAGGGCTTCGATCAGATTCAGGCGGCCTCCAAGCCGGGCGTCTCGCCGCAGAAGCTCTCCGACGAGCTGCGCGCCTCGCTGCCGGCGTCGGTCCAGGTCCGCACCGGGCAGCAGGAGGCGGCCAAGCAGTCCGCAGACATCCGCGACAACCTCGGGTTCCTGAAGATCGCCCTGCTGGCCTTCGCGGGGATCTCGCTGTTCGTCGGCGCGTTTCTCATCTTCAACACGTTCTCGATCACCGTCGCGCAGCGCTCGCGCGAGATCGCCCTGCTGCGCACGCTCGGAGCCTCGCGCAAGCAGGTGCTGCGGTCGGTGATCCTCGAGGGCCTGCTGGTCGGGATCGTCGGCGGCTTCCTCGGCGTCGCGCTGGGGCTGGGCACGGCGGCGGGCCTGAAGGAGCTGTTCAAGGCGTTCGGCGCCGACCTGCCTTCGGGCGGCTCGGTGCTCGCGACCCGCACGATCGTCCTGACCGTCGCCGTTGGCGCCGTGGTCAGCGTGGTGTCGAGCATCGCCCCGGCCATCCGGGCCACGCGCGTCGCGCCGATCGAGGCGTTGACGGAGAGCGCGGCGCCGGTGACGAAGGCAGCCTCGCGGCGGCTGACCATCAGCGCGCTGGCGCTGCTCGCCCTGGGCGTGGCGCTCATGTGCCTCGGGCTGTTCGCGAGCCTGTCGACCAACGGCGCGCTGTCTGCCGTCGGCGCCGGCGCGGCGCTGACGTTCATCGGCGTGGCCCTCGTCTCGCCCCACCTGGTGCGCCCGCTGGCGTCGGCGATCGGCGGGCCGATCGAGCGCTTCACCGGGATCACCGGCCGGCTGGCGCGAGAGAACTCGGTGCGCCAGTCCGGGCGCACCGCGGTGACGGCGGCGGCGCTGATGATCGGCGTCGCGCTGGTCACGTTCGCGTCGATCTTCGCCGCCGGGGCCAAGACGACGATCGCCAAGGCCGTCGACCAGAATCTGCGCGGCGAGCTCGTCGTGCAGGCCAGCGGCGGCAACCAGCCCTTCGCGCCGGGTCTCCTGCAGCAGGCCGCGCGGACCGACGGCGTCGCCGCCGCGAGCGGCGTGCGCTTCTCCAAGGCGAAGCTGCCGGGGGGCAAGACGGTCCAGGTCGCCTCGATCGAGCCCCCGACGTTCACCAAGCTCTACGACCTCAAGCTGAAGACCGGCAGCCTCGGCGACGTGCGCGCGCTCGGCGACGGGCAGGCGCTCATGTCGAAGAAGTACGCCGAGGGCAACGACCTCGACGTGGGCGCGACCGTCCGGGCGACCACGCCGTCGGGCAAGCGCGTGCCGCTGAAGGTCACCGCGATCACCGACGACAACGGCTTCCTGAGCACCGACCTCGTCGTGAGCGAACCGGTCATGCGCCGCGACTTCGGCGAGACCAAGGATGCTGTCGGGTTCATCGGGCTCCGGCCCGGGGCCGACGCCAAAGCGGTCAAGAAGCAGCTCACGGCGCTCGTCGACCGCGAGTACCCGGGCAGCGAGGTGCTGACCGACAAGGAGTTCAAGGACTCCGTCGCCGGTCAGGTCGACCAACTGCTCACGCTCATCTACGCGCTGCTGGCCCTGGCGATCATCGTGTCCCTGTTCGGGATCGTGAACACCCTCGTGCTCTCGGTGACCGAGCGCACCCGCGAGCTGGGGATGCTCCGAGCGATCGGCACCTCGCGCAAGCAGGTCAAGCGCATGATTCGCTGGGAAGCAGTCATCACGGCGCTCATCGGGAGCATCCTGGGCGCGGTTGTCGGCGTGATCCTCGCGGTCCTGTTCACCCGCCCGCTCGACGACTTCACGCTGAGCATCCCGATCGGCACCCTGGTCGCGGTGCTGATCCTGGGCGGCGTCGCCGGCGTGTTCGCCGCGATCCTCCCGGCCCGCCGCGCATCGCGCCTGAACGTGCTCGACGCCCTGGCCTACGAGTAGGGCTCCCCAAGGGGTCGAACGTCGGTCCGGTACCGCTCTGGCGTCACCTGATCGACGTTCGGCGCGCGGGGCCGTCCGCGCTCCAGGCGCCACAGCAGCGCGCAGAGCACCGCCGCGGCGCCGGCGTAGCCGACCTCGGCGCGGGTCAGCTCGTCGCCGACGACCGGCGAGAGCATCCAGACGACGAACAGCACCGCCGCGAACAGCCACGCGAAGGCCGCGGCCCGCGCCCGGCCCCGCGCGAGCGCCGCCTGGTTGAGCGTGCCCGCCGAGAGGTGGAAGCCCATGCCGAGGGCGATCACGGCCAGGCCGACGCGGTTGTAGTCGTAGCCCTTGCCGAACACGAGATCCATCGCAAAAGGCCCGACCGCCAGCAGCCCGATGGCGACCGCGCCCGCGAAGCCCGCGATGGCCAGCATCGTGACGCGGATCGCCCTGTCGAACGCCTCGCGGCCCTCGGTCGCCTCGAGCCCCGCCAGGTGGGGCAGCAGGGAAGTCTGCACCGACTGGAAGAGCTGGAGCGGCGCGCGGGTGATCAGCAGTGCGTTGAACACAACGCCCGCCAGCGCGGTGGACGCCGTGGCGCTCACGGTCAGCACCGCCGCGTTGAGCAGCGACTGCTCGGCGAGCTGGATCGCGGCGACCGACAGCGCGAAGCCCGCGCCGGCGCGCATGGTCAGCGCCTGCGTGTCGACCGGAGGCGGCTCGCCGCCGGATCCGACGTGCCGGCTGATCGCCAACGGCACCACCAGCAGCGACGCCAGCGGCGCCGCGACGATGCCCAGCGCGACCGCGGTCTGCCCGCTCGCCAGCCCGACCGCCACGGCGACCGGGAACGCGAAGCGCGAGATCGACTCGAAGAGCACGAGCCCGCCGTAGAGGCCGAACCACTGATGCCCGGCGAAGTAGCCGCGGGCGAAATACGACGCCGCGTACGCCGCGGTTGCGCCGACGAAGATCCAGTACAGCGCCGCGGAGTCGAACGCGTCCTCGATCGGGACGCGCAGCGCGAGCGCCAGTGCGACGAAGAACACCGCGAAGCCGCCCTGGAGCAGCAGCGGGATCCGCAGCGGGTGGCCGTGGGCCAGCCCGCGCGCGCGGCGCTCGGCGATGGTCCGCGACAGCAGCTGCTCGACCGGCCGGTAGATGACCGAGATGACGACGAACAGCACCGACCACAGCAGCGAGATCGCTCCGTAGCTGGTCGGGTCCAGCACGTGCGAGGCGACGGCGAAGTACGCGAACGTGAACACCCCGGTCGACGCGATGCCGATCGACAGGATGCGCGCCCCGCGCGCGTAGCCATCGTCGCGGGCGCCAGACGGAGCGCCCGCGGCAGGTGCGGCGGCGGGCTCGCTACCCACGCAGGCGGACGAGGAGCATGGTCCACGGGAACGGGGACCGCGCCTCGACGACGTCGCCGTGGCGGCTCAGCAGCGACACGAACGACCGCTTGGACCAGTGGTTGAGGTGCCCGGGCGTGTTGCCCAGGTCCTTCCAGTAGGCGCCGCGCGCGAGGTTCAGCCCGCGCCACAGCGGCTCGCGCGGGACCGACACGAGGATCCAGCGCTGGGCGACCCGGGCCATCTCGGCGAAGGTGTGCTCGGGATCGGGCACGTGCTCGAGCACCTCGATCGCGCTGGCCATGTCGAACTCGCTGTCGGCAAAGGGCATGGCCTCGGCCTTCATCACGCGGTACTCGAGGTTGGGGGCCTGGCGGCCCTCCCACAGCGCGTGCAGGTGCGGGTCGTCGAGGTCGATGCCCACGACGCGCTTCTGCGCGCCCATCTGCAGCGCCCATTTGTGCGTGAGCACGCCCTCGCCGCAGCCGACGTCGAGCAGCGACTGCGCGTCGGCCTGTGTGAAGAGCGCCTGGAGCGTTCCCTCGAAGCCGGCCATGAGCCGGCGGACGACTGGGTTCGTCGAGCCGTACTTGTCGTAGGTGTTGCCGGTGACCGTGCCTTCGCGGTCGACCGTCACGTCGCTGCTCACAGACCCACTGCCTCTCGTTCCTCGGTCTTCTGGCCGGCCTTCGCGCCCGTGGTGGGCGGGTGCCCGGTGGCCCGCGCGCCCGGCTCGTAGTGCGACGGCGGCACGTCGAGCTGAAGCTCGATGCGCCGCACGCGCTCGAAGATGCGCTGGGACATGATGCGCTGGCCGTAGAGCAGGTCCCCGATGATCCCCAGCGCGAACAGCACCACCGCCGCGTTGAAGAGGACCGCGCCGAAGATCAGCGACTGCACGTGGCCGGCACCGTCGCCGCTGACGTAGGCGACGACGAAGCGCGTGAACGGGATGAGCGCGGCGAGCGTCGCGAGGACCGCGAGGGTCATGAACACCCGTAGCGGCTCGTACTGCGCGTAGATGCGGGCGATCGCGACCGCGTTGCGCCGCACGTAGGATCCCATCGACGGGAACAGGCGCGACGCGCGCGTCTGCGGGTTCGTGGAGATCGCGACGTGGTCGGTGGCCACCAGCAGCTTCCCGGCCTGGATCAAGGTCTCGAGCGTGTAGGTGTACTTCGAGACGACGGCCAGCCCGATCGCGGCCTCGCGGTTGTAGGCGCGGAAGCCGGAGGTCGTGTCGGGCACGCTGGTCTCCGAGGCCATCCGCACGACAGCGGAGCCGAGCCGCTGCAGGCGCTTCTTCAGCGGCGAGAAGTGCTCGATCGAATCGGTCTCGCGGTCGCCGACGACCATGTCGGCGGTTCCGGCCAGCACCGGGGCGACGAGCTTCGGGATGTCCGCCGCGGAGTACTGGTTGTCGGCGTCGGTGTTGACGATGACGTCCGCACCGAGCTTCAAGCACGCGTCCAGCCCCGCCTGGAAACCGGCGGCCAGGCCCTTGTTGTTGGTCAGGCGGACGATGTGGTCGACACCGTGCTCGCGCGCCACCTCGATCGTGCGGTCGATCGAGCCGTCGTCGATGATCAGCCACTCGACGGCGTCGAAGCCGGCGACCTCGCGCGGGAGGTCGGCAAGCGTCGCGGGGAGGTGCTCCTCCTCGTTGAAGCAGGGGATCTGGATGATGAGCTTCATACGGTTCCGAAGGCGAGGCGCGGGGCAACGGCGGAGGGGATCGACGCCGTACACTCGCTCGCTCCCCAGTATCCCACATGGCAAGCGCGACGCTCACCCGGCCGGACCCGGGCCCTGACCCTGCCGGTGGACGCGGCCGCCGCCGGCCCAGCATCCCGGCGCTCGCGCTGGCCCTGCTGGCGCTCGGCACGCTCGTCGGCTTCCTGGTCTACCCGACCTATCCGAACTACGACTCGTACTACTCGCTGCTGTGGGGCCGCGAGGTCCTGCACGGCATCAGACCGAGCTTCGACGGCTACCGCACGCCCACCGAGCACCCCCTCGCCGTGCTCTTCGGCGCTGCGCTGTCGCTGCTGGGCAACGCCGGCGACCGCGTCATGGTCTTCGCGACGCTCGTGTCCTTCGTGCTGCTCGCCGCCGGTCTCTACCGCCTCGCGCGAGCGTCGTTCGGCTGGATCGTCGGGCTGGTCGCCGCCGCGCTGGTGTGCTCGCGCTTCGACTTCCCGTTCCTGGCCGCGCGCGCCTACATCGACATCCCGTACCTCGTCTTCGTGGTCTGGGCCGCCGCGCTCGAGTCCGAGCGCCGCCGGCGCGGAACGCCGGTGTTCGTGCTGCTGGCGCTCGCCGGGCTCATGCGCCCGGAGGCCTGGCTGCTGACCGGCCTGTACTGGCTGTGGTGCATCGTCCCGGCGACCTGGAGCCAGCGCCTGCGCTACTCGCTGCTGACCGCCGTGAGCCCTGTGCTGTGGACGCTGACGGACTGGTGGGCCACGGGGAGGCCTCTGTTCTCGCTGCAGCACACCAGCGGCCTCGCCGAGGAGCTCGGCCGCCAGAGCAGCGGGATCTCGCAGGTGCCCGATGCCACCTGGCGCTTCCTCCAGAGCCTCGACAAGGTGCCCGTCCTCTACGCGGGCGTCCTCGGGCTGATCCTCGCGCTCGTTCTCGTCCCGCGCCGCACCGGCATGCCGGTGGCGCTGATGGCGATCGGCATGGGCACGTTCGTGCTCGTCGGCCTCGCCGGGCTGTCGGTGATCGACCGCTACCTGCTGGTGCCCTCGCTGGTCGTGATGATCTTCGCGGGCGTGACCATCGGCGGCTGGTCGATGCTGCGACCGGGCGCGGCGCGCACGGCGTGGATGGTCGGCGCCGCGGCCGTCGTGCTCTACGGCGCGTTCTTCACGGCGACGCGGGTGAACTTCAGCCTGTTCGTCGCCGAGCTGAAGTTCCGCGACCAGTCGCACGCGGCGCTCGTCGACCTCTTCCGCCAGCCGAAGGTGCGCGCGGGCGTCCGCTGCGGGCCGGTGTGGACGCCGAACCACAAGCTGGTCCCCGACACGCGCTGGGTCGCGGGCCTGAGCGCGGGCAAGGTGCGCGCGCGCAGCGATCCGAAGTGGGGTGGGCGGGTCACCACGGGCGTCGTGGTGCTGCCCTCGAGCCGCACCGCCCTGCTGCGCCAGGGCTTCACGCAGGACGTCGACACGCCCCTGGACACCGCGAACGTGCAGCCCCCGGCGGGCTGGTCGTTCGCCGGCGCCACCGAGCATTACGGGGCCTATGTCCGTTGCTGAGCGCACCGACGCGTCGCCCCAGGACGCTCTCGCCGAGGCCCCGCGTGAGCGTCGCTGGCCGTGGTGGCTGGGGATCGTCGCGCTGCTCGCCGCGTCGGCCGCGCTGCGTGTGTGGGGCGTGGGCCAGGGCCTGCCCTACGCGTACAACGCCGACGAGAACGCACACTTCGTGCCGGGCGCCATCGGCCTCTTCGGCCACGGCTACAACCCCTACTACTTCGTCAACCCGCCGGCGTACACCTACGTCCTGCACGCGGTCCTCGCGGGCTGGTTCGGCGGGCGGGCGGGCGTCTCGGAGGCGTTCACCACCGACCCCACGCAGGTCTGGATCGTCGCGCGCCTGACCGCCGCGTTCTTCGGGACGCTCGCTGTCGGGGTGCTGTATCTCGCGGGCACGCGCCTCTTCGGCCGTGCGGCGGGGCTGCTGTCGGCCGCCACGCTCGCCTTCGCCTTCCTGCCGGTCTTCTACTCGCATCTGGCGCTCAACGACGTGGTGACGCTCGCGCCGGTGGCGCTGTCGCTGTGGGGCACGGCCGGGATCGTGCGCCGTGGGCGGCCGGTCGACTACGTCCTCGCCGGGGTGGGGCTCGGCCTCGCGTGCGCGACGAAGTACACCGGCGGTCTGGTGGCCCTGCCGCTCCTGACCGCCGGAGTCATCCGGATCGTGGAGGAGCGCGGGCGGCGCCGGCGGGCGTTCGGCCTCCTCGTGGCCGCGTGCGTGGTCTCGCTCCCCGCCTTCGTGGCCGCGAACCCGTACGCGATCCTCGACTACGAGGGTCTTCGCGACGGCCTGATCCACCAGTCCGACGCGGCGGGGGCGGCGATGGGCAAGCTCGGGCTCACGCAGACCTCGGGGCACCTCTACTACCTGTGGACCGCCACGTGGGGCCTGGGCTGGGTTCCCGTCCTCGCAGCGCTCGCGGGCGCGGTGCTGCTCGCCCGGGCCGAGCCGAAGCTCGCGCTGGTGCTCGTCCCCGCGCCGATCCTCTACGTCATCTTCATGGGCGACCAGGCTCGCTTCTTCGGCCGCTGGCTGCTGCCGGCCTTCCCTTTCGCCTGCCTGCTCGCCGGCTTCGCCGTGGCCCGACTGGTCGCCTTCGCCGCGCGCGGGCGCCCGCGGATGGCCCCGGCCGTCGCGGCGCTGGCCACCGTGCTGCTCCTGGGGCAGGGCGTGGTGATGTCGCTGCACTCCGGCCAGGTGCTGGCCAACGCCGATACGCGCAACCTGGCTCGAGACTGGCTCGTGAAGAACGTCCCGGGCGGCACGCGCATCGTGGTGGAGCCCGTGGTGCCCGACGCGTGGGCCACCGACATCGGGCGCCCCTACCGCGGCACCAGGAACGGCGCGCGCTGGGCCAAGTACGCCACGAGCCGGTCGAACGTCGCCAACGACGGGTCGATCGTTCCAGGGCCGGGGCGGATCGTGAACATCGAGGACTACGAGCGCACGCTGTACCCGGGCCTGGTCGACCGCTACGAGCAGAAGGGGTACTGCTGGGTGGTCACCGGCTCCACCCAGCGCGGCCGCGCCGAGGTCCAGCCGCGCAAGGTGCCCAACGCGCTGCCCTACTACCGCGAGCTGGAGCGCCGCGGCCGACTCGTGTACGAGGCCTCGCCGTTCAGGCGCGGCGCCAAGCCGGTGGCGTTCAACTTCGACTGGACGTTCGACTACTACCCGCTGGCCTACGACCGGCCCGGCCCGATCATGCGCGTCTACCGCCTGCAGGGCGGCAAGTGCGCGTGATTCGCGGCACTAGACTCAGCTGAGCTGTGCAACGGACCGAGACCGACCACGTCCACCTCTCGCGAGCCATCGAGCTCGCGGGCCGCGGCGTGGGGCAGGTGAGCCCCAACCCGGCGGTCGGCGCGGTGATCGTGCGCGACGACGTCGTGCTCGGGGAGGGCTGGCACGAGAGCTACGGCCGCGAGCACGCCGAGGTCAACGCGATCGTCGCTACCGGGGGCGCTGATCTGCGCGGGGCGACCCTCTACGTCTCGCTCGAGCCCTGCTGCCACGAGGGCCAGCAGCCGCCGTGCACCGACGCGATCCTCGCCGTCGGCCTCGGCCGCGTGGTCGTCGCCAGCGACGACCCGACCGAGAAGGCCTCCGGCCGCGGGCTGGGCATCCTGCGCGACGAGGGCGTCGAGATCGACGTCGCCGGCGGCGAGCTCGCCGCCCGCGCCCGCCTCGTCAACCAGCCCTTCCGCAAGCACGCGCGCACGGGCCGCCCGTGGGTGCTCTTCAAGTCGGCCATGAGCCTCGACGGCAAGGTCGCCACGAAGACCGGCGACTCGCAGTGGATCTCCTCCGACGAGAGCCGCCGCGAGGCCCACCAGTGGCGGGCCGAGTGCGATGCCGTCGCCGTCGGCATCGGCACGGCGCTGGCCGACGACCCGCGCCTGACCGCGCGCATCGAGGGCGTGCACCGCCAGCCGACGCGCGTCGTCTTCGACTCCACCGGCCGCCTGCCGTTGAGCTCCCGCCTGGTCGCCGAGGCCGCCGAGGTGCCGCTCGTCGTGGTCGTTTCCCGCGCCGCGCCGCGCGCGGCCACCGACGGCCTGGAGATGGCCGGCGCGGAGGTCGTCGTCGCCACCGGCCAGCACGAGCCTGCGCGCGTCCGCTCCGGGCTCGACCAGCTCGGCGCGCTGGAGACGCCGATCACCTCGATGCTGCTCGAGGGCGGCCCGCACCTCGCGGGCACCTTCCTGGACTCGGGCGAGATCGACGAGCTGCGCCTGTTCATCGCGCCGATCCTGCTCGGCGGCCGCTCCGCTCGCGACCCGCTGGAGGGCGAGGGCATCGAGCGGGTCGCCGACGCCACGAGCGCGCTGTCGCTCACCTGCCGTGCGGTGGGCCCGGACAAGCTGCTCTCCGCGCGCCTTAAGGAGTGGTGAGGGTGTTCACGGGCCTCGTCACCGACCTGGGAACGGTCGCCGCGGTCGACGCCACGCCCGACGGCGTGCGCGTCGCCATCGCCTCGGCGCTCACCGGTGAGCTGCGCGAGGGCGACTCGGTCGCCGTAAACGGCGTCTGCCTCACCGCCACCGACCTGCACGACGGCGCCTTCGCGGCCGACGTCATGCACGAGACGCTGCGGCGCTC
>JBDTYI010000245.1:0-4550 GCA_040005775.1 Solirubrobacteraceae bacterium
CGCGGCAACAGCGGCGTCATCCTCTCCCAGCTCATCCGCGGCGCCGCCGAGGAGCTGATCTCCCGACCAGGTGAGCTGGTCGACCCGGTGCTCATCGGCGCCGCCATGGCGCGGGCCGCCCAGCGCGCCTACGCGTCGGTCCGGGCGCCCGCGGAGGGCACGATGCTCACGGTGATGCGCGAGATGGCCGCCCATGTGGCCTCCGAGCTGGCGCACATGAAGGACGCGCGCCTGGGCCCCGACGCCACCGACGAGCAGCAGAACCGCGTCATCGCCGAGGTGCTCGAGCACGCCATCGAGGCCGGTGAGGCATCGGTCGCCCGGGGCCCTGAGCTGCTGCCGGTGCTGCGCGAGGCCGGCGTGGTCGACGCCGGCGGCCACGCGGTGACGATCGTCCTGGCCGGCGTGGTCGCGGCGCTCCGGGGCGAGGAGGCGCCCGCGATCGCCCACCACGCCCCGGCGCGCATCACCCATCCCGAGCACGAGTCCTCGACCTTCCGCTACTGCACGAACTTCGCCGTCACGGGCGTCGCGCTGAAGGCTCAGCCCTTCGTGCACGCCCTTGAACGCCTCGGCGACTCGGTGCTCGTCGTCGGCGACGAGTCGACGCTGAAGGTCCACGTCCACACCGACGACCCCGAGCAGGCGATCGCCGCCTTCGCGGGCGCCGGCGAGGTCTCGCACCTCGACGTCGCCGACATGCGCCACCAGGTCGCCGAGCGCGACGCGCGCCTGGCCGGCGGCGGCAACGGCACCGCGCCCGCCGAGTCCGCCTCCGGGGCCCTGGCCGTGGTGGCCGGCGCCGGGATGGCGCGCCTGTTCGAGAGCCTCGGCTGCCACGTCCTCGACGGCGGCGCCACGCTGAACCCGAGCACACACGAGCTGCTCGCCGGCATCCACGGCGTGCCGGCCGAGGAGGTCGTCGTCCTGCCCAACAGCCCGAACGTGGTCATGGCGGCCGAACGTGCCGCCGAGCTGGCCGAGAAGGGCGTCGTGGTCGTCGGCTCACGCTCCCAGCAGGCCGGCCTCGTCGCCGCGGTCGCCCTGAACCGCCGCGCGACCGCCGCCGACAACGCGCGCGCCATGGAGGCGGCGCTGGGCGCGGTGCGCACCGGCGGCGTCGCTCCGGCGGCCCGCGAGGACGCGGCCGGGCGCTTCGCCGTGGGCGACGCGGTCGGCTTCGTCGACGACGACATCGTCGCCTGGGGCGAGGCAGGCCCGACGCTCCAGGCGGTCCTCGGTGCCCTGAGCGCAGACGCCGAGCTCGTGACCCTCATCGCCGGCGACGGCGCGCCGCTGGACGCCGACGCCGTGGCGGCGCTGGCGCCCGACGGCGTCGAGCTCGAGCTCGAGGACGGCGGCCAGCCGTCCTGGTGGTGGCTCGTAGCCGCCGAGTAGGCGCCCGGCCGGGCCGGGGCGAAGCTTCTACGGTGAGGCGATGCGCGCCATGGCCATCAACGAGTTCGGCGGCTCGGACCGCCTCGAGCTCATGGATCTCCCCGACCCGAGGGTCGGCCCCGACTCCGTCCTGATCGAGGTGAAGGCGGCGGGGTGCAACCCGGTCGACTTCAAGACGCGCGAGGGCAAGCAGAAGGACCGCTTCCCCTTCCACTTCCCGCTCATCCTCGGCTGGGACGCGGCCGGCGTGGTCGCGGCGACCGGTCCGGCCGTCGTCGGGTTGAAGGAGGGCGACGAGGTCTACGCCTACTGCCGCAAGACCGAGCTGGCCGAGGGCACCTACGCGGAGCTCGTCTCGATGCCCGCGGGCGCCGTGGCGCTCAAGCCGCCGAGCGCGTCGTGGGCGCAGGCCGGCGCGCTGCCGCTGGCGGGGCTGACGGCCTGGCAGGCGCTCGTCGAGGCGCTCGAGATCTCCGAGGACCAGACCGTCGCGATCGGCGCGGCCGCGGGCGGAGTCGGCCATCTCGCCGTGCAGATCGCCGCCGCACAGGGCGCCGAGGTCATCGGCATCGCCTCGGCCGCCAACCACGACTTCTTACGCTCGCTCGGCGCCGACCACGTCCTCGACTACCACGACGGCGACGTCGCCGAGGAGCTCCACGAACTGCACGCGGGCGGCATCGACGCCGCCTTCGACCTCTACGGCGGCGATTCGCTCGAGGCGCTGCGCAACGCCGTCCGGCCCGGCGGGCGCGTCGTGTCGATCGCCCAGCCCGACCCTGCGGGCGACCGCGGCGACCTCACCGGCCGCTACGTGTTCGTGCGCCCCAGCGCCCGCGGCCTCCACGAGCTCTCTGAGCTCGTCGAGCGCGGCCAGTTGCGCGTCGAGGTCGCCGAGGAGTTCGCCCTCGCTGACGCCGCTGCGGCCATGGACCGCCTCCAGGACGGGCACGTCCGCGGCAAGCTCGTCCTGACCATCTGAGCCTCCGGGGATCATTGGGCGGTGCCGACGGCCTTCGCCAGCTCCGACGTCCTTGCCGCGGAGGACCTGCGCGACGCGCCCGTGCGCTGGCCACGCCCGTCGCGCCTGGAGGAGCCCGTGGGCTGGGCCGGGGCATCCGCACAGGAGGCGGCGGAGTCGTTGGGCCTGACGACCGTGGGGGAGTTGCTCGACCACCTGCCGCGCGAGTCGGGCGAGGCGCGCACGATCGCGGAGCTGGTGGCCGAGGAGACGTCGACGGTCATCGTCGAGGTGCGCTCGATCACCGCCAGGCCCGTGCGCCGGCGCGGGATGAAGCCGCTCGTCGAAGCCGTCGTGGCCGACGCGACCGGCGTGATGAAGGCGACGTTCTTCAACCAGCCATGGCTGAAGGACCGCTATCGCGCCGGCACCCGGCTGATGCTCGCGGGCAAGTACCAGGGCGCGAACCGCTTCCGCGTCAACGCCCACGCGGTGACCGAGGAGGTCGGCGGCGCGGGCGGCGCGGCGGCCGCGCAGTATCCGGCGACCAAGGGCCTGAGCTCGACGCAGATCCTCGCCGCCGTGCGCGAGCACGCCGCGGCGGTGCACGACGTGCCCGACCCGCTGCCCGGCCGCATGCGCGCCGCCGAGCGCCTCCCCGACCGCCCCGCCGCGCTCGCCGCCGCGCATTTCGGCGCCCACGAGGGCGGCCGCGCCGGCCTCGCCTTCGAAGAGCTGCTGGTCGACCAGGTCGTGCAGCTGCGCCTGCGCAACGAGCGCCGCGCAGGGCTCTCGGCCGCGACGCTGGGCGAGCCCGGCACCCTGTCGGCCACCTGGCGCGACGAGCTGCTGCCCTTCGCGCCGACGGGCGATCAGCGCACCGCCATGGACGAGATCGACGCCGACCTCGCGGGCGACCGGCCGATGCAGCGGTTGCTGATGGGGGAGGTGGGGTCGGGCAAGACCGTCGTGGCCGTCCACGCGATGCTGCGGGCCGTCGAGCACGGGATGCAGGCCGCGATGATGGCGCCGACCGAGACGCTCGCCGAGCAGCACTTCGCGACCCTTCAGGCGCTGATGCCGGGGTCGCTCGTGACGGCCGCGCTGTTGACGGGCTCCACGCCGGCCGGCCGCCGGGCCGACCTGCTGGGCAAGCTGGCCAGCGGCGAGCTGAGCATCCTCGTCGGCACCCATGCGCTGATCGAGGACCCGGTCGCGTTCGACCGCCTCGCCGTCGCCATCGTCGACGAGCAGCATCGCTTCGGCGTGCGCCAGCGCGCCGCGCTCGACGCGAAGGCGCCGCCGGGCATGGCCCCGCACGTGCTGTCGATGACCGCCACGCCGATCCCGCGCACGCTGCGCCTGGCCTCCTTCGGCGCCCTCGACGTCACCGTCCTGCGCGAGCTGCCGCGCGGCCGCCAGCCGATCGAGACGTTCGTCGCCGGTGGCGAGCGCGAGCGCGAGCGGGCCTACGAGCGCATCCGCGAGGAGCTGCGCGCCGGGCGCCAGGCGTTCGTCGTCTGCCCGCTGGTGAGCGAGTCCGAGACCCTGCAGGCCCGCGCCGCGACCGCCGAGTACGAGCGCCTGCGCGACGGCGAGTTCAAGGACTTCCGCGTGGTGCTGCTCCACGGCCAGCTCAAGTCGCGCGAGAAGACCGAGGCGATGGCCGAGTTTACTGACCCGGACCCCACCACCCGCGCCGACGTCCTCGTCGCCACGACGGTGATCGAGGTCGGCATCGACGTCCCCAACGCGACCGTGATGGTCGTCGAGGACGCCGAGCGCTACGGCATCAGCCAGCTGCACCAGCTGCGTGGGCGCGTCGGCCGCGGCGAGCACGCGTCGCTCTGCCTGCTCTTCGGCCCCGCCGACTCGCCCCGCCTCAAGGCGCTCGCCCAGCACCGCGACGGCTTCGCGCTGGCCGAGATCGACCTCGAGCTGCGCGGCGAAGGCGAGCTGACCGGCACGCGTCAATCGGGTATCGCGCGCTTCCGCTTCGCCCGCCTGCCCGACGACGTCGACGTGCTCGAGCGTGCGCACGCCCGCGCCGGGGCCCTGCTGCGCGAGGACCCGGAGCTGGCCGCGCCCGAGCACGCGCTGCTGAGGCAGCGCACCGCGCGTGTCGAGGCCGGGGCCCTCGCGGGGTGAGGGTCGTCGCCGGGCGCTTCGGCGGCCGGACGCTGCGCGCGCC
>JBDTYI010000246.1:0-4095 GCA_040005775.1 Solirubrobacteraceae bacterium
CGAGGTCGCCCTCACGCGCGTGCTGCAGTCGCAGATCGCCATGACGCCGCGCGGGAGTTACCGCAGCGGCCTGGAGAAGCATCTCGGCGAGACACGCGACCATGCACAGCGCACGCGCGACCGCCTGCGTGAGCTAGGTCACGGTGGCAGCCCGATCCAGGCGGCCACCGGCATCGCCCAGACCGTCGTCGGCCAGGCCCTCGCGCTCGGCAAGACGCCGCTGGACATGGTTCGCGGCAGCGGCGGCGAGGAGAAGGTCCTCAAGAACGCCAAGGACGCCGCGGCGACCGAGGCCCTCGAGATCGCCACCTACATGTCCTTGGAGCGCCTCGCGCGCTCGGTCGGCGATGACGTCACGGCCGACCTGGCCGCGTCGATCCGCACCGACGAGGAGCAGATGCTGAGCCGCATCCTCAAGGAGATCCCGAAGCTCACAGGCCTCGTGGTCGGCGCCGAGATCGAGGGCGACCCGTCCTACGACATCACCAAGACCGGCGCCGCCGACGCGGGCCGCGTCGCGGGCGTCGCCGCCAAGCAGACGGCCAAGAAGGCCGCGACCAAGGCCAAGCGCCAGACGCGCCAGGCTCGCAAGGTGCCGGGCGTCGCCCGCGCCGAAGGTCGCGCCAAGGGCGCCGTCGCCTCTGCGTCGGACCTCCCCATCGCCGGCTACGACAAGCTCAACGCCGACGAGATCACCGCGAAGCTCCCCGAGCTCTCCCAGGTCGACCTGGCCAAGGTCGACACCTACGAGCGCAAGAACGACGACCGCAGCACGGTGACCGAGAAGGTCTCCGCGCTGCAGGCCAAGGAGCCGTGGCCCGGGTACGACGAGCAGACGGTCGAGGAGATCGTCAAGGCGCTCGGCGCCGCCTCGGATGACGAGGCCAAGGACATCCGCACGTACGAGCGCGCCCACAAGGACCGCGCCGGCGTCATCACCGCGGCCGAGCGCGAGCTCGCCACCGCGTAGCCGCTAGCGCAGCGAGCGGGCCGCCTCGCGAGCGGCCCGTTCGCCTGCGCGCACCGCGCCGTCCATGTAGCCCTGCCAGTAGTCCGACGTCTCCGTCCCGGCGAAGTGGACGGGTCCGACGGCGCGCCGCAGCCACGCGCCGTGCTTGGCGAGCACCCCCGGCGCGAAGTGACCCGTCGGGCAGCCGCGGGTCCAGCGCTCGGTCGTCCAGTCCTGCTCGAAGTAACGGGTGGGGGAGGCGGCCTGGTCGCCGTAGTAGCTGACGAAGTTCGCCAGCACCTGCGCGCGGCGCTCGTCGGCCGGAAGCCCGGCCCACTTGTCGTGGTTCGAGCCGCCGACGAAGCCGAAGAGCACGCCGACACTGCCGTCGGGCGGGCTGTTGTCGAAGGTCGAGTCCGCCGGGCCCGTGTCGGTGCCGGCCTGGCCGCTGAGCCCCGCGTCGCGCCAGAAGGGGCGGTCATAGATCGCCTCGGCCTTGGTCAGCGAGCCGGGCGTCATCCCGCGCAGGATCGCCTTCTTGCCGGCGGGGAGGTGCGGGGAGTAGTCGATGCGCGCCGCCAGGATCGGCGGCACGGCGACGATCGCGCGGCGGGCGTGGACGGTGCGGCTCGCCGTCACCACGCGCACGCCGCCGGGCTCGCCGGCGATCCGGCGCGCCGCGGCCGACAGCGCGACGTCGCGGTCGAGGCGCTCGGCGAGCTTCTCGCTGATCACCTGCGAGCCGCCGACGAAGCGCCGGTCCTGGGCGCCACCCGCGGTCGTGAGCAGCCGGAGGATCGAACCTGGTCGCGCAGCGTTGCCCCCACCCGCCACGTAGGCGGCGACGTAGAGCAGCGACAGCTGGGACGGGTCCGCCCCCCAGGTGGCGCGGGCGGCCGTCGCCAGGATCGCGCGGCCCTTCTCGGAGCGCAGGTTCGCGCGCAGCCAGTCGTCGAAGGTCTGCCCGTCGAGGCTGCGCGCACGCGTGCTCCTCCAGGGCGCGGCGACGCCGACCTCCTCGGCGAGCTTGTCGAACGCGAGCGCGCGGATGATGTCGTCGCGGACCTCCGGATCGGTCGGGATGCCGTCGCTCGCTGCGTAGAGCGTCCGGTCGCCGCCGGCGATCATCACGTTCGAGCCCTGGTTGTAGGTGGGGATCGTCTTGACGCCCACCGTCTGGGCGAGGGCGGCGATGCGGTCCTGCGTCGGCCCGACGTACTCGCCGCCGACCTCGGTGATGTGCCCGCCGCCGATCGGCTCGTTGAGCGTGCGCCCACCCACGCGGTTGCGCGCCTCGAGCACGATCACGGTGTGCCCGGCGCGCTCCAGCGCCCGCGCCGCGGCCAGACCCGAGAGGCCCGCGCCGATGACGCAGACGTCGAAGCGCCGGGGGCGTCGCGCGGCGCCGGCGGGGGAGGCGCCGAGGGCGAGCGCGGCGCCGGCGGCCGCGCCGGTTCCGACGAGCTCGCGGCGGGTGATTCGCTGCGTCATGGCGGCGACCCTACACCGCGCGTTAAGTGGCGCGGGGGAGCGGGTACCTGCCCGCACGAGAGAGGTTCGAGTGCATCGGGAGGCCCGCCCGGACGGCGGGCCTTCCTCCTGTCCGGGGGGTTCCGCCTCGACGTCATCGAACCCCACCTTTTCCCCCGTGTCGGGGGAAAAGGTCCGGTTCGATCTCACCTGCTAGCGGTCGATCTCGAACCAGACGCGGGGGGAGCCCTCGTGGACTCCCCACCGGTTCGAGAGGGTCTGCACGAGGTGCAGACCCCAGCCGCCGACCTCGGTGCTCGGACGATCGCGGGCCACGGGCACGAAGCCCACACCCTGGTCGACGACCTCGACGCGCATCTTGCGCTGGTCGTGGATGTCGATGACGAGCTGGACGTCGCCCTCGCCGCCGTACTTCACGCTGTTGGTGATCAGCTCGGAGACCAGGAGCTTGACGTCGGGGATGACGTCCTCGGCGACCCGCCCGGACAGGTCATCGACGGCACGCCGCGCGTTGGCGGGTGCACGAGGATCGCGGGGGATGTCGACGACGACGGTCATGGGGATGTACGCGGCGTACAGAGGAAGGTGGTTCCACATCCTCGCCGCCCTAAACAGGCGCGGACAGGGGGGCTAACCGAACCCAACACCCGGCCGGGAGCGGGGGATTCGTGCGAGCGGCACGAACGCCGAACCGCTGCCGCCGGGCGCCGGGACCCACATGCGGATGAGAGGACTCGAACCTCCACGAGCTTGCACTCACGGCGACCTGAACGCCGCGCGTCTACCAATTCCGCCACATCCGCGGGGAGGCGTCAGGGTACCGATTCCCTACCCGTTCCGGCGGGACGGAGCCGCCCCCAGACGACTGCTACCCTGACGCGCGTCCTGCCGCCATCGTCTAGGGGACTAGGACGCCGCCCTCTCACGGCGGTAACGCGGGTTCGAATCCCGCTGGCGGTACTCCGAAAGCCCTGCCGACCGCGGGGCTTTCGTCGTTCGTGGCGTACCGACGACGCCCAGAACGCGGGCGTGACGCCGGGCACCGCTACGACGAACCCGGCCAACGCTCCGGGGGCGTACACGTTCCTGTCGAGCCCGAGCATCGCCAACACCAACGGCTTCACGTCGTATTTCTACTGCCACACGCAGTGCGGCTACGACGACTTCGTGCGCGTCGATCCGCGGCGGCCCGACGTCGTGTACCTGGGCGGCTCGATGAACTACGACGGATCTTCGGCGCGCAAACGGTCACCCCCGGGCGCACCAACGGGCGCGCCGTGGTGCGCTCGCAGGACGCCGGCGTGTCGTTCACCAACATGACGAACGAGAACAAGCCGACGATCCAGGACGACCCGGGCACGCAGCCCGTCGCGCGTGCCGAGGGGATGCACCCCGACCAGCACGCCCTCGTGTTCAACCCCGATCCGGCGCATCCCGACCAGGTCTTCGTCGGCTCGGACGGCGGCGTGGTCCGCACGAACGGCACCTTCGCCGACGACTCCGCCCGCTGCGACGACCGTGATGGCGCGAACGGCTTCACGCCCGACGAGCTGGCGCTGTGCCAGAAGGCGCTGAGCAAGGTCCCGACCGGCATCGAAGCGCTCAACACGGGGCTTCGGACGCTGCAGTTCCAGAGCCTCTCGCTCAACAGCGCC
>JBDTYI010000247.1:0-2804 GCA_040005775.1 Solirubrobacteraceae bacterium
AGTCGACGTAGCGCTTGCCCGGGATGTACGGGCACGCGTCGCCGCAGCCCATCGTCACCACCACGTCGGCCTGCTCGGCAAGCGCGGGGGTGAGCAGCTGCGGCGTGCAGTCGCGCAGGTCGATCCCGAGCTCGGCCATGACCGCGACGACCTCGGGATGGACGCGGTCGGCGGGCGTCGTCCCGGCGCTGAGCGCGCGGTGTCGGCCCCCGGCGGCGCGCTGGAACAACGCCGCGCTCATCTGCGAGCGCCCGGCGTTGTGCAGGCAGACGAAGAGCGCAGTGGCCACGGGGTCAGGCGCAGCAGGCGCCGCGTTCCTCGGTGTCCGCGAGCGTGGCGAAGACCTCCCACGGCGTCCCGTCGGGGTCGCGGACCCAGAGCTTGTCCTGCAGCGCGTAGCAGCAGGTCGTCTCGCGCTCGTCGACGATGTCGAGCCCGGCGGCGGCCAGGCGGTCGCGCGTGGCGAGCACGTCGGCGGTCGCCGCGACCTGGATGCCGGCGTGGTTGAAGGCGCCGAGGCCGGAGCGCTCGCCCTCGTTGAGGGTGAAGTTCAGGGCCGGGTCGGCGACCGAGAACTTCGCGTAGCCGGGCCGGACCTTCTCGGGCGTGGTGCCGAACAGCGCCGAGTAGAACGGGATCGCCCGCTCGACGTCGGTGACGGTCAGGGCGAGGTGCGGTCTCAGGACAGCCATGTGCGCAGCGCCTCCAGGGGCTCGTCGTTGACGTAGTAGTAGGCCCACAGCCCGCGGCGCTGCACGCCGACGACGCCGGCCTCGCGCAGCGTCCGCAGATGGTGGGACAGGGTGGACTGGGAGATGCCGAAGAGCGGCTGCAGCTCGCACACGCAGACCTCGCCGGCGTGGCGGCGCAGGACGTCGACGAGCTGCACGCGGACGGGATCTGAGAGCGCCTTGGCGACCGTGGCGAGGTCACCCGCCGCGGTGGCGTCGACGAGCGGATGCGCGACGGGCTCGCAGCACGGCTGGCCCGCGGGGCGCTTGTGCTTGGGCGCCATCACTAGATCGACACTCATCGATGTAACCGTAGCGCATAGCCTTGCCGGGATCGAGGTCCGGCCCGCAAGACCAGGTGACGAGGACGCGCTCCGCGCGCTGCGCCTGCGCGCGCTGGCCGAGGCCCCCGAGGCGTTCAGCTCGACGCTCGAACGGGAGGCGGCGCGGCCCGCGACCTTCTGGCGGGAGCTGGCGGCGGGCGAACGCGGGCTCTGCCTGCTCGCTCTCGACGGCGGCGAGGCCGTCGGGCTCGCCGGCGCGCTGCCCGACGGCGACGTGTGGGGCATGTGGGTCGCGCCGCGCCGGGGCCGGTCGCGCGCTGCTGACGGCGATCGAGGTGTGGGCGCGCACCCGCGAGCTGGACCGTCTGAGCCTGCGCGTCAGCGAGGCCGCCCCCGCCGCGCTCGCGCTCTACCGCGCCGCCGGGTTCGCCGAGGAGGGCGCCGGCAGGCCGCTGCGCTCGAACCCCGCGCTGCGCACGTTCTCGCTGAGGCTGCGGTTGTAGTGTGCGCCCGCGAGTGCCGGACTTCCTCGACCTCCCCGAACGCCCCGAGAAGCCGCGCACGCGGGGCGTCACGCACGTCATCGACACCGGCCTGTCGACCGACGAGGCGCGCGGGTTCGTCGAGCTCGCCGGGCGCTACGTCGACATGGTGCGGCTGGGCTGGGGCTCGGCCTACGTGACCGGCGATCTGCGGCGCAAGCTCGACGTCTACCGCGACGGCGGCGTGCCCGTCATGCTCGGCGGCACGCTGACCGAGCTGGCCTGGCTGCAGACGAAGATGGACGGCCTGCGTGCATGGCTCGACGAGCTGGAGATCGAGTACGTCGAGGTGTCCAGCGGCACGGTCCCGATCCCGCCCGAGCAGAAGGCGGAGCTGATCGCCAAGCTCGCCCAGGACCGGACCGTGTACGCCGAGGTCGGCGAGAAGGACCCCAACGCGCTGATGGCCCCCTACCGCTGGGTCGCGCTGATCCGCGAGGCGCTGGAGGCCGGCGCTCACCAGGTGATCTGCGAGGGCCGCGCCGGCGGCGACGCGGGGCTGTACCGGCCCGACGGCGAGCTGCGCACCGGCCTGGTCGACGAGATCATCCACGAGATCGGCAAGGAGCGGCTGATCTTCGAGGCGCCCCAGCGCCACCAGCAGATCTGGTTCATCGAGCACTTCGGCACCGACGTGAACCTCGGCAACGTGCACCCGGCCGACGCGCTGTCGCTGGAGACGCTGCGCCTCGGGCTGCGCGCCGACACGCTGAACCTGCTGCACGGCCACCGGCTGTGATCCTCCTCGCCCGCCACGGCGAGACCGACGACAACGCGCCGCCCCAGCGCGTGCAGGGCTCGATCGACACGCCGCTGAACGAGCGCGGCCGCGAGCAGGCGCGGGCGCTGGCCGCTGGGGTCCGCGGCGCCGGGTTGCGCGCGATCGTCACCAGCCAGCTTGCGCGGGCGCGCGAGACGGCGGAGATCGTCGGCGGCGAGCTGGGCCTGGAGCCGGCCGTCGATCCGCGGCTGGCCGAATCGGTCCGCGGCGCGTGGGAGGGGCGGCTGCTGGACGACATCGAGCGCGAGGACCCGGAGGCGTTCGCCGCGTGGCAGGCGGGCGGCGCGGCGTTCCGCTTCCCCGGCGGCGAGTCGCTGGGCGAGCACCAGGCGCGCGTGCTCGCCGCGCTGGCGGACGTCGCCGCGGGGCCGACCCCGGCGTTGGCGGTCACCCACGGCGGGTCGATCCGCGTGGCGCTCGCCGCCTCCCATCCCGAGGGGTTGGATGCGTTCTTCACGATCCCCGT
>JBDTYI010000248.1:0-7916 GCA_040005775.1 Solirubrobacteraceae bacterium
GGCCTACCAGCAGACGATGGCGTCAGACCTCACGCGGGGGGTCGAAGAGACAACCGGCCGGCACGTCGCCGCCTTCCTAGGCGCCAACCACATCGAGCCGGACGTCGCGATCGAGAGCTTCGTGCTCGCCCCGAACGCCTGAGCGGGCCGCGGCCGCACCGGCCTGAGCGATGAGCCAGAGAAGCGCCGGCACGACCGGCAGCAGCATCCGCGGCGACGCCGAGGCCGGAAGGTGCGCCGCGATCGCCACGGCTGCGAAGACCGCGATCGCTCCAGTCTCCGGCGGCAGGTCGCGTCGGCGGCGCCAGAGGGCCGTGGTGGCCCACGCGAGGGCAGCGAGCAGCAGCGAGTTGAACAGGACGTCGGCGCCCGTGCGCAGCAACGACCGCCGCGGTCGCATGGGCACCGACCAGAAGAGCCGCCCGACGTTCGCGACCAGGTTGCGGGCGAACAGCGCGGGGCGCGCCCGGACGCTCGCGGCTGCCTGTCGGCGCAGTTCAAGGTCGCGACGAACCGGGTCGAGCCTGTCCAGGCGCACGAACGGCGGGCGCAGAGGAGCCAGAGCGGGGTCCGTCTCGATGGCGCCGGGGCTGTGCCACTGGCCTGTCTCCCCCGGCAGGGTCGGGGACATCCAGTAGAGCGACTCGCCCGACGACGATCCCCAGTACAGCGCGTGGCCCGTGAGGCTGTAGGTGTAGGCGAGCCAGGGCACGCACGTGAGCACCGCGACCGCCGGGATCAACGTGAGGCGTCGCGCGGCGCCATCGTGGCGCCGCGAGCCCCAGCGCAGCAGCGCGATCGCCAGCAGGGCGATCGCCACCCAGCCGTACTCGAGGCGCACCATCGCCAGCGCCCCGAGCGCAAGTCCGGCCGCGACGAACGCCAGGCGCCCACCGCCGGAGAGGCCGCGCGTGAGCGCGGCCATCGCCGCGACGACGAGCAGGATCGCGAGCGGCTCCTTGTGGACCTCGGTGATCACCGAGAGGAAGGGCACGTAGAGCCCGAACGCGTACGTCCAACCCAGCGCCGCGTTCCGGCCGAGGCGCAAACGCAGCAGCCGGTGGAAGAGCACTGCCGCGCAGCCCAGGAGCACGGGGTCGAGGAAGCGCGTGACCGGGAGCGGGACATGCAGGGCGACGAACGGCGCCAGGAGGGCGATGAGTCCGGGCCCGTGCCAGAGATAGGCGCGGGGGTCGACGACGTGGCCGGTGGGGACGAGGTGGCCGGTGAGTATGCGCGCCGCCGCGGCCAGCAGGTCAGGCTCGTCGCGGGTGGGATGCGGACCGGGCTGGGCGACCGCGCAGGCCACCGTGAAGAAGATGAGCAGCGGTGCGAGGAACACGGCGTCGGCGGCGGGGCGCCGCCGCCGCGGGCGGGGACGGAGCGCGGCTGTGGAGGTGCTCATCGCATGACCGGCGCGACGCTCGGCGCCGTCGCCGACGGTAGGGGCGGGCCCCTGACCGCAGCCTGACTGCGCGCGCGAACCCCACACCCGGCGCTGCCCGTTCGGCAGACTGAACGCATGCCGCGCCTACTCCTCGTCATCGCGCAGCTCGTGTCGGCCGGGTGCATCGGATTACTGGCGCTGCTGGTCGTCTTCGACACCCAGGCCGAGCGCCTCACCGCGGGACGCACCCCGGCGGAATTCAGCGACCGGCTCGACCAGCGTCTGCTCCCTCGCTACGGCGACCCGACGGTGATCGCGCACAACGCCGGCGACGCGATAGGGCCCGCCACCGAGGCCGTCGCCTGGGGTGCGGACGGGGTTGAGATCGACGTGCACTCCGCCCCCGGAGAACTCTTCGCCGCCCATAACGCCCCCGTGCGGTTCCTCGAGGACGTGGTGTTCCGCGGCCCGTCGTTGCAGGCGGCGTGGAACATCGCCCGGCTGCGCGACACCGTGCTCCTGCACCTCAAGGAGCATTCGCCTCGGTACCTCAGGCAGGTGCACGCGTTCCTCGCCTCGCACCGGATGCCTCACGAGATCGTGCAGACCTACTATCCGGCGAACCTGCGCGTGCTGCGCCGGACCGATCCCGCGGTGACGCGGCTGCTGCTGATCTTCACTGCGGCCGACCTCGACCGCCTGCGCCGCGACCCGGCGCTCGTGCGCACGATCGACGGGGTCAGCGTCCGCGACAGCCTGGCCACCCCGCGCGTGCTCGCCTGGCTGAAGGCCCAGCGGCTGAGGACGTTCGTGTGGGTGGTCAACGACGAGCCCCGCATGAACCAGCTCGTGCGCGCCGGCGTCGACGGCCTCATCACCGAGCGCCTGGACATCATGCGGTTGCTGGGCACCGGGCAGAGGCCGACGGAATGACCCGCGCTCCGGTCACCTGGGCCCGCGCCCTGCGAGCGACCACGGTCGCCGCGCTGCTGGCGCTGGCGCTGGCGGTCGCCGCGGGCAACTTCGTGCTCGTCGACGTCCACGTGCTCGCGCTCGGGTTCGAAACGCGCCTGGCGTGGGCGGTGCTCGTGCCCGCCGGGCTCGCCTTCGGCCTCGGCGTGATCTACGGGCGCGCCGGGGCCCGCTCGGCTGACGCGGCGTCAGGTCACGTCGGCCACCACGGGCTCGCCGGCGACGATCGTGGTCAGCGGCAGGCCGAGGTGCGCGACGCGGCTGGGGAGGTCGACGTGCAGCCACTGTGACACGCGCCGGGGAAGCGTCGACAGGATGATCTCGTCGAAGTGCGCGGCGATGAGCGCCTCCTCGATCGCATCCATCGGGTCATGGCGGATCGACACCGAGCCTTCCGCGTGGCCGCCCGAGGCGGTGCGAATCAGCGGCAACGCGAGCGCGAGGACCTTGTCGCCCGCGCTGTGATCGTGGGGGGCGCGCAGGTGCGCATGGTCCGGATCGGGGACCACGAGGTGGAAGTGGGCGGGGCCCTGCTCGGCTCTGGCCCGGACGGCCTCGAGCAGCGCAGGCGTGGCGGCGGTGCGATTCGCCACAACGAGGACGTGTGCCTGACCCGAGGATTCCACGAGGACTCCACCTCTCGGTGATCGTTGCCCGGATGCTCCCACCACGGGGTCGCCAAGTCCACGACGGGAAACCGACAGCCCGTCGTCAGACGCGCCGTCTGACGCAGTCAGGCGCCCGTAAGGTTGGGTCGGCATCCTTCGCGCGATGGTTCTCGCCACCGTCACCAGCCAGTTCCTGGACTGGATCGCGCACAACGGCGTGTACGCCGTGTTCGGGCTCATGGCGCTCGACGCGCTGCTGCCGGTCGGCGGCGAGTTGATCATGCTCTACGCGGGCGTGGTCGCGGCCGGTGCGGTCGCGGGGCAGCAGGCGCAGCTGTTGGGCGCGCCTCTGCACGCGGGCCTGGAGAGCTATGTCGTGCTGGCGCTGGCCGGCGCGCTCGGGTACCTCGCCGGCGCGCTCGTCGGGTGGGCGATCGGCGCCTACGGCGGCCGCGAGCTCGTCGAGCGCCACGGGCGCTTGCTGCACATCTCACCCGCGACCTTCGAGCGCGCCGAGCGCTGGTTCGACCTCCACGGCTCGCGTGCCGTCCTGCTGGGTCGCCTCACCCCGGTCGTGCGCTCCTTCATCTCGGTGCCTGCCGGCGTGCTCGGCAGCCCCATCCGGCCCTACACGGTGTTGACCCTGATCGGCTCGCTGATCTGGTGCTTCGGCTTCGCCGGGATCGGCTGGGCGCTGGGCGGAAGCTGGGAGCAGTTCCACCACGCCTTCCGCTACGCGGACTACGTGGCAGTGTTGCTGGTGATCGGGATCGGCGCCGCGGCGGTCATCCGTCACCGCCGCGCGCGCGCCGGGGCAGCAGCAGGCTGAGAACCGGCCGCGCCTCGCTGCGCACGACCTCGACGCGTCCGCCTTCGCCATGGGCGAGTGAGCGTGCGAGGGCCAGCCCGATGCCGTGCCCGTTGCCGCCACCCGCGCGGCGTTCGAACGCGGCCACCGGATCGACGGCGAACCCGGCGCCCTCGTCGGCGACGTCGAACCACACGTGATCGTCGCTGCAGCGGACCGAGAGCGTGACGGCGCCGGCGCCATGCGTCGCGGCATTGTCCAGGAGGACGTCGAGCACCTCCTGCACGACGGGCGCGGCGGCGCGGACCTCGGCGTCCGCGCCGCCGGTGATCCGCAGCGGTCGGCCATCCTGGGCCAGCCGGCCGTGCCAGCGTGCGCGCGCCTCGTCGAGGATCGGCGCGACCGCGCTCGCCGGCGCCTCCCGCGGGGCGTCGCGCGCGGCGCTGAGCAGCGTGTCGACCGTCGACTGCAGCCGGTCGACCTGGGCCAGCGCAGCGGGCAGCTCAGGCGGGTGATCGCCGCGCAGCTCGATGGCCTCGAGCTCGATGCGCAGCGCCTGCAGCGGGGTGCGCAGTTGGTGGGAGGCGTCGGCGGTGAACGCGCGCTCGCGGAGGACCAGGCCGTCGAGACGCTGCGCGGTCGTGTCGAGCGCAGCGCCGACGGCGTCGACCTCGGCCACGCCCGCCGGCGCGGCGCGCACCGAGAAGTCGCCGTCGCCCAGCCTGCGGGCCGAGACGGCCAGGCGCTCCAAGGGGCCGGCGAGCCCGCGCCCGAGGATCAGCGCGGCGAGCACGGCCAGGGCGATGATCGCCAGGGCGACGGCCAGGAGCGTCAGCCAGGCCCGCCGGGCGGCGCCGGCGGCCGCGCCGTCGGAGCGCACCGCGCGCACGGCGCCGGTGACCTCCTCGTTGTGGATGATCGGCACGACGACCTCGATCGCCCCGGCGTGCTCGGCGTCGGCGAGGCGGCCGTTGCGCAGCACCTGCCGGACCAGTGCCGACGCGCTGGGCGGCCCGTCACCGCTCACGCGGCGCCCGGCGCGGTCGTACGCCGCGAGGAGGTCGCGGCTGGCGGGCAGCTCGACGGGGTCGCGCGCCCCGGGGCCGAGATCCACGCCGCGGGTCGCGGCGGCCGTGTCGCGCTGCAGGCGCAGCAGCTCCTTGTCGTGGTAGCCGCGCCCGAGGACGATGCCGAGCGGCACCGCGAGGAGCAGCACGGCGCCGGTCGCCACGGCGGCGATCGCGAGCACGAGCCGGCGCCTCACTCGAGCTCCAGGCGGTAGCCGATGCCGCGCAGCGTCGTGATCGCGTCCGGGCCGAGCTTCTGGCGCAGCGTCAGCACGTGGTTGTCGAGGGTCTTCGTCGAGCCCATCCACTCGGTGTTCCACACGTCGCGCATGATGCGCTCGCGGGTCACCGCGCGCCCGGCCTCGGCCACGAGCAGCGCGAGCAGCTCGAACTCCTTGGGTCGCAGCGTGAGCTCCTCGCCGCCGGCGTACGCGCGCCGGGCCGCGAGGTCCATGGTGATCGGGCCCGCGGTCAGCGGGCGCTCGGCGTCGCTGCCCGCCGCGCCTGCCGTGCGCCGCTGGTGCGCCCGCACGCGGGCGAGGAGCTCGGACAGGCGAAACGGCTTGACCAGGTAGTCGTCGGCCCCGGCGTCGAGCCCGGCGACGAGGTCGAGTTCCTGATCGCGGGCGGAGAGGATGAGGATCGCGAGCTCCGGGCGCGCGGTCCGCAGCCGGCGGCACACGGTGATGCCGTCCACGTCGGGGAGGCCGAGATCGAGGATGACCAGCCCGATGTCGTCAGCCGCCTCGGCGACCGCGGGGCCACCGCGGGCGACGCGGCGAACGGCGTAGCCCTGGCTGTCGAGCACGCGCACGAGGCCCTGCGCGATCGCGTCGTCGTCCTCGACGATCAGGATCCCGTCGGCGCCCATGGGGCCAGCCTAGGGCCACGCCGGACGGGGGCTGCGCAGGTTTGACCTGGCGGTGACCTGGGGGGGACCCCGCGCAAACCGCCTCGGCCTACGGTCGCCGCCATGACGCGAAAGCTGAGCAGAGCAGGGGTGACCGCGGCCGCAGTGATCCTGGCGACCGCCGCAGCCGGCTGCGGCGGGTCGTCGAGCACCGCGAGTACCACCAAGTCCGCCGGCGCCCGGGCGCCCGAGGCCAGCCCGGCCGGCGACATCCCCGACAACCAGGCCTTCGTGCCTTACGCACTGCCGGGCGGTGGGTTCACGGTCAAGGTCCCCGAGGGCTGGTCGCGCACCGGCGCGGGCGGCGCGGGCGGCGCGGTGACCTTCACCGACAAGCTGAACGCCATCCGGCTGGAGACCGTAAAGGCGGCTGCCGCGCCGACTGCTCGCGGCGAGCGAGCCAGGGCCGGAGCCGGCGCCCACGTCACGAAGGTCACCCGCAAGGCGGGCACGGCGATCCGCGCCACCTACCTCGCCGACGCGAAGCCCAACGCGGTCACCGGCAAGGCGGGCAAGAACGCGGTGGAGCGCTACGTCTTCTTCCACCGCGGCCAGGACGTGGTCCTGACGCTCTCGGGTCCGAAGGGCGCCGACAACGTCGACCCGTGGAAGATCGTCACCGACTCCGTCCGGTTCACGCGATGAGCGGCCTGCTCGAGGCCGACAGCCTCTACCGCTTCTTCCACGCCGGCGACGACGAGACGCTCGCGCTGCAGGGCGTCTCGCTGGCGGTCGACGCGGGCGAGGTCGTCGCGGTGACGGGACCGTCGGGATCGGGCAAGTCGACGCTGCTGGCCTGCCTGGCCGGTCTCGACGAGCCCGACGGCGGCATGGTCCGCGTCGACGGCGAGCGGCTCTCGCGCCGGTCCGAGGAGGAGCGCGCGCGTGTGCGCGCCCGGCGCATCGGCATGCTCTTCCAGCAGGCCAACCTCGTCGGCCATCTGTCGGTCGCCGACAACTGCGCTCTCGCCCAGCGGCTCGCCGGCACGCCGGCGCCCTCCGGCTGGATGACGGAGGTCCTGCAGCGCTGCGGGCTGACCGAGCGTGCCCATGCGCGTCCGGGGCAGCTCTCCGGCGGCGAGCTGGCCCGCGCCGGCCTCGCGGTGGCGCTGGCCAACGACGCCAGGGTCGTGCTCGCCGACGAGCCGACCGGTGAGCTCGACACGGTGACCGCGCACCGCGTCCTGGACCTCCTGCACGAGCGCGCCGGGGAGGGCGCCGCGGTCCTGATCGTCACGCACAGCGCCGAGGTCGCGGCGATGTCCGACCGCGAGATCCGCCTGCGCGACGGGCGCGTGGAGTCATGAGCATCAGCACCCACGAGGACCTCGTTCGCTGCGACGGTGCGGCCCGCACCTACGGCGCCGGCGAGACCGCGACGGTCGCGCTGCAGCCCGCGGACTGCGTGGTCAGGCCCGGCGACCGCATCGCGCTGGTCGGGCCCTCGGGATCGGGCAAGTCGACGCTCCTGCACCTCATGGCCGGCCTGGACGAACCGACGCTCGGCACGGTCAGCTGGCCGGCCATCGGCTCGCGGCAGAGCCTGCGCCCCGGGCCGATCGCGGTGATCTTCCAGGGACCGAGCCTGCTGCCGCCGCTCACCGTCGAGGAGAACGTCGCGCTGCCGCTGATCCTCGGTGGGGCCGCCGATCGCGCCGCCCACATCGCGGCGCGCGACGCCCTCGAGCGGCTGGACCTGCTCGAGCTGCGCGAGAAGCTGCCCGAGGAGATCTCGGGCGGACAGGCCCAGCGCGTGGCGGTCGCCCGCGCCCTCGCGGGCGAGCCGCGCCTGATCCTCGCCGACGAGCCGACCGGCCAGCTCGACCGCGCCAGCGGCGCGGCGGTGGTGGACGTCCTGCTGGCGGCCACCGCCCACGCGGGCGCCGCGCTCGTCGTCTCGACGCACGACCGCACCGTCGCCGACCGCCTCCCCGAGGTCTGGGAGCTGGACAACGGCCGCATAACCACCACCGATCTGAAGGAGCGAGCATGGTCGCGCTGACCTGGCTGCGAGGGCTGGTGGCCCACCGCCGCTCCCGCCTGCTGTCCACCATCCTCGGCGTCGCCGTCGGCGTCGCGCTGCTGGCCGCCATCGGGACCTTCCTGTCGTCGACCACGTCGAAGATGACCCAACGCGCGATCGGCCAGGTCCCCGTCGACTGGC
>JBDTYI010000249.1:0-10137 GCA_040005775.1 Solirubrobacteraceae bacterium
ACCCGGACCGGTTCGCGCTCAGCGCACCCGCCCCGAACGAGGACTCCACGCGATCGCGCACGACCTCGAGGTCGATCCCGATGGTGGCGAGCGCGTCGCCGTCGAGGTCGTCGCGGACGATCTCGGCGCGCAGGACGGCCGGGTCGAGCCCGGCCGCGCTCGCGCCTCCGAGCACGAGGTGCTCGGTGCCGATCCAGTCGTGCCCGAGCGCCTGCGCCTCGGCCCTGGCGCGCTCGACGATCTCGCGCGCGTCCTTCGTGAACCCCTCGAACATCAGCCCTTCAGCCTCCTTCCGCGGCCGTGCTTGCGGTGCACGGCCTGTTTGGACACGCCCAGCGCCGCCCCGACCTGCTCCCACGACCAGCCGCGCTCGCGCGCGTTCTCGACGTGCAGGGACTCGAGGCGCTCGACGAGCGTTCGCAGCGACGCAACCGCGGCCAGGCCCACCGCGGGGTCGGTGCTGTCCACGGCGCCGGCGAGGTCGCGGGTCTCCTGGGCGGACATGACGTCAACATACGTTGACGAGCAGATCCTGTCAACAGATGTTGACAGAGCGCACACCGGATAGGTTGACGCGCCATGGCCGACGAAGCAGTGAGGGTAAGCCGCGAGGGCGGCGCCGCCGTCATCGAGCTCAACCGCCCCGAGGCGCTCAACGCCTGGAACAAGGACCTGGGTCTCGGGCTGAAGGACGCGATCCTCGGGGTGGCCGACGACGACTCCGTCCGCGCTGTGATGATCACCGGCGTGGGCCGGGCGTTCTCCTCCGGCGCCGATCTGCGCGACATCACGAGCGACACGACCCCGTCGGGGCGCCCCGACGTCCAGAAGGTGCTCGAGGAGCGCTACCACCCCATCATCGAGACGATCCGCTCGATGCCCAAGCCCGTCCTCGCCGCCGTCAACGGGCCCGCCGTCGGCATCGGCTGCTCCCTCGCCCTCGCCTCCGACCTGATCGTCGCCGCCGAATCGGCCTACTTCCTGCTCGCCTTCGTGAACATCGGCCTGACGCCCGACGGCGGCTCCTCACTGCTGGTTCCCAGCCGGGTCGGCTTCACCCGCGCGGCGCAGATGGCGCTGCTGGGCGAGCGTGTGGGCGCCGAACAGGCCGAGGCCTGGGGCCTCATCAACAAGGTCGTCCCCGACGCCGACTTCGAGGCCGAGACGACGGGGCTGCTCGAGCGCCTGGCCACCGGCCCGACGGCGTCCTACGCAGGCACCAAGCGCCAGCTGAACCGCTGGCTGTACGAGGGGATCGGCGACCAGTTGGCCTTCGAGGCGTCCATCCAGCAGGAGATGGCCGAGTCCGACGACTTCGCGGAGGGCGTCGGCGCGTTCCTCGAGAAGCGCAAGCCCTCCTTCGGCGGCAGGTAAGGGTGCGCCACCTTCCGTCGCGATCCGCCTCGCTGTGAATAGAATCCGCCGCGTCTTGGGCCGCCGCTGCATCCATTCACGCCGTTCGCGCCTGCTCGCCAGCCTCGCGCTGGCTGCGCTGACCCTGCTCGCGTTCGCCTCCGGCGCGTCCGCCGACTTCTTCTCGCCGGAGTCCGGCGGCTCCCCGAACGCCGACAGCATCGACTCGCTCTACTGGTTCGTGATGGCCGTCGCGATCGTCGTGTTCCTCGGCGTCGAGGGCGCGCTGTTCTACTCGCTGATCAAGTTCAAGGCGCGCAAGGGCGCCGTCCCCGCCCAGATCCGCGGCAACACGCGCCTGGAGATCGGCTGGACGGTCGGCGCCGCACTGATCCTCGTCCTCCTATCGATCATGACCTTCTCCAAGCTCGGCGATATCCGCAACCCGCCGAACTCCAGCGCGAACGGCCTCAAGCTCGCCGCCGGCCCGTCGCAGCGCCTGCCCGACAACGGCAAGGCCCTGAACATCTGCGTCAACGGCCAGCAGTACATCTGGCGCTACACCTACACCCAGGACTGCACGAACGCCCCGCTCGACGCGCCGTTCTCCTACCAGCAGATGGTCGCCCCGGTCAACACGACGGTCACGCTGACCATCAACGCCCAGGACGTCGCGCACTCCTGGTGGATCCCCAAGCTCGGCGGCAAGTTCGATGCCATCCCCGGCTACACGAACTACACCTGGTTCAAGATTTCCGGAAAGCTCGCGGGCAAGACGTTCACCGGGCAGTGCGCCGAGCTGTGCGGGCGCAACCACGCGAACATGACGGCCCAGGTGCGGGCCGTCACGCCCTCGCAGTACGAGCAGTTCATCCAGACTCGCAAGACCCAGCTGAAGGCCGCCAACGCCGCGGCGGCCGTGTCCCGCAAGCAGCTCCAGGCACAGTCGGGGACGCCCTAACCTCATGGCCGCAACGACCGAGCAGGTCCTCACCCCCGTCCCCCAGGTGACCGCGAGCGCGGTCGTCGCGCAGCCCACCGGCTGGACCTCGTGGGTGACGACGACCGACCACAAGCGGATCGGGATCATGTACATGGTCCTGACCTTCGTCTTCTTCATGCTGGGCGGGGTCGAGGCGCTGCTCATGCGCCTCCAGCTCAGCCAGGCGAACAACACCCTCCTGGACCCCAAGACGTACAACGAGCTGTTCACGATGCACGGGACGACGATGATCTTCCTGTTCGTCGTCCCCTTCATGGCCGGCCTCGGCAACTACCTGGTGCCGCTCATGATCGGCGCCCGGGACATGGCCTTCCCGAAGCTGAACGCGCTGTCGTTCTGGCTGCTGGCCGCCGGCGGTGTCGTGTTCTACACGTCGGTCTTCTTCAACCCGCCCGAGTGCGGCTGGACGTGCTACTCGCCGCTGTCATCGAGGGACTACTCCCCCAACAGCGGCGTCGACGCGTGGATCTACCTGATCCACCTCACCGGCATCAGCTCGCTGGTGGGCGCCGTGAACTTCTACGCGACGATCGCGAACATGCGCGCCAAGGGCATGGGCTGGGGCCGCCTGCCGCTGTTCGTGTGGTCGATCCTCACCTACTCGATCCTGCTGATCGTGGCCCTGCCGGTGATCGCCGCCGCGGTGACGATGCTGCTGACCGACCGCCACTTCGGCACCCACTTCTTCGAGGCCTCCCGGGGCGGCTCGCCGCTGCTGTGGCAGCACCTCTTCTGGTTCTTCGGGCACCCCGAGGTCTACATCATGGTGCTGCCCGGCTTCGGCGTCATCTCCGAGGTCCTGCCGGTGTTCTCGCGCAAGCCGATCTTCGGTTACAAGGCGATCGCAGCGTCGACGGTGCTGATCGGCTTCCTCGGCTTCCTGGTGTGGGCGCACCACATGTTCTCCACGCCGAGCCCGACGATCGTGCTCGTGTTCTTCATGCTCGGCTCGTTCCTGATCGCGGTGCCGACGGGCGTGAAGATGTTCAACTGGATCGCGACGCTGTGGCGCGGCACGATCGAGTTCAAGACGCCGCTGCTGTTCGCCGTCGGCTTCCTGGCCACGTTCCTCATCGGCGGGATCACCGGCATCTTCCTCGCCGTCTTCCCGGTCGACTGGCAGCTGACCGACACGTACTTCGTCGTCGCGCACCTGCATTACGTGCTCATGGGCGGCGCCGTGTTCGGCATCTTCGCCGCGATCTACTTCTGGTTCCCGAAGATCACGGGCCGGATGCTCAGCGAGGGGCTGGGCAAGACCAGCTTCTGGCTGATGATGATCGGCTTCCACACGACCTTCCTGATCCAGCACTCGCTGGGTCTCGACGGCATGCCGCGGCGCATCTACGAGTACGCCGACGTCGGCCATCTCGAGCTCTACAACCTGATCTCGACGATCGGCTCGTTCATCCTGGCGATAGGCATCCTGGTCACGGTCCTGAACGTCGTGAAGTCGCTGAAGACCGGCGTCGTCGCCGGCCCCGACCCGTGGCGCGGCAACACGCTGGAGTGGTTCACCACGTCGCCGCCGCCGGTCAACAACTTCGACGTCGTGCCGCGCGTGCGCTCGGTCGAGCCGATGAAGGACATCCGCCGCCAGATCGAGCGCCAGATGGCCCCCGTCGACGACGCGCCCGCGCCGTCCACGGAGTCCGCGGTCCGCGCCTGATGGCGGCGCCGCGCGCAGCCGCCGTCGGGGCGGCGCCCCTCGCGGGCGCGCGTCAGGTCGCCTCCGACTACGTCGAGCTCACCAAGCCCCGGGTCCAGTCGCTGCTGCTCTTCACGACGGTCACGACGATGCTCGTGGCCGGGCACCCGTCGATCGAGCTCATCCTGCTGACGTGCCTGGGCGGCTACCTGAGCGCCGGCGGCGCGGGCGCCGTGAACCACTATTACGACCGCGACATCGACGCCCGCATGGCGCGCACGGCCAACCGCCCGGTGCCCGCGGGTCGCATCGCGCCTCGGTCCGCCCTCGCCTTCGGCCTCCTGCTCGCCGCGCTCGCGGTGCTGGAGCTCTCGATCTTCGTCAATCCGCTGGCCGCCGCGCTGTCCTTCAGCGGTTTCCTGGGCTACACGCTGGTCTACACCCTGTGGCTGAAGCGCACGACGCCGCAGAACATCGTCATCGGCGGCGCCGCCGGCGCGGTGCCCCCGCTCGTCGGCTGGGCCGCGGTCACCGGCGGCCTGGACGGCACCGCGATCTACCTGTTCGCGATCGTCTTCTTCTGGACGCCTCCGCACTTCTGGGCGCTCTCGCTGCTGATGAAGGACGAGTACGCGCGCGTGGGCGTGCCCATGCTGCCGGTCGTGCGCGGCGAGCGCGAGACGCGCCGCCAGATCCTCCTGTACTCGGTGCTGCTGTACGCGGTCACCCAGCTGCCGTACTGCGCCAGCGGCTTCGGCACGATCTACCTCGTCGGCTCGTTGGGGCTGGGCGCCGCGTTCATCGGCGGCGCCGCGCTGCTGTACAAGCGCGCCGACCGCCGCAGCGCGCTCAAGCTGTACCTGTTCTCGCTCCTCTACCTGGCGCTGCTGTTCGCGACTATGGTCGCCGACGCCCGCCTGTAATCTGCAGATCCGATGGACCGCAACCTCGCCCGCAGAAACATCCGCTCCGGCCTGATCACGACCGTCGTCTGCGTGTTCATGTTCGGCATGACGTTCGTCGCGGCCTACATCTACGTCGCATGAGCGGCCTCGAGCGCGAGATCCCGCCCGCCGGCGAAGAGATCCACCTTCCGGGCCCGAGCCTGCACCCGGTCCTGCTCGCGCTCGGCATCACCCTCGCACTGGTCGGCGTCACGATCAGCCTCGTCCTGGTGGTCATCGGCGGCCTGCTGACGGTCTTCACCACGGCGGCGTGGATTCGCGGCGCCCGCCGCGAGTACGAAGACCTCCCGCTCGAGCACCACTAGCGCCGACAGCGCGAGAGGGCTCGTCTGTATGCTCTGCGCATACATTCTGAGCTGCACACTGCGAACGTCCTGGGGGCGATCGTCGACGTCCTCGCGCGCGACGTGGACGCGGCGATGTCCGCATCCGCGTCGGGGCCCGGCGGTCGGGCGGCCGCGGTCGCCGCGCTCGGCGCCTTCGCGTCAGGGAGTCCGATCGACCGGCTGGCCTGGAGTCTGGGGCTGAGCCACTCGCGTGTGGTCCGCGTCGTCGACGAGCTCGAGGCCGACGGGCATGTGACGCGAGCCCGAGGGACGGCCGACCGCCGCACCGTCCATGTGACGCTCACCGACTTGGGCCGGGCGCTCGCGGGGGAGATCGCGGCCGCCCGGCTGACGATCCTCCGTGCGGAGGTCGCGGCGCTGGACGCGGGCGATCGCGCAGCGCTCGATCGCATCTGCGCGACGGTCCTGTCCCGGCGGATCGACTCGCTCCGGGCGGCCGAGCGGACGTGCCGCCTGTGCGAGCCGCGCGCGTGCGGTCATCCCGACCGGTGTCCGGTGACGCAGGCCGCCGACGCGCATCGGTGACGCTGCGCCGCCTCCGACCGACCGCACCCGTGGGGCTGATCGCGCTCGCCGCGCTCGCCCCGTTCGTGCTCGGCGAGGGCTCGGGCGCTCTCAACGACATGATCCTCGCCGCCGCCTACGTGGTGATGGCGCTCGGCCTGAACATCGTCGTGGGGTTCGCCGGCCTGCTGGACCTCGGCTTCGTGGCGTTCTTCGCGATCGGCGCGTACACCGCGGCGTACTTGGCGTCCGGCTTCTGGGCCGACGCCGGCTCCGACGGGCACGGCGTGGCGATCCTCGCGAGCGGACCCGCGTCACAGCTGCCCGGCATCCACGTCAACCTCCTGCTCGTCTTCGTCCTCGCCGTGGCGGCGACGACGATCGCGGGCGCGGTGATCGGCGTGCCGACGCTGCGCCTGCGCGGCGACTACGTCGCGATCGTGACGCTCGCGTTCGGCGAGATCATCGGCCAGGTGGCCGCCAACGGGGACGAGATCAGGGTCTTCGGCGGCACGCTGACCGCGGGCCCGAACAACATCGGGCCGATCGACAGGATCGACCTCCCGTTCCTGGGCCCCTTCGATGCCGTCGACCCACAGCCCTGGTACTGGTTCGCCCTCGGCCTCGTCGTCCTCGCACTCGTCGTCACCGTCCGCCTCCGCGCTTCCCGCGTCGGCCGGGCGTGGACCGCCCTTCGCGACGACGAGAGCGCGGCGGCGGTCGCCGGGGTCCCGATCGCGCGCACCAAGCTGGTCGCCTACGCCACCGGCGCCGCGTTCGGCGGCGTGTCAGGCGCGTTCATCGCGTCCTATTTCGCCGCTGTCAACGCCTCGCAGTTCCAGTTCTCGTTCTCGCTTTTCGTCTTCTCGATGGTGGTCCTGGGTGGCCTGGGCTCGATCCGCGGCGCCGTCGTCGGCGCCATCGCGCTGTCAGCGCTCAACAGCTACCTGCTGCCCGACGTGCTCTATTCGCTCCCGCGCCGCATCGGCCTCGACTTCGATTTCTCCGCGATCGCGTCCGGCGTCTACGGCGCCATCATCGTGTTCGTGATGCTGCTGCGCCCCGACGGACTGCTGCCCGCACACAACCACCCGAGAAGGGGAACGGCATGAACACGGTGCAATCGGCCGACGGAACGACCATCGCCTACGAACGCCTGGGTGAGGGTGACCGACCGCCGGTCATCGTCGTCGGCGGCGCGCTGTGCGATCGCGGGCGAATGCGTCCGGTCTGCGCCGCGCTGGCCGCGCACGCCACCGTGTTCAACTACGACCGTCGCGGGCGGGGCGACAGCGGCGAGGGTGACGGGCACGACGTCGCGCGCGAGATCGAGGACATCGCCGCGCTGGTGGGCGAGGCCGGCGGGTCCGCGGCGATCTATGGACACTCCTCCGGCGCCGCACTCGTCCTGCGCGCCGCCCTGCGGGGGCTGCCGTTGGACAAGGTCGTCCTTCACGACCCCCCGTTCGGGCCCGACGACGCCGAACAACGGGAGGTCGCCCGCGCCTACGACGACGAGCTGCGGACGCTCGTGGTCGCTGGGCGCGACGGCGACGCGGTGGCGCTGTTCATGCGACTGACCGGGATGCCGGCCGAGGCCGTCGAGGCGATGCGCGGTGAGCCGTGGTTCGCGGCCACCGCGGCGCTCGGCCCGTCGCTGCTGCACGACTCGGCCGCGATGAGCAACGTGGAGCGCGCGGGGACGGTACCCCTCGATCTGATCGCCGACGCCGACGTGACGTTCCCGACGCTGGTCCTCGTGGGCGATGCCAACCCACCCTTCTTCGTCGACGCCGGCCGCCGGCTGGCCGAAGCCCTACCGGACGCGCGCCTCCGGTTGCTCGAGGGCGAGGGCCACGTCGTCGACCCCGAGACGCTCGTCCCGCCCGTGGCCGACTTCGTGACGGCTTAGGACCGGTTTCAGAGGATCACCCGACGCGCACCGAGTAGACCGGCGGCAGGTGCTGCGCCGCAGTGAACCACGTGGCCCCCGCGTCGCGCGAGCCGAACACGTCGCCGGAGGTCGCGCCGAAATAGAGCTGCAGGGCGTCGCCCTCGCCCGCGCGGTCCAGGGCCTGGCGCAGCACGGTCAGGTAGGCGTGCTCGGCGGGCAGGCCGTCGCCGCGCGGCGTCCACGTCTCCCCGGCATCGCGCGTCTCGTACACGCGCACGCGGCCGTCGGGCGTGACGCGGTCGGTGTCGGCCGACAGCGGGATGACGAAGGCGCTGTCGGGGTCGGCCGGGTCGACGGCCAGCGGGAAGCCGAAGTCCGACGGCAGCCCAGCGCCGACGTTGGTCCAGCTCTCACCGGCGTCGTCGGAGCGGTAGACGCCGCCGTGGAACTGCATGAACAGGCGCTCGGGGCGCGCGGGCGAGCGGTGCACGTCGTGCACGCACAGGTCGAAGCCGCCCTCGGGCGCGTCGTCGGGCATATAGCCGGCCACGAGCCCGCCGTTGCCGTGGCGCCACGTCTCGCCGCCGTCGTCGGTCAGCCAGATGCCGACGGCCGAGATCGCCAGCGCGAGCCGGTTCGGGTCCCCCGGCCACGGGGCGATCGAGTGCAGGCACAGGCCGCCGCCGCCGGGCTGCCAGTCGGGCCGCGTGGGCTGCTCCCAGAACGGGCGCTGCAGCTCCCAGCTCAGCCCGCCGTCGTCGCTGACGAACAGCACGCCGGGGTCGCCGCCCGCGTACAGGCGACCGCCCTCGCCGGCCACGATGACCCAGATGCGCTCGAGCGCCAGGTCGCCGCCCTCGGGGAGCTCGACGCCCTCGGCCTGCTGCCACTCGCCCGCCGGATCGTCGGCGGAGAAGATCTTCGCGCCGTAGAACGGGGAGGTCATCGCGGCCAGGACGCGCCCCGAGGCCGGGTCGCGCATCGCGTAGTCCACGGGCTCGCCCGCGAACGCCCGCGCACGCACCGCGAACGCGCCGTCCTCGCCGTCGAGGACGAACAGGCCCTTCTTGGTTCCGACGAGCAGCTCTGTCATGGGTGCACCTGTCCTCCTGAGATCGCCGGGATGACCTCGACGCGGTCCTCGGCGGTGAGCGGGGTGTCGCAGTCGGCGTACTCGCCGTTGACGAACACGTTGATGTGGCGCCGGATCGCCCCGCGCTCGTCCACGATCCAGCCGCGCAGCGCGGGCTTGGCCTGCTCGAGCTCGGCGAGCACGACGCCGACGCCGGCGCCCTCGACGCGATGCTGCGCCTCGCCACCGGCGAGGGAGCGCAGCTGACCACGGAGCCTGACGAGCGCCACGATTCGATCCTACGCGTCGCTGAGGACGTGCGATCGCGGGTAGGACCCTGCCCACGCGCGTCGAAGACCGGCGCCAGCAGCAACATGACCCACCACCGCCGCCGCCCCGCCATCGCCGTCGACGTGCCCGCCCGCCAGCGCAGGGTGCTCGATGCGTTCTTCGCCGGTCACCTGCCCGCCGGGCAGCTCGACCGCGCCCTGGCCGCAGCGGCGGAGATGGACACCGCCGAGGTCGAGGCGGCGCTCGTGCCCGCGCCCGCGCGCATGAGCCCCCGCCGCCTGCGGCGCGCCGCGGCGTAGCCGGCGGTAGCGTCCCGCGGCATGTCGGCCGGGGAGACCGCTCGCATCGAACAGGCCCTGCTCGCCGCCGACGCCGCGTCGCTGGCCGCCATCGCGCAGCGCATCCGCGTGCAGATCGATGCGCTGGTCGGGCTGCGCGAGGGTGAGCTCATCGCCCTGTGCCCGGTCGACGGCGCGACCGCGCTGGCGGGCGTCAAGGAGGGCGCCGCCGCCCTGGCGACCGCGGTGACCGGCGAGGGCATCACCGTCGGGGTCAGCGGATGGCACCCCGGGGCCGGCGGCGTCGCCGCGGCCTACGGTGAGGCCCGCGAGGCCGCCGGGATCGCCGGCCGCACGGGCGTGCGCGGGCGCGCGGTGTGCTTCGACGAGGTGCTCATCGAGCACGTCCTGCGCTCGAGCCCTTACGCCGACCGGCTCCTCACCGACGCGCTCGGGCCGCTGCGCGCCTACGACGACAGGCGCGGCAGCGAGCTGGTCCAGACGCTGCGGGCGTACTTCGAGACCGGCTACAACGTCACGCGCAGCGCCCAGCGCCTGTGCGTGCACCCCAACACGGTCGTCTACCGGCTGCGGCGCATCAAGGACCTCACCGGCCGCGACCCCTACGACCCCGCCGACCTGTTGCTGCTCACGCTGGGCATCAAGATCGCGGCCTCCGACCGGCCCGGGTAGCCCGGGCCGGCCGAGGCGCGCGAGAACCCTCCAGCTACTGCTCGGCCGGGCCCTTGTAGCCGTTGAGCAGGTCGGACTTCAGCGGGCCG
>JBDTYI010000250.1:0-3674 GCA_040005775.1 Solirubrobacteraceae bacterium
GACCCGATGGTCGCCAAGCTGATCGTCTGGGACGCCGACCGCGAGCAGGCCACGCGGCGGATGCTGCGCGCCCTGGACGAGTACGAGATCGGGAACCTCAAGACGCTGATGCCGTTCCACAAGGCGCTGCTGCAGACCGAGCAGTGGGCGGCCGGCGAGACGTGCCGCGACCTGCTCGAGGACAAGGGGTGGCTGAAGACGCTGGCCTTCGACAAGGCGGTGGGCGCGCCGAAGGACGACGAGGAGGAGACCGTCGAGCAGAGCTACACCGTCGAGGTCTCCGGGCGGAAGTTCGACGTCAAGGTCATCGGCGCGCGCTCCGCGGGCGGGACCGCCAACGGCGCGGCTTCGGCCGGGCGCCCCAAGCCCTCACGCGGCGAGCGCAAGAGCGGAAGCCGACCCGCCCGACCCGGCGGGGCCGACGAGCTCACCGCGCCGCTGCAGGGCAACATGTGGAAGGTCGTCGTCGAGCAGGGCCAGACCGTCGTGGAGGGCCAGCTCATCTGCATCATCGAGGCGATGAAGATGGAGAACGAGATCACCGCCCACAAGGCCGGCACGATCGCCGAGCTCGCCGTCAAGGAGGGCGAGCCGATCGCCTCCGGCGGGACGATCGCCGTCATCAAGTCCGAGTAGCTACTCGTAGACGATGAGGTCGGGCGGGGGCGTCAGGCCGAGGACGCTGCGCGGCTTCATCAGCCCGACGTCCTCGCGGTAGAAGAGCTTGAAGCCGTCGTTGAAGCGCACCCCGTCGTGGGTGAACAGGCGGTACTTGGAGACCTTGTTCGCGCGGTTGCCGAAGCCGTCGACGTTCATCGTCACCGCGAGCTCGCGCGGCCGTTCGACGGACTGCTTGTCGGCGACCATGTCCGGCGTGAACTGGTGCACGACGAACAGCTTCTGGGGCAGCTTGCGCTCGCGGACGATGTTCGCCAGCCAACGCGAGACCTCGTTGACGTCCTGCGCGTTCGTCGACCCGATCTGCGTGCCGGGCACCGCGCCCGGCGTGTGCCACTCCGGGTCCAGGGCGAGCCCGACGTCGGGCTCGCGCAGCCACTTCTCCAGGTGCTTGGACTCCGAGAGGAAGTCCGCATGCCCAGGCTGGATGTCGAGCAGCAGCAGTCCCTTGATCCTCCGCGCGGCCTTGAGGTAGCGGCCGACGACCGCGTCGCTCTGACGCGACCGATACAGGCCGTCGGCGCCGGCGTCGCGGTTGGCGACGGTCGCCAGCAGCTCCATCGTGGGCATGACAGGGCGCGTCCGGCGCTCGTAGGCGCGCGCCGCCTTGAGCAGCCGGCGCCCGGCGCTGGCCGGCGTGCCGATGCCGAGCTCGCCCAGCTCGTCGTCCTGCGGCGCGCCGTAGAACCCGACGAGGCGGAAGCGCGGGAAGATCGTCCGCCCGCCCATCGGCAGCTCGATGGGCTTCGCGGGCGTGCCGGCTCTGGCGCTCACCTCAGCGGCGCCCGACGCCGTCGTGGCTGTCTTCGGAGTGTCGCCGCCCGCGCCCACGGCAGCGCCGGTCAGCGTTGCGGCGGCGGCGACGAGTCCGAGCGCGGTGAGGCGGCGGCGACGGTAGACCTGTGTTGACGGCGGCATGACTAGGGTTCGGCCCTGCTCTCCCCGCGGGCACGTTCGCACATGCAAGGCACTGACCACCCCTACGTCTGGCGCGCCGAGCCCCACGAGGCCGAGGCCGTGGCTCGCCTGCTCGTCGCCTTCCGCGATCACCTCGGCCTCGACTGGCCGTCGGCCAACGCGTTCCTGGCCGGCGTCGAGAAGCTCATCGGCGACCCCTCGACCGACTATCTGCTCGGCGCCCCGCACGCCGACGCCGCGCCCGCCGGCGTCGTGCAGCTGCGCTGCCGCTGGGCGGTCTGGCGTGCCGGGCCCGACTGCCTGCTGGAGGACCTCTACGTCGACCCGGCGGCGCGCCGGGTCGGGCTGGGCCGCGCCCTGCTCGACGCCGCGATCGAACGCGCCCGCGAGCGCGACTGCCGGCGCATCGAGCTCGACACGGCCGAGACGAACGCGCCCGGACTCGCCCTCTACCGCGGCGCCGGATTCAGCGACGGCGCTTACGAAGGCGGCCGCTCGCTGTTCCTACGCCTGCGCCTGGACGGGCGCTGACGCCATGACCTCCACGCGGTGGCCGCCGGGCGCGACGACGACGCTGCGCCGCGCGTCCCAGTGGCGCGTGCGCTCGTCGACCGCGTAGCCCGCGGCGCGGAGGCGCGCCAGCGCCGCCTCGTAGTCGGGCGCGACCACGGCGACGTGGCCATCAGGCGCGGCGACGGGCGCCTCCGCGTAAAGCAGGTGCACCTGCGTGCCGTCCGGCGCCTGCACCCAGGACGCCCGCGCCACGAGCGACGGCGGCGCCTCGACCCGGGCGAAGCCCAGCAGCGCCCAGAAGGCCACGGCCGCCTCGACGTCCACGCGGCGCGTCTCCAGCGCGACGTGCTGGATCACGCGCCCACGCGCTCGCGATTGGCGGAGTCGATGCGCTTCTGCGCCGCGCTGCGGCGGGCCAGCGGCAGGGTCCAGTCGGCCAGGTACGCGAGGTCCTCGCGCAGCAGCGCTGCCGCCCGGGCCGAGTCGACGGGCGCCCCGTGCCCCGGGACAACCCAGTCGGCCGCCTCGACCAGCGGCGCAAGGCGCTCGAGCGTCGCGCGGTAGGCGTCGCGTGAACCGCCCGGGCTGATCATCGGGATCTCCGCCGGCGAGAGGTAGTCGCCGACCACGAGCACGCCGGCCCAGGGCGCCCACACGGCCATGCCGTCCTCGGTGTGGCCGTCGGCGGGGTGCAGCTCGAGCTCGTGGTCGCCGAGCTCGAGGTGCCCCGGCACCGGCAGCGCCTGGACCTGACCGAGCGCAAGTGGGCGCACACGCTCGACGTAGTGCTCCTCGTCGAAGACGCGCAGGCCGCGCTGCGGGTCGCCGGGGGCGCCGGTCAGCCGCGCCGCGCTGGTCTCCGCGCATCCGAGCGCCGCGCCGGGGAAGGCGAGGCGCCCCAGAAGGTGGTCCCAGTCGGCATGGGTGGCCAGCAGCCCGCTGACGGAGAAGCCGGCCTGCTCGAGCACGGCCGGGAGGGCGTCGAGCTCGTCGGGGTAGACGGGCGAATCGACGACGAAGCCCTCCTCACCCCCGCGAAGTGCCACGCAGGACGTCGCGTAGACGCGCGACGTGATGACCAGGACGTCAGGATGCAGTGCGGCGACGCGCAAAGCGGGGCTAGGCCCCGAGCAGCTTGGCCGCCTCGAGAAGCGTCTTGACCTCGGCCGTGGGCTTCTTCTGCCCCGGCTCGAGCTCCTCCTTGTTGCGGTTGACCCAGATGACCGGGACCCTGTCCTTCAGGCACGGCTCGACGTCGTGGTAGTAGCTGGCCGCGATGTGCACCCAGCCCTTCTTGGTGCCCATCCGGCGCGCGCACTCCTTGAAGTGGGCGGGATCGGGCTTGTAGGAGCGCACCTGCTGCGCGGTGACCACGAGGTCGAAGTCCTGCGGGATGTGGCGCCGCGTCTGGCCCAGGAGCTTGTCGTCGATGTTCGAGATCAGGCCCGTCTGGAACTTCTTGGCGAACTTGTTCAGCTGGGTGTTGGTCTCCTTGAACGGCGCCCAGCGCGCGAGCGAGTCGGGCAGGAAGCCCGAGCGCGACGGCTCCAGCGGCCAGCCGATGT
>JBDTYI010000251.1:0-3049 GCA_040005775.1 Solirubrobacteraceae bacterium
TCGCCGGACTCCGAGCGCCGGACGACCTCCTGGAAGGCGTCGAGCAGCAGGGCGCGGTCCGCGGCGAAGGACCGGGCGGCGGTGGAGGCGGCGACGTCCATCGCCCTGATCGTGCCCCATCGGAGCGCAAGTGCCCCGCCCGCTGTGTCGAAGCTTTGCCGGGCGGCCTTCGCCCGGCGGTCCTACCGGCGGCGGGCGGGAGGCGCCGCGCGGCGCGCGGGAGCGGGCTTGACGGTCACGAGTGCCGCGCTGCCGGGCGGCATGCGCAGCTTGAACCCGTTGAACTGGGCCTTGAGCGGCTCGAGCTTCTTCTTGCCGCGCAGCCGGCCGTCCTTGGTGATGTCGCCGTAGCCCTGCCCGCCGAGGGTGACGTAGTGCGTCGAGTGGAGGCTGGGCGCCAGCAGGCGCTCCACGGTCGCCTTGGGCTGGGCCAGCGGCGCCTTGAGCAGCAGGCTGCGCGCGTTGCCCGGGTCCTTGTTGATGACGACGATCCGGCGCACGCCCTTCGCGTCGACCGTGGCCCACGTCTTGACCGCGGCGGTGGGCGCGTTCGGGCCGACGGGCAGCAGCCGCGAGCCGCGCGGGGCCGCGCGGTTGAACAGCAGCATCGCGTAGAACAGCGGCCGCACGTGCCCGTTGGTGTTGCCGTTGCCGTGGGTGAAGTCGACCGCGGAGTAGCGCGACCCCGTCCAGCTGTGGAAGTCGACGTTGCGCACGCCGGCCTCGGCGAGGCCGAAGAGCAGGTCGGTGCCCCAAAGCGTCGAGGCGAACGTGTTGCTGACGCCGAGCAGACCGCCGCAGATGGCCGAGTTGAGCTCGGAGACCCGGACGGCTGCGCCGTTGGCGGTCGCGACGTTGACCAGCTGGGTCATGCGCTGCACGATCGGCGTGTAGGTGCGGCCGGCGAGCAGCGTGTTCGCGTAGGACGAGCGCACCGGGCGGCGCGCCGAGGGCTCGCACGTGGGCAGCGGGTAGGCGTGGGCGGAGTAGACGGGCACCGCGTAGCCGTAGCGGTTGAGCAGGTCGGTCTGATCGTCGTCCCACGACGGCGAGGCGAACGCTGGGGCCGACAGCGCGATCCCGGGCGCGGCGGCGGCGATCGGGTTCACGTAGCTGTCGAGCTCGGAGCGCAGTTGCTCGTACTCGTAGGGCGCCTGGCGCTTCTGGCTGCGCACGACCGGGACGTTGCCGACCTTGTACCTGCGCGGCTGCGTGTAGAGGTCGGGCTCGTTGCCCAGCTCGAACGTCGTGACCGACCCGGCGGGCACGGTGGTCGCGGCGGCGTGCGCGTACTGCGCCGCGTTCGCGGGGTCGTTCAGGCCGAGGTTCAGGCCGAGCACGAGCGGCGTCTTGACCGCCAGCTCCCACGCCGACAGGTGGTTGACCCAGGCCGGGGTGATGTCGGTGACGATGCCGGGCGGGCGCGGCTGACCGGTCGGGTTCCACCACGTCGCGTCGCTCGAGTCGCCGCCGAAGCGCAGCGTCGGAGCGCCGTTGCCCGCGCGGGCGAGCGTGCGCATCAGCTCGGCGAAGATCGTGTTGACCTTGCCGCCCTGGCCGATGTAGTCGGGCACGGAGCGGTACTCGATCGACATGCCCGTGTAGTTCGGCGGGACCGGCGCGCCGGGCGTGGTGCCCACATCACGGCGCTCGAGCAAGGCCGCGCCCTCGTCGATCGTGGGGCTCGAGCTCGTGGAGGCCGACGGCGGCGCGGCGACCAGCGTCGCGGTGACGTTGCCGTCGTCGCTGACCGCGCGGTAGGAGGCGTAGGGCGACAGCGGCGTCTGCACCGACCAGGTCCCGTCGTCGGCTGTCGTGACGCTGGTCAGCGGCGTCCACGCGCTCGTCGTGCCCGCGGGGCGCACCTGCAGCTCGACGCTGTGGGCGTCGCCCTTGCGCACCTGGCCCCAGATCAGGTTGAGCGGGAAGTCGATCCAGATCGGGTCGTCGAAGTGGGCGAGCGCGAGCTTCGGCTTGCCCGACGCGTCGTTCAGGCCCGACTGCCAACCGGTGTAGGACCTGCCGCCGCCGGCGGGCTCGTCGTTCCACAGGTACTGGGAGAGCAGCTGCACGCGCGGGTCGCGCCACGCGAGATAGCCGGCCTGCTGGAGGTAGCGGTCCTGGCGGCCCTGCGGGATGCCGCGCTGCTTGTCGGGCGGGTTGGTCTGGTAGGCGTACTCGTCGAGCCAGATGCCCAGCGGCTGCGGCGTCGGCGTCTGGAGGCGTCCCGTCGCCTGGAGGCGGTCGAGGAGCCGCTCGACGGCGCGCAGCGACGCGAGGTCGGCGTCGTCGGGGTTGTCGTAGGGCTCGTCGGGCGCGCGCTTGGTCGAGTGCGGGTGGTAGGCGAAGCCGTCGGCCATCGCGGGCTGGAAGGTCTTGCACGCACCGTCGGTGATCCGCTGCAGCCGCGTGCCCAGGCAGCCCAGGGCGCGCATGAACTGCAGCGGGCGCATGTTCGCGTTGCGGCTCGTGAGGTTGCCGCCTGCCGGCGCCAGTGTGCCGATGAGGACGGTCGCGCTGCCGTCGGCGGCGTGGATCGCCGGGTAGGCCGAGCGGACCATGAAGCGGTAGATGTCGGGCGACACCGGGATGCACTTCTTCCCCCGGCACCCGGCCTGCGGCTGGATCCACAGCGGCAGGTTGGGCTCGTTCCAGAGGATGTAGGTGTCGACGTCCTCGGCGTAGCGCTGGGCGACCGCCGACGCGAAGGCGCCGAACTGCCAGGCGATCGGCTTGTAGCGCGGGTTGTTGGCCAGCGGCTTGCTCGACGCCCACAGCGGCGGCGGGCCGTCGAGCATCAGGATCGGTTTGATCTGCGCGCGAACGAGGCGCTTGACGGCGTCATCGATGCGTCCCCACTGGTACTGGGGGTCGTTCGGGTCGTTCGGGTTGAAGTCCGCGGGCATCTGCCGCGAGGCCGGGTTGGGCACCGTCCGCGACCAGCCGACCTGGATGCGCACCGTGTCGACGCCGAGCTTCCTCCACGCGGCGACCGCGTCGGCGGCGGGCTGGCCGCCGTTGAGCATGATCGCGTCGTCGGAGATGCCGA
>JBDTYI010000252.1:0-4666 GCA_040005775.1 Solirubrobacteraceae bacterium
GGCGCCAGCGCTACCGCTGGTCCTTCGGGACGATGCAGGCGGTCTGGAAGCACAAAGGCGCCGTCGTCAGCCGCGACCCGCGCCAGCGGCGCATCGGGCGGCGCGCCCTGCCCTACATGATCTTCTTCCAGATCCTGCTGCCGATCATCGCGCCGCTGATCGATCTCTATGCAATCTACGGGCTGATCTTCACCGACCCGGGGCCGGTCATCGCCGCATGGGTGGCGTTCAACCTGGCCCAGGTCGCGCTCGCGGTGGTGGCGTTCCGGCTGGACCGCGAATCGCTCAGGCCGCTGTGGGCCCTGCCGTTGCAGCAGTTCGTCTACCGCCAGCTCATGTACCTGGTGATCATCGAGTCGACGATCTCCGCGCTGGTGGGCGCGCGGGCGTCCTGGCGGCACATCCCGCGAACCGGCGACGTCGAGGTGCCGCCACCGTCGGCGACACCGCAGGCCGCCTGAGTCAGCGGCCGCCGGCCATGGCCGGCAGGATGACCAGCGTGTCGGTCTCGCCGACGGACGTATCGAGGCCGTCCATCACGCGGACGTCCTCGTCGTTGAGGTAGACGTTCACGTAGCGGTTGAGCTCGCCGTCGCCGCCGAAGAGCTGCCCCTTGGTCTCCGGGTGCGCGTCGGCCAGCGCGGCGAGGACCTCACCGACGTTGTTGCCGTCGGCGTCGATCTCGCGCTCACCGCCGACGGAGGCGCGCAGGACTGGCGGAATCTTGATCTTGGCCATGAGGGGGGCGGAAACTATCCTGCGGCGGCGCAGAACGCCTCGTAGTCGGGGAACACGCCGAGCTCGTCGTCGGCGATGTCCTCCGGATCGCGCGAGCAGATCGGGCACTCGGGGTCGCGGCGCACCTTCAGCTCGGTCGTCGTCGCGCTCAGCGCGTCGTACATGAGCAGGCGCCCGATGAGCGGCTCCCCGGCGCCGATGATCAGCTTGATGACCTCGGTCGCCTGCAGCAGGCCCATCGTGCCCGGGAGCACGCCGAGGACGCCGTTGGCGCCGCAGCTCGGGGCGAGCTCGGCGGGCGGCGGCTGGCGGAACAGGCAGCGGTAGCACGGGCCCTCGTAGGGCTTGAACACGCTGAGCTGGCCCTCGAAGCCGAGGATCGCCGCGCTGACGACCGGGATCTTCAGGCGCACGCTTGCGTCGTTGAGCAGGTAACGCGTGGGGAAGTTGTCGACGCCGTCGACGACGATGTCGTAGCCCTCGATGATCTCGACGATGTTCGAGGCGTCCAGGCGCATCTGGTACTTCACGACCTTCACGTCGGGGTTCAGCGCGTTGATCTGGTGCTCGGCCGAGTCGACCTTCGCGACGCCGACGCGGTCGGTCGTATGGATGACCTGGCGCTGGAGGTTCGAGACGTCGACCACGTCGTCGTCGACGATGCCCAGCGTCCCGACGCCCGCCGCGGCGAGGTAGAGCGCCGTCGGCGAGCCCAGGCCGCCGGCGCCGAGCAGCAGCACCTTTGCGTCGAGCAGCTTCTGCTGGCCCTCGGGGCCGACCTCGGGGAGCAGGAAGTGGCGCGAGTAGCGCTCGCGCTGCTCGGGCGTGAACGTCTTCGGCTGTTCGACGGGGTAGCCGCGGTCCTTCCACAGCGTGATGCCGCCGGTCATCGACTCGACGTTGTCGTAGCCGAGCTCGGTCAGGGTGTTGGCGGCCAGCGCGCTGCGGTTGCCCGAGGCGCAGTACAGGATCACGCGCTGCGAGCGGTCGGGGACCGCGCCGTCGATGCGTGACTCCAGGTAGCCACGCGGGACATGGCGGGCGCCGGGCAGATGGCCGACGTCCCACTCCTCCGTCTCGCGCACATCGATGATCGCCGCGCCCTCGTGGGCAAGCTCGCGGACCTCCGACGGATCGACCTCGTCGACCTGCTCCTTGATGCGGCGGACGTACTCCGCCCCAGACACGCTCATCGATTCACCCTCAAAGTCAGTCGGGATTGCACTTCAGAAAGTGTAGCGCCCCGCAGCGCGTGGCCCGCAGGTGCCCGAAACGACTGCGGGCGCCCCCTGGGGAAGGAGCGCCCGCGGTGCTTGCTCGGAGTTCCACGAGGGGGTCGTGGACGGTGCGGCCTAGGAGGAATTGGTGTCCAGCTGCTGCTGCTTGGGGTATCGGCCGAGGGCCCGGCCGCCGACATGGGGTGTGCACCCCATCTTCCCCGGCACCCCTGTGCAGCGCCCCACTCTCATCACGCAGGTCCTCGCCGTCAACGCGCTGATCGTCACCGCGACGGTCTTCACCATCAGCGTCGAGGCCCAGCTCAACAGCGATCCCCTCGTGGAGGGCCGCCGGCTGCTCGAGCTCGTCGCCGCGCTGTTGGCGATGGTCCTCATGAACGGCTGGCTCATGCGCCGCCGCTTCGCGCCGCTGGAGCAGCTGATCGATGCGATGGAGCACGCCGACCTCGGCGAGCGCGCGGGGCGCCACGCGCTCCCGGCCGCCGAGGTCGAGGAGGTCGCCCGGCTCCAGGCCGCCTTCGAGGCCATGCTCGACCGCCTCGAGGCCGAGCGCGACCGCACCGCCAGCGCGGTGCTCCAGGCCCAGGAGACCGAACGCGCCCGCGTCGCCCGCGACCTCCACGACGAGGCCAACCAATCGCTCACCGGCGTCCTGCTGCGGCTCGCCGCGACGTCCGAGCATGCCCCGGAGCGCCTGCGCGCGGAGCTGCGCGAGACGCAGGCCGTCGCGACCCAGGCCATGGAGGAGCTGCTGCGCCTTTCGCGCGAGCTGCGCCCGGCGGCCCTCGACGACCTCGGCCTCGTGGCCGCCCTGCGCAGCAAGGTGGAGGACTTCGGCCGGACGGCCGGGTTCGTCACGCGGCTGCACCTGCCCGACCGCAGCCTGGAGAGCCTGAGCGCCGAGGAGCAGATCGTCGTCTACCGCGTCGTGCAGGAGAGCTTGTCCAATGTTGCCCGCCACTCGGGCGCCGCCTCGGTGAGCGTCGGCGCCGAGCGCGAGGGCGACGGCACGCTCGTCCGCGTCGCCGACGACGGCGACGGCTTCGACGCCGCCGCCCGCTACACCGGCCACGGGCTGACCGGCATGCGCGAGCGCGCCGCGCTCGCCGGCGGCCGCATCCGCATCGTCTCGTCCCCCGGCGCGGGAACCCGCGTCGAACTGCGCCTCGGAGGTGCCTCGTGAGAGTCCTGATCGCCGACGACCACGGCGTGGTGCGCGGCGGGCTGCGCCTGCTGCTCGACCGACAGGCCGACATGGAGGTGGTCGCCGAGGCGTCCGACGGCGCCGAGGCGGTCGCCGAGACCCTGGCCACCCGCCCCGACGTCGCGATCCTCGACGTCGCCATGCCCAACCTCACGGGGATCCAGGCCACCCGCGAGATCAAGGCCCACGCGCCCGACATCGACGTGCTGATCCTCTCGATGCACGACGACGAGCGGTACCTCTTCGAGGCGCTCAAGGCGGGCGCCTCGGGCTACGTGCTCAAGAGCGAGGCCGACCACGATCTCGTCGACGCCGTCCGCGCCGTCAACCGCGGCGACAGCTTCCTGACCAACGCCGCACAGCGCTCCCTCGTGCGCGAATGGATGGCCGACGGCGCCACGGGGCCGGCCGAGCCACTCACCCCGCGCGAGCAGGAGGTCCTCAAGCTGATCGCCGAGGCCAACACCAACCGCGAGATCGGCGCCATCCTGCACCTCGCCGAGAAGACCGTCGAGTCGCACCGCGCGAACATCCTGCGCAAGCTCGGCATGCGCGACCGCGTGCAGCTGGTGCGCTACGCGATCCGCCGCGGCCTGATCGAGCCGTAGGGCGCCCAGGAGGCGCCGAACGTCGGTCCTACCTCCTCTGGAGGGGGTAATTCCGACGTTCGGCGCTGTCGTACCCTTGCCGTGTGCCCGCCCGGATCCGCCTCGCGCTGATGGTGTTCGCGTCGCTGTCGATCCTGGCGGCGGCGGGCGTGATCGTGCTCGCCAAGCCGTCGTCGCGGCCGGCCCTCGGCGCCGACGGATTCGCGGGGTCGCTGCGCCCGGCGATCCCGCCAAAGGACTTCACGCTGCGCGACGAGTCCGGACGCGCCGTGTCGCTGCGCCAGTACCGCGGCAAGGTCGTCGTGCTGACGTTCCTGTACTCCACATGCCGCGACACGTGCCCGGTGACGGCGACGACGATCCGCGGGGCGCTCGACGAGGTCGGCCATGACGTGCCGGCGCTGGCGGTCAGCGTCGACCCCGAGAACGACACGCCCGACAACGCCGAGTCCTTCCTCATCAAGCAGCGGCTCAGCGGCGGGCGCATGCACTTCCTGATGGGCTCGCGGGCGCAGCTGGCGCCGGTGTGGCACGACTACGCCATCCAGCCCCAGGGCAAGGGCTTCGAGCACTCCGCCTACGTGCTGCTGATCGACAAGGCCGGCCGCCAGCGCGTGAGCTTCCCGGTGGCGCAGCTGACCGACCGGGCGCTCGCGCACGACATCAGGCGCCTCGAGGCGGCTTAGGCGGCTCCGTGCCGCGGGCCTCGCGCCGGCGCTCGCGGCGCTCGGAGACCCACAGCACCACGACGACCACGGCGACCGGGCCCAGGTACAGCAGCGAGTGGTACCAGTGGCCGATGTGGGCGACCGGCAGCTCGATCACTGCGCCGCCGCCGAGAGGATGAACAGCCCGAGGCTCGTGAAGCCGACCATGAC
>JBDTYI010000253.1:0-17308 GCA_040005775.1 Solirubrobacteraceae bacterium
CGACGTGCAGCGCAAGGCTGACCTGGGTCGCGGCCACGATGAACGGCAGCGACGTCGCCTGCATCAGCACTGCGACCGGCACCAGCTCACGCGCGATGATGCGCCGGTACACAAGCGCGGGCAGCCCCCGGACAACCACGAGCGCGGCGAGGAACACGCGGACGTGCAGAAACGTCGACATGTCTCCGGTGAGCGCATCGAGGTCGTACTTCACGCCGGTGGTCACGAAGAAGACCGGGATGAAGATGCCGAAGCCGGCGGCCTCGAGCTTGCGCCGGAAGTCGGCGTGGGTCATGGCGCGGTCCTGGTCGACGAGCGACAGGATCGCACCCGCGATGAACGCGCCGAGGATCACCTCGAGGCCGAGCTTGCCCGCCAGCGCCACGAGACCGACGAGCAGCACGAACGCGCCGCGGATGCGGATCTGCGCGGTCGTGTCCTGGAGGCGCACGAGCACGGCGCTCACGCGCGACGAGCGCTCGGCGCCCGCGATCGCGAGCCCGATCAGCAGCGCGACGACGAACAGCCCGGTGAGCAGGACGGCCTTCGTCGTCGCCGACCCGGCCTCGCGTGAGAAGAACAGCGACAGCAGGATCACGGTGGCGAAGTCGGCGATCGTGCCGCTGGCGATGATGAGCTGCCCGAACGTGGTGCCGCTCTGACCGGCGTCCTTGAGCACGGGCACGAGCACGCCCAGCGATGTCGCTGAGAGCACGATCGCGACGAACAGCGGCCGCTCCGCCAGACCACCCGCCGCCAGGAGCCCGGCGACGCCCAGCGCGATCCCCAGCGACAGGCCGAAGCCGAGTAGCGCAACGCGCAGGATGCGTCCGCGCAGACGGGTGAAGTCGATCTCCAGCCCGGACAGGAAGAGCAGGTAGGCCAGCCCGAACGTCGAGAAGACCGCGACGGGTCGTCGACCGAACGCAGCCGAGCACGGCCGGCCCGACCACGATGCCCGCGACGATCTCCAGGACGACGGACGGCACGCGCACCCGGGGGGCGAATCCGAGCGCGAGCGGCGCCGCGAAGCCCACGACGGCGACGATCAGCAGATTGGTGAACGCGAGCTCCATCGGGACCGTGATGGATGATCCTCCCATGCCCCGCGCCCTCCTGATCATCGACATCCAGAACGACTACTTCCCGGGCGGCGCGTTCCCGCTCGTGGAGCCCGAGGCCGCCGCTGAGGCGGCGCACACGCTGCTCGACGGCTTCCGCACGCGCGGCGAGCCCGTGATCCACGTCCGCCACGTCGACGCCGAGCCCGATGCGGGCTTCATGCGCCCGGGCACCGATGGCGTCGAGATCCACCCGCTCGTCGCGCCGTCCGGGGACGAGCGCGTGATCGAGAAGGGCGCGCCGAACAGCTTCCTCGACACAGGCCTGAAGGACACACTCGACGCCGACGGCATCGACGAGCTCGTGGTCGTCGGGATGATGAGCAGCATGTGCGTCGACGCGACCGTGCGCGCCGCCGCCGACCTGGGCCTCAAGGTCACCGTCGCGCACGACGGCTGCGCGGCCCCCGACCTGCGCTTCGGCAACACGCACGTGCCGGGCGCGTCGGTGCACGCAGCGTTCATGGCGGCGCTCGACGGCACCTACGCGACAGTCGTGGACAGCGAGGAGCTCGCGACCGACTGAAGGGCGCTAGGCGCCCAGGACGCCGCGGATCGCCGCGGCGCGCTCGGGGTCGGCCTCGACGGCGGCCCCCGCGGTGACGCGGTCCTCTGGCGTCGCAGCGCCGAAGTTGCGCAGGCCGAGGTCGAGGGCCTCGAGCGTAACGCCGACCTCCGTGGCCAGCGCGCTCGCGCGGCGACCGACGAGGAGCGGGTCGCCGATGCCGAAGACGCGCTTGGCCGCGGTGACGGTGGGGTCGGTCGGCTCGCTGGAGAGCGCCAGCGACGAGGCCCGCAGGTCGAAGACGCCCAGCCAGCCGAGCAGCACCAGCAGCTCGTAGCGCGGCGCCCGGCCGAAGCCCGGCAGCGACAGGCGCTCGTAGGCGCGGTCGAAGCGCCGCTGCGGCGTCCACGACGGCTCGGCGGAGAACGCTGCCGCCTGCGAGCCCGAGCGGGCGATCCAGGCGCGGTAGGCGGCGGGCGCGCCGTCGCCCGATGCTGCGCGCGGGCCACGGGGCGCGCCGGCGATCGCGGGCAGCTCGCCCGTCGCCCATGCCGAGCGCGCGGCGGCGATCGCCGCCCACGGGTCGTCGTCCTCGAGCGGCGAGAGCAGGGCGATCTGGAAGGCCAGCCAGGCGGCCTCCTCGGGATCCTCGGCAGCGGCCACCTCGGCGTATAGGCCGGGCGGCGCGTCGCGCAGCTCGTGCAGGCGGGCCTCGGCGAACGCGAGCTCGTCGGCGAGCCGGGCGGCGTCCTCGGTGGCCCGTAGGCCCGGGAGCAGCTCGTGCTCGAAGCCGTCGTCGGCGGCGCGGGCCATGCGGCGCACGCTGAGCGTGCTCGCGCCGCGGCCGGCGGACGGGCGTCGGCGTTTGTCAGACGGCGCCCGCGCCGAAGACCTCGCCCCACCCGCCCGGCGCTGAACGCCGCCCGAGACCTCCCCGCCCGGGGTCTGCTTGCGGGAGCAGATCGGGCAGGTGGCCTCTAGGCGGTTGTGGCGGCAGAACATCTGCCCCCACTAAACAGCACTGCTACTTGTGGCAGCGGCGGGCCTTGCGCTTCTGGACCACCGTGTACCCCGGGCGCTTGCTGCCGTCGGGGTTGATGAGACCGGCATCGAAGCGCGCGGCCTGCGGATCGGCGGCCGGGTTGAACTGGTAGACGTACAGGCGCTGGATGCGCTTGTTGGACTTCGCCAGCGTGAACATGCAGCCCAGCGCCTTCGAGGCGCGCGAGAGGCTGTAGGAGAAGCTCGTCCCGAGCTTCACCAGGCCACCGGTCTCCGTCAGCCAGACCTTGCCCGGGAACGTCTTGAGCACGGCGCGGGTGCGGCTGCTCGAGAAGCGGTTGGTATCGGAGTAGTTGTGCAGGCCGATGACCTTGGGCCGCGGGTGCGCATAGCGCAGGAACGACTTCAGGAAACGGATCGACGAGGCGACCTTGTTCTGGTCGAGGAGGTCGATGCCGACGATCGTGTACTTCGATCCCTTGAAGACCTTGCGCGCGGCCATGTAGTACTGCGCGACGCGCTTGGGCGACTTGTAGGTCGGCTGGCCCTGATAGCTGCCGTCACCGACGGGGAAGATCTTGCGATTGACCTCGTTCCAGGGCGAGATCTCCTTCACGTACGGGTAGGCCTTGTGGAACTTCTTCAGCTCCTTGGTGAAGGCCGAGACCGACGGCAGCTTCTTGGCCTTGGAGCCCTGGTAGGAGTGCTCGAAGCTGATGAGGATCTTCTGGTGGGCGGCACGCGCGGCAGTCAGCCACGCCTCGAGGTCCGCGCGCTCCTGCGCGTTGTCCATCACGTCGTACGGAGTGATGTAGCGCGCTTCCTTCATCTTGAGGGGCGCGTAGAGCGAGTTGGTGAACGTGCCGGCCTGCTGGTCACTGATGCCGACCGTGGCGGCCGAAGCGCCGGCGGGGATCGCCAGGACGGCGATCAGCGCGGCGATGGTGAGGGGGATTCGTCGCATTCTCTTTTCCGGTGTCGCTTACGGTTTCTGGTCAAAGGCAGCCAACAAGCGAGTCGCGCCAGGGTTGCGGCGCGCCGGGCCGGGGCCCGGTGCTCGCGGCTCACAGACGGCTGAAGGCGCCGAGGAAGATGTTCGTACAGAACATGACCGCTTCCTCCACGTCGAGCGGCTCGCGCTCGACCATCCGCATGCCCACCTCCACGCCGGCTCCGACCATTGCGGCGGCCATCAGCTCAGTGTCGTGCGGGGGCAGCGCCCCGGATGCTACCCCGTCGGCGAGATCGGCCCGCAGCTCGTCGGCCCCCGCGCCGAGCGCCGGGTCGCCGAACAGGGTGCGGATCGTGCCCGCGTTGCGGCGCATGAGCGCGACGGTCGCGGGGTCGGAGGCGATGAACTCCAGGTAGGCACGGAAGCCGCCGGCGACGAAGTCCTCGAGCGTCGCCGCCGAGCGCCGAGCGGCGCGCACGCGGGCCCGCGCCTCGGCCGCGATCTCGTCGACGAGGGCCCGCAGCACGGACTCCTTGTCGGGGAAGTAGTTGTAGAACGTGCCCGTCGCCAGCCCGGTCGAGCGTACGATGTCGCGCACGCTGGCCGCCCCGTAGCCGAGGTCGATGAACACGCCCCGCGCGCCGCTGAGGATCGCCTCGCGGTTGGCCTGCTTGGTGGCCTCGCGCTTGGAGGCCGGCGGTGCCCCCGAGGTCATGCCGGCTGGCGCTCGGCAGCCCGCTTGGCGCCCGCCCGGCGCTCCTTGTCGAGCCCGTGCAGGTACTCGTCCTGGTCGATCTGGATCGTGTGGCGCTTGGACGCGACGTAGCGCTTGCGCAGCGCGGCTTGATCGGCGCTGATGTCGGCGCGCATGTCCGCGGCGGACGGCAGCGTGTAGCGGCCGGTGATGTGGTCGGCGATCCACTTCCCCTGTGCTTCGGCGATCGGCATCATCGCGCCGACCGGCTGCAGCAGCGCGACGAACGCGAGGTTGTCGAGCCCCGGGCGGAAGACGCGGCGGAACAGCTCGATGTGGTTGTCGGGCGCGGCGATGAAGTCCTCGTCGAAGAACGGGAAGCTGATCTTGTAGCCCGTGCAGTAGACGACGACGTCGGCGTGCACACGGGTGCCGTCGGCGAACTCGACCTCCTCGCCGTCGAGCCGGGCGATGTTCGGCTTCGGCGTGATCGTGCCGTGCTGGATGCGGTCCAGGATGCGCCCGGAGACCGTCGGGTGCGCCTGACCGAGGCGGTGGTCGGGCTCGGGCAGGCCGTAGCGCTTCATGTCGCCGACGGCGATGCGCACCATCCGCTCGAAGATCCGCTGGCGGATCGCGAACGGCACGCGCGGGTCGTTCGGGTACTGGTCGACGGGCTTGCCGAACAGGTACTTCGGCACGATCCAGACGCCGCTGCGCGCGGACAGGTAGGTCCTGTGCGCGACGTACGAGGACTCGACCGCGAGGTCCATGGCCGAATTGCCCATGCCCAGCACCACGACGTCGCGGTCGCGGAACAGGTCGTCGTCGCGGTAGTCGTGGGCGTGGATCTGCGCCCCGGCGAACGTGTCCGCGCCCGGGAAGGCAGGCTCGGGCCAGCGCGCGTCCCAGTGGTGGCCGTTGGCGACGACCAGGTAGTCGAAGTGCTCGACCTCGAGTTCGGGGAGGCTGAGCGTCCAGGTGCCGTCGGCCTCGCGCGCGGCGTGCGCGACGGGCGTCTCGAAGCGGATGTGCTCGCGCAGGGCGAAGTGGTCGGCGTAGTCGTCGAAGTAGGCCGCGATCTGCGTGTGGTGCGGGAAGTCGGGCAGCGACTTCGGCATCGGGTAGTCGGCGTACTCCATGCGGTCGCGCGACGTGTTGATGAACAGCTGCCGGTAGGCGGCCGACATCCCGTTGCGGTTGCCGAACACCCAGTTGCCGCCGAGGCGGTCCGACGCCTCGAACGCGACGGCGTCGATCCCTCGGTCGCGCAGCGCCTTCAGCGCGGCGATTCCCGAGGACCCGGCTCCGATGACGGCGACGCGCATGGCGTCACCCTACCCAGAGGGTGACGCCAGCGTCATCTTTGTGCCTACCCTCCGTACGTCACGACCTGGTGGATGCCGGTGGGCTTGTTCGTGTAGTCCATGTCGATCAGCGGCAGCGGCGTGAAGTGGATCTTCTCCGGCGCCTCCGCCTTCCGCCACGCGGCGGGGTCGGGACCCTGCTTGGCGGCGAGCGTCTTGCCCGCGCCGTCGATCGCCTTCCACAGCTCCTTCGCGCAGGTCTTCACGCTGCCGTTGCCGCAGTAGCGCAGGTGGTAGCGGCCCTTGACCTTCTGGCCCAGCATCGCGCGGAAGTCCTTCCACATGTACTGGTGCCAGCCGCCGTACTGACCGCCCGGGGGCTGGTCGAAGCGGCCGTTGCGGCCCTCGAGCTGCTTGCACAGCGTGTTGCCCAGGCGGTCGCACAGGCCGGCCGAGCTCAGGTCGCGCCAGGCCCCGTCGAGGATCGCCACGCCCGGGTCGTCGATCTTGCCGTCGCCGTCGGCGTCGCGCCGGCTGCCGCCGGCGTCGTGCCAGGCCTGCAGGAGCGAGGCCAGCTTCGCGGCCCGCGCGCTGGGCGCCTTGCCCTTGGCCAGCATCGCCTTCAGCGTCGGCCAGAACTCGACGATGCGCACGTCCTCGCTGGCCGCGGCGTTCGCCGAGGCCAGGACGCTCGCCAGCGTCTGCTGCGGACGGCGGTTCAGCTCCGCGGTCAGCAGCCCCTGGCGCTGCAGCGAGTTCTCGCTCCAGCGCTCGTCGCCCGCGGGGAAGTCCTTGGCGGGCTTGTTGTTCCAGTTGACGATGTAGCCGTCGGCGGGGTTGATGACCTGCGGGTGCTTGGCCGCGGCCAGGTAGGACTTCTTCCACTCGTACTTGCCCGTGCCGTCGGTCGGCAGGTCGGGGTTGACGTCCGTCGGGCGCACCGGGAGCAGGCCCGACGTGAAGAACGCCGACTCGGTCTTGTTCGCGTAGAACGAGTTGAACGTCTGCGGCGTCGTCGCCGCGGCCTTCACGAAGTCGCGCGCGTTGTGCACCTCGCCGTAGGTGAGCTTGCCGAACAGGATCTGGTCGGTGGTCTCGCGCTTGTAGCTCGAGCGCTTGGACGAGAGCGCGACGAGCTTCTTGGAGCCGCGGGACTTTGCGTAGCCGAGCACGGGGCCGTGCACGGTGCGCCGGAACGTGACGCTGACGCTCTTGCCGCCCTTGGAGATCCTGCCCGCCCTGACGGTGGTCATCGACCGGCACTTGCCGTTGTAGACGTACTTCGTCCTCGAGCCGCCGCAGAGCTTCTCGGCGTAGGTGTCGATCATGTCCGCGCCCGCCGACGTGAGCGTCCAGACGTCGCTGGAGCCGCGGCCGATGAGCATGTAGCCCGGGAACGGCGCCGACGTCGCGCCGCGCACGCGGATGTGCGGCCCGTACTCGGCCATCTCCAGCGTCAGGCCGGGGTAGTTGTAGCCGATCTGCGGGCCGCCGACGAACAGCGGCGAGCCGTTGTCCGAGCGCTTGCCCGACGCGATCAGGATGTTGCTGGCCTTCTGCTCGGGGCCGCGCGGATGGTCCACCGAGGCGGCCTTGGCGCGCGCGCCCGCGGCACCGGGCAGCTTGGGACCGGCCGAGCGGAACGAGCCGTTGACCAGGTTCACGACGCCCTTGGGCTTCGCGACGCTGACGTTCGTCTGCCACGGGAACTTCTTGGTCGTGGTCGTCGGCGTCTCCGGGTCGTTGCGGCCGCGAAGGTCCTCGTAGGCCTGCGTGCCGCGCTCGGAGCCGAGCTTCGAGCGCAGCCCGTCGAGCATGCTCGCGTTGGCGATCTCCTCACCGCCGCCCTCGCCCAGGAACTGCGCCTTGATCGCGTTGAGCGAATAGATGTCGGTGCGGGTGATCGGCGGCGACGACGGCTTGTGGACCGAGTACCACGCGTTGATGCCGACGATGTAGGTGTCGATGTCGGCGAGGACCCGCTTGCCGTCCGGTCCGGCCGCCTGGAGCGCCTGCGTCTGCTGCGCGGTGACCTCGTCGACGACCTGCTTGGAGGGCCTGTAGCTGTAGAGCCCGAGCACGAGCTGGATGGCCGGCACACCGGGCATGTCGATCAGCCCGGCCACGCCGTTGAAGCGCGCCTGGTCGATGAGCAGGCTGCGGTCCTCGGCGACGACGACGCCGGCGCCGAACACCACGCCGGGGTCGGTGTCGGAGTAGATGTGCGGCACGCCGTAGTTGTCGCGCTTGATGGTCGCGGTCACGGGACCGGCGCTCGGCGAGACGCCGCTGACGACCTCCGAGGCGACGAACGACGGGTCGTCCTGGGCCAGCAGGCCTGAGGACTTGTAGTAGCCGCTGCCGTCCGTGCTGGGCTGAAGCTGAGCGTCGGTGACGTCGCGGAACAGCGGCGTCAGACGGTTGTACATGTTGGCCTGGGTCTCGGCCGGCAGCAGCCCGGGGGCTCCGGCCCACGGGACGCCCGGCTCGAACTGCCCGTGCGGGATCACGTTGAGGGTCGTGGCCGCAGACGCCGACGCCGACCAGGCGCCGAGCATGCAGGCCGCGGCCACGAGGGCGCGACGCATATTGAGAGGTCTCCTCCTATGGGACAAAGCCGCCGAGGGGACGGCCGCGAGAAACCTACCTCGCTCTACAAACCGGGTGATGCCTGCTGCGGCGGGCCCGCGGGGCCGTCGTCCGCGTCGCCGGCGCCGACGAGCGTGAGCTCGGGCCGGAGGCCGACGAGGAAGCGGTCGACCATGCGCGCGCACTGGCGTCCCTCATTGATCGCCCACACGATCAGCGATTGCCCGCGGCGCGCGTCGCCCGCGGCGAACACGCCGTCGACGCTCGTCGCGTACGTGGGCGCGCGGACGTTGCCGCGCTGGTCCTTCTCGACCTGCAGCCCGTCGACGACGCCCTCGTGCTGAGGATGCAGGAAGCCCATCGCCAGCAGGACGAGATCGGCCTCGATGACGCCCTCGGAGCCCTCGACGGGGGCGAACGGCGGCGCGGGCGCAGCCTGCGCGTAGTGCAGGCGCTGCAGGCGGCCATCGCCCTCGAAATGCGTCGTGACCACGGAGAAGTCCTGCTCGCCGCGGTCGATCGCCTTCGCCTCCTCCATCGCGTAGCTGAGGCGGAACTTCATCGGCCACAGCGGCCACGGCGTGCGGTCGTCGGCGCGCGAGGCGGGCGGCTCGGGCAGCAGCTCGAGCTGGACGACCGACTCGGCCCCCTCGCGGATCGAGTTGCCCACGCAGTCGGCGCCGGTGTCGCCGCCGCCGATGACGACGACCTTCTTGCCCTTCGCCGTGATCTCACCCGGCACGCCGTCGGCGTCGCGGACCTGTCGCGTGCGGCAGTAGAGGTAGTCCATGGCGAAGTGCACGCCGTCGAGCTCGCGGCCGTCGACCGACAGGTCGCGCGGCACGCGTGAGCCGATGCTCAGCACCACTGCATCGAACTGCTCGCGCAGCTCGTCGACGGTGAGGTCGACCCCTACGTCGATACCGCAGCGCAGCTCCACGCCCTCGTCGACCAGCTGCTGCACACGGCGCTCCACCACGCGCTTCTCGATCTTGAAGTCGGGCACGCCGAAGCGGATCAGGCCGCCCGCGGCCTCGTCGCGCTCGAAGAGCGTCACGGCGTGACCCGCGCGGCGCAGCTGCTGCGCGGCGGCCATGCCCGCGGGCCCGGCGCCGACGACGGCAACCGACTCGCCGGTCTCCGCGCGCGGCGGGACGGCGACGACCCAGCCCTCCTCCCAGGCGCGGTCGATGATCGAGTTCTCGATCTGCTTGATCGTGACCGAGTCGCCCTCGCGGATCTCCAGCACGCACGCGGCCTCGCACGGGGCGGGGCACAGGCGTCCGGTGAACTCGGGGAAGTTGTTCGTCGCGTGCAGCTGGCGGATCGCGTCGCGCCAGCGGTCGCGGAAGACGAGGTCATTCCAGTCGGGGATGAGGTTCCCCAGCGGGCAGCCGTTGTGGCAGAAGGGCACGCCACACTCCATGCACCGCGCGCCCTGCGCGGCCAGCTCCTCGTCGGGCCGCCGGACGAGGAACTCCTTGTAGGTCTGGTCGCCGTAGATCCGCGCCTTCGGGTCGTCGTAGGTGACGCCGTGACGCTCGATCTTCAGGAAGCCGCCGACATCGCCCATCAGCTGGTCGCCATCTCGACATCGGCCTGCTCGTCGAGCACGCGCTTGTAGTCGGCCGGGAAGACCTTCACGAAGCTGTCGCGTAACTCCTCGAAGCTCTCCAGCACGCGTGCGGCGACCGGCGAATCCGTCCGCTGGTGGTGTTCCTCCACCAGCGCGCGCACGGCGTCGGCGTCGGCGTCGGTGAGCTCCTCGAGCTGCTCGAGCATCGCCGGGTTGACGCGCGAGCGGAAGGCGCCGTCCTCGTCGAGCACGAAGGCCAGGCCGCCGCTCATTCCTGCGGCGAAGTTGCGCCCGGTGCCGCCGAGTACGACGACGCGCCCGCCGGTCATGTACTCGCAGCCGTGGTCGCCGACGCCCTCGACGACCGCGCTGGCCCCCGAGTTGCGCACCGCGAAGCGCTCGCCCGCGGTCCCGCGGAAGAACGCCTTGCCCTCGGTCGCCCCGTAGAGCACGGTGTTGCCGACGATCACGTTCGTCGCTGCGTCGAACGTGATTCCCCCGGGCGGCTGGACGGAGAGCGTGCCGCCCGACAGGCCCTTGCCGGTGTAGTCGTTGGCGTCGCCGTGCAGCTCGAAGCTGACGCCGCGCGCCAGCCAGCCGCCGAACGTCTGGCCGGCCGAGCCCTCGAAGCGCACCTTGATCGTGTCGGCGGGCAGGCCTTCGGCGCCGTGGCGCTGGGCGATCCGCGACGAGAGGATGCCGCCGACGCAGCGGTTGACGTTGCGCACGGCCCTGTCGAGCGCGACGGGCTGCTTGTCGCGCACTGCGAGCTCGGCGTCGCGCAGAAGCTCCCAGTCGAGGTGGTCGCCGAGGACCTCCGGCGGCCCCTTGACACGGTGGCGCGGGTCGCCCGCGGGCAGCTCGGGCTGGTGCAGCACGTTGGTGAGGTCCACCCCGCGCGCCTTCCAATGGTCGATCGCGTGGTCGACGCGCAGCAGCTCGGTGCGCCCGATCATCTCGTCGACCTTGCGGATGCCCAGCGAGGCCATGATGCCCCGCAGCTCCTCGGCCACGAAGAAGAAGAAGTTCACGACGTGCTCGGGGGTGCCCTGGAAGCGCTTGCGCAGCTCGGGGTCCTGCGTGGCGATGCCGACCGGGCACGTGTTCAGGTGGCAGGCGCGCATCATGATGCAGCCCGTCGCGATCAGCGGGGCGGTCGAGAAGCCGTACTCGTCGGCGCCCAGGATCGCGGCGATCGCTACGTCGCGCCCGGTCTTCAGCTGGCCGTCGGTCTGCACGGTGATGCGCGAGCGCAGGTCGTTGCGCAGCAGCGTCTGCTGGGTCTCGGCCAGGCCGATCTCCCACGGCACGCCGGCCGACTGGATCGAGCTCAGCGGCGAGGCGCCGGTGCCGCCGTCGTGGCCGGCGATGAGGACGTGGTCGGCGTTGGCCTTCGCGACGCCCGCGGCGACCGTTCCGACGCCGACCTCGCTGACGAGCTTCACCGAGACGGAGCCCTCGGGGTTCGCGCAGCGCAGGTCGTAGATGAGCTGCTTGAGGTCCTCGATCGAGTAGATGTCGTGGTGCGGCGGCGGCGAGATCAGGCCGACGCCCGGCGTCGTGAAGCGGATCGAGCCGATGTACTTGTCGACCTTGTGGCCCGGCAGCTGGCCGCCCTCGCCGGGCTTGGCGCCCTGGGCCATCTTGATCTGCAGCTGGTCGGCGTTGACGAGGTAGTTGATCGTCACGCCGAAGCGCCCCGAGGCCACCTGCTTGATCGCCGAGCGACGGCGGTCGCCGTTCTCGTCGGGCGTGAAGCGGCGCGGGTCCTCCCCACCCTCGCCCGTGTTCGATTTGCCGCCGAGGCGGTTCATCGCGATCGCGAGCGTCTCGTGGGCCTCGGTCGAGATCGAGCCCAGCGACATCGCGCCGGTCACGAAGCGCCTGACGATCTCCTGGGCCGGCTCGACCTCGGAGACGTCGATCGCCCCGTCGCCGTCGGCGAACGTGAGCAGCCCGCGCAGCGTCGCGCGGCGCGCGGCGTCGGAGTTGACCTGCTCTGCGTACTCGTCGTACCTCTGCTGTGACGTGCCATTCGACGAGCGGACGGCGTGCTGCAGCGACGCGATCGTCTCCGGGTTCCACATGTGGTGCTCGCCGTCACGGCGCCACGCGTAGACGCCGCCCACCGGCAGCAGGTCCTCGTGGGTCCCGGGCCACGCCAGCGCGTGGCGCTCGAGCGTCTCGCGCGCCAAGATGTCGAGGCCGATCCCGCCGATGCGCGACGCGGTGCCGGTGAAGTGGCGCTCGATGAGCGTGCGCTCCAGGCCCACGGCCTCGAAGATCTGCGCGCCGCAGTAGCTCTGGATCGTGGAGATCCCCATCTTGGAGATCGTCTTGAGCAGGCCCTTGCCGATCGCCTTGACGATGTGCTTCTCGGCCTGATCGCAGTCCTCGACGCCCTCGACGCGGCCATCGGTGCACAGCTCGCCGACGGTGTCGAGCATCACGTAGGGGTTGATCGCGCTCGCGCCGTAGCCGATCAGCGTCGCGAAGTGGTGCACCTCGCGCGGCTCGCCGGACTCGAGCACCAGGCCTGCGCGCAGGCGCGTGCCGATGCGGACGAGGTGGTGGTGCACCGCGGCGACGGCGAGCAGCGACGGGATCGGCGCACGGTCGGGGCCGACGGCGCGGTCGGACAGGATCACGATGTTGATGCCGCCGGCGATCACGTCGGTCGCCTCGTCGCACACGTCGGCGAGGCGCTTCTGCAGGCCGTCCGGGCCCTCGTCGATGGGCCAGGTGATGTCGATCGTGTGCGACTTGAAGACGTCGGTGGCCACCGCGCGCAGCGTCTCGAGCTCGTCGTTGCGCAGGATGGGCTGGTCCATGACCAGCTGGTGGGCGTGCTGGGGCGTCTCGGCCAGCAGGTTGAGCTCGGCGCCCACGCCCGTGCCCAGGGACATGACCAGCGCCTCGCGGATCGGGTCGATCGGCGGGTTGGTCACCTGCGCGAAGAGCTGCTTGAAGTAACTGAACAGCGGCGGGCGCTGGTCGGAGAGCACCGCCAGCGACGCGTCGTTGCCCATCGAGCCGATCGGCTCCTCGCCCGTGCGCGCCATGGGCGCGTGCAGCACGCGGAGATCCTCCTGGGAGAAGCCGAAGGCGAGTTGGGCCTGGCGCAGCGGAAGCTCGGTCTCGCGTCGCGAGGGTGCGCGCTCGAGGTCGTTGAAGTGCACGACGTGCTCGCTGAACCAGCCGCCATAGGGCTTCTGGGTGGCGATCTCGTGCTTGACCTCCTCGTCGTCGACGATGCGCCCCTCGGTGAGGTCGACGAGGAAGATCTTGCCCGGCTGAAGGCGGCCCAGCCGGCGGACGTTCTCGGGCGCCACTCGGAGCATCCCCGTCTCGGAGCCCAGCACGACGTAGCCGTCCTTGGTCTCGACCCAGCGCCCGGGGCGCAGGCCGTTGCGGTCCAGCGTGGCGCCGACGACGTCGCCGTTGGTGAAGCAGACGGCCGCGGGGCCGTCCCACGGCTCCATCAGGCACGAGTGAAACGCGTAGAAGCCCTTGAGCTCGTCGGAGAGGTCGTCCCGGCCCTGGTAGGCCTCGGGGATCATCATCATTGCCGCGTGGGGCAGCGAGCGGCCGGCGAGCATCAGCAGCTCGAGAACGTTGTCGAAGGTGGCCGAGTCCGAGCCACCCGGGCGCACGATCGGCAGCACCTTCTGGATGTCGAGGCCGAAGAGCTCGCTCGCCAGCTGCGACTCGCGGGCGCGCATCCAGTTGACGTTGCCCATCAGCGTGTTGATCTCGCCGTTGTGGGCGATCACGCGGAACGGATGGGCCAGCTCCCAGCTCGGGAACGTGTTCGTGGAGAAGCGGCTGTGCACCAGCGCCAGCGCCGAGGCGAAGCGCTCGTCCTGCAGGTCGGGGTAGAAGGCGCGGACCTGCGGGGCCTTGAGCATCCCTTTGTAGACGATCGTCTTCGCCGAGAAGCTCGGGGCGTAGAAGTCGGGGCCGACAGCGTGCTCGACGATCCGCCGGATCACGTAGAGCTTGCGCTCGAAGGCGTCGCGGTCGTCCTCGAAGCCCGGGCCGGCCTCGATGAACAGCTGGCGCACGACGGGCCGGCTCGCATTGGCTGTGTCGCCCACGTGGGACTCGTCGACGGGGACGTCGCGCCAGCCGAGGACGCGCTGGCCCTCGACGCGGGCGTTGAGCTCGAGCAGCGCTTCGATGCGCGCGCTCAGCGCCCGGTCGCGCGGGAGGAAGCACATCGCCACCCCGTAGCGGCCGGGGGCCGGGAGCTCGAAGTCGACGACCCCGCGGAAGAACGCGTGCGGCAGCTGGACGAGGATCCCGGCGCCGTCGCCCGTGCGGACGTCGGCGCCCTCGGCGCCGCGGTGCTCGAGGTTGTCGAGCGCCTCGAGTGCCTTGACGATCACATCGTGGCGCGGCTCGTTGTCGAGGCGCGCGACCATGGCGACGCCACAGGCGTCGTGCTCGTACCTGGGGTCGTAGAGGCCTTCGGCGTGAGCCGGGATGCGAGAGAACATAGAGCTGAGGTCCGGTGGCGGCGGGCGGAACCCGAGAGCGAGCCGAGAATCATACGGTCAGCGAGACGCGAGGGTGATGCGCCGTGTGTAAGCGACCCCCGCCCACCGCCCGCCCGCCGTGGGCGGCTCGGTGTCAGATCGCAACTGCCGCGGGTTGTGGCGGCCGGAGCTGGGAATCCAAAGGGCGCGGGTCCCCTCCCGCAGCCCGCCGTGATCCGGTGTGCCGGACCCTGCCCCGGCGCCTCACCCACGGCGGCCTCCCGCCACCGCGCCGGGGCGCCCACGGGTGTCCCGGCGTCGTTTGGGATCGAGTTTTCGTGACCGCGGCGCGGGGTAGCCAGTCCCGTCGCCAGACGCATGTTCGCGGCGGGCTTGGCCGCAGGAGCGGAAAGACTGACGTAAGGGGCAGACCGATGACTGAGAAGGGAGCGCGGCGGGCACGAATGCGGCGTGGCTCCGGGACGCGACCCGTGGGCACGATCCACAGGTGACGCAACTCTCCCCAGATCTCGAGCTCAGCCTTCCCGCCCGCGCGGAGAACGTCGCCGTGGTCCGACACGCCATCGGCGGCCTCGGCGACGTGCTCGACGTGGAGGATCAGGTCCTCTCCGACATCAAGCTGGCCGTCACCGAGGCCTGCACCAACGTGGTCGTTCACGCCTACCCCAACGGCGAGGGGCCGATGGGCCTGCGCGCCTCGGTGCTCGACGACCACGTCGCGATCGTCATCCACGACCGCGGCCGCGGGATCGTCCCGCGCGCCGACAGCCCGGGGCTCGGCCTCGGCCTCCCGCTCATCGCCACGCTCGCCGACTCCCTGGAGCTCGGCACCGGCGAGACCGAGGAGACCGAGGTGCGCATGACCTTCTCCCTCGCCCCCGGCGACGGCACCCTCGACGACGGACAGGACCAGTGAGCAGCACAGCCACCTTCAACGAAGCGAAGGTCCGGGTGCGGACCGGGCCCCTCGTAGCCCCCGTCCTCAGCCGGGTCGTGGGCATGCTCGCCGCCCGCGCCCAGTGCCCGATCGACCGGCTCGACGACGCGATGCTGCTCACCGACGCCGTCGCCGCGCACGCGCCGGCCAACGCGCGCAACGCCCACGTCGCGATCTCCGTGCGCGCCGACGACCGCGAGCTCGAGCTCCGCGTCGGCGAACTGGCCCCCGATGGCGCCAAGGGCCTCGTGGCCGACGCCGAACTCCCGGGCGTCGGCAATGTCTTCCAGCAGGTCGCCGACGAGATCGCTACCGAGCGCGGCGAGGACTCCGACGACCTCGTCCTGCGGCTCACCTTCCGCGCTTAGGCCGGCTCCCTCGACGCTCTGCTCCTGATTCCGTCACCCTTAGCCCAGATGCCACCTGAGTTCTCCCTCACCACCGATCCGATCGACGATCAGCGTCAGGTCGTCGCCGTCGCCGGCGAGATCGACCTGTTCACCGCTCCGGAGCTGAAGGCCGCCCTCGGCGAGACGCTCGAGTCCGGTCGCGCGCGCATCGTCGTCGACCTCACCGACACCACGTTCCTGGACTCGACCGCGCTCGGCGTGCTCATCGGCGCGGTCAAGCGCCTGCGCTCACGTGACGGCGCGCTGACGATCGTCAACACGGACACGAACATCGCCAAGACGTTCGAGATCACCGGCCTGGATCAGATCTTCACGATCCGGCCGACCCGCGACGAGGCCATCGAGGCCCTCGACGCGGACGAAGCTGCGGCCTAGCTCGGGCAGAGCCCTCGTCCGCCGGGGCGAGTAGCTAGCTCTCCAGGAGGTCGAGGACGGCGTCCTCGACCGGGCCCTGGATCGCGGTGCCCTCCTCAGGGCGCTCGGCGGCGGCGCTGACGAGTGCGTGGTCGATCGTCTCGCCGTCGGCGAAGCGGTCCAGCACGCGCGGGTCGATGTAGGACGCGCGCGCGACCGCCGGCGTGTTGCCCAGGTATCGCGCGACCTCCTTCACCGCCCGGGTCAACGCGCGTGTGCGCCCGGTCTTGGTGGCAGGGGCGCTCTCCGAAACGGCCAGTGCGACGGCGGCGAGGACGGTGGCGCCCCATGTGCGGAAGTCCTTCGCCGAGATGTCCTCCCCGGTGGCGTCCTTCAGCCAGGCGTTGATGTCGGCCGACTTGATGTCCTGCCAGGTCCGGCCGCGCCGGTAGGCCAGCAGCTCGTCCCCGCCGCCCCGGCGGCGCTTGAGCCGGCCGACGACATCGGCGACCTCGGGGTCGATCACCGCCTGTACGCGGCGCTTTCCGTGCTTGGCCGGGTAGTCGAACAGCAGCATGCCCTCGTTCAGGCGAACGTGCTTCTTCTGCATCGTCGCCAGGCCGTAGGTCTCGTTGCGCACCGCGTAGTCCTCGCCGCCGACGCGGAAGAAGCCGCGGTCCAGCAGGCGCGCGGCCGTCGCGCAGACGTGGTCGAAGGACAGGTCCCCGCGCTCCAGGTCGGCGTCCACGCGCGCGCGCAGCCCTGGCAGCGAGCGTGCGAAGACGAGCATCTCGTCGAACTTCTCCGTGTCGCGTCGCTCGCGCCAGCGCTGGTGGTAGAGGTACTGCTTGCGCCCGGCCGCGTCGATGCCCGTGGCCTGGATGTGGCCGCCGGGGTGGGGACAGATCCACACGTCCTTCCACGCAGGCGGGATGACCATTGCGTCGATGCGCTCGAGGACCTCGTCCTCGCGCACGGACTCGCCGTCGTGGTCGAGATAGCGGAAGCCGCGACCGTGCTTGACGCGGTGGATCCCCGTACCCGAGCAATCCGAGCGCCGCAGCCGAACGGAGGCGGGGGTCACGGTGGCGGCCATCGGGCGGCAATACCCCCAGGACCGCCTCGGCTAGCTGTTGGCGGCCGACTTCTTCTTGGCCGGCGCCTTCTTGGCGGCGGCCTTCGGCTTGGCCTCGGCCTTCGCCTTCGCCCTCGGCTTCGGCTTCGGCTTCGTCTTCGCGGCGCCGTCGCCGCCCGCGTCGCGGTCGCGGACCTGGTCGAGGCTCGCCTTCAGCGCCGCCATGAGGTCGGGCACCGGGGCGTCGTCCTCCTCGGCCTCGGGCTGCACGGCGATCTCCTCGCCGG